>CALQSQ010000066.1 GCA_943333275.1 Akkermansia muciniphila
CCAATTCCTGTGGCCGCACCCAGAGTTCCTGCTGATTGATTTGTTCGTCTCGACGGCGAAATTTCCTCATGCTGCAGTTCTTAGCACAGCATCGCCTCAAGTCGATTGCTGAATGATGTTAGCAGGGGTTTTTCAACAGGCTCCTAAGTGTGCGCTAGAATCGCAATTCATTCATAGGGCGTGCTCTTTACTTGGCCAAAATACCCCGTAGTTTGGTTTTCAGCGGATGGGGCATACACCCCATTGTAGCACACCCGCCAACCCAATACTTTACTCCTCACACCCCAATGAAAACCATCCAGGTCTATGATCCTCCCATGTGCTGCTCCACCGGCATCTGCGGGCCGAATATCGATCCCGACCTCGTGAACTTCGCTGCAATGCTTTCACAGCTCGGCACGCATGACATCAAAATCGAACGCTACAACCTCGGCCAGCAACCGATGGCCTTTGTCCAAAATTCAGTCGTGAAGGCCTTACTGGAAAAAGAAGGGGCAGTGGCGCTGCCGCTCATTTTCTGGGATGGCGAGGTGCATCTCAAAGGCCGCTACCCAACCAAGGACGAACGCCCGCATTGGTTCCGCGTGGCACTTGGCAAAGAGAAGGAGACATCATGAAACTGCCCCCTTACCAGCCCGATGCCGCCAAATCGACACGCTTTCTCTTTTTCACCGGCAAGGGCGGCGTGGGGAAGACCTCGTTGTCCTGTGCCACGGCCTTGAAACTCGTCGAGTCGGGCAACCGCGTGCTGCTGGTGAGCACTGATCCGGCGTCAAACCTCGACGAGGTGCTGGAAACAAAACTCACGAACCACCCCACGCCAATCGCGGGTGCGCCGGGGCTGGATGCCATGAATATCAACCCCGTCGAGGCTGCTGCGGCATATCGCGAACGCTTGATCGGTCCCATGCGCGGCCTGCTTCCCGAGACGGCGCTACGCAGCATGGAGGAGCAGCTTTCCGGCTCCTGCACCGTCGAGATCGCGGCCTTTGACGAGTTCTCGGGGCTGATTGGCAACCCCGAGGCCGTGAAGGACTATCATCATGTGATTTTCGACACCGCGCCGACCGGCCACACGCTGCGCCTGATGAGTTTGGCGAAAGCATGGGATCAGTTTCTCGACAACAACACCAGCGGCACGTCCTGTCTCGGACCGCTAGCGGGTTTAGAAAAGCAACGCGTCATTTATGAAGCCACCGTCAATACGCTGGGGGATGCCTCCGCCACGACGCTCGTGCTCGTGAGCCGTCCGCAGCTCTCCGCGCTACGCGAGGCCGAACGCACCTCTAAGGAGCTGCGAGCGATCGGCGTGGCAAATCAATGCCTCGTCATCAACGGCGTTTTTGAAACGAAATGCCCGCAGGATCTCACTGCACAAGCCATGCAGCAGCGTGGTCAGGCCGCCATGCAAGCGGCGCAGGCCTTCATCGACAGCATGCCGGCTTTCATTGTGCCGCTGCGCTCCATCAACATCCTCGGCATCAGCGGCTTGAAGGTTCTTTTGAGCGATGAAGCCGATGTGGTTATGAGCGCGGGTTTCTCACCATGGCGGCCACCGAGCATGCAAAGCCTCGCCGACCTCGTCAGCGGCATCGAGCCGCAAGGTCACGGCGTCATCATGACGATGGGCAAGGGCGGCGTTGGAAAGACTACCGTCGCCGCAGCCATCGCCGTGCTGCTCGCGAAGCGTGGTCACAGCGTCCACCTCAGCACCACGGATCCCGCAGCGCACATCACGCAAACGCTCGCCGGGCAGGTGGAAGGGCTCACGACGAGCAAAATCGACCCCATTGCCGAAACCGCCGCCTACACCGCCGAGGTCATGGCGAAGCAAGGAACACAAATGGATGCCGCAGGCCGTTCCTTGCTCGAAGAGGACCTCCGCTCGCCCTGCACTGAGGAGATCGCCGTGTTTCGCGCCTTTGCCCGCGAAGTCGGCCAGGGCACGAAACGCTTCGTCGTGCTCGACACCGCGCCCACCGGCCACACCCTGCTGCTTCTCGATTCCAGCCAGGCTTACCAGCGCGAACTCGAACGCCAGGCCCGCAACACGCAGCCCGAGGAAGTGCTCAAACTCCTCGAACACCTGCGAGATCCGGCCTTCACGCATATCCTGCTCGTCACGCTGCCGGAAGCGACGCCCGTGCATGAGGCCGCCGCGCTTCAGAACGATCTCCGCCGTGCCCGCATCGAGCCCTACGCGTGGGTCATCAATCAAAGCCTGCTCCAAAGCGGCTCCTGTGATCCTTTGCTGCAATGCCGCGAACACGCCGAGCATCGCTACATCGAGGAGGTCGTCGAAAAACAAGCCAAACGCACTACTTGGCTACCCTGGCGGGCCGAGGAACCCATCGGACCTGATGCGCTCGCTCGGCTGGCGTCCTCGAATCTCAAATCCCTACAATCATAACCATCAGCATCCACCATGAGACACTCTGAAAGACATCGAACACACCGCGTTGGCTGGCTTCGTGCCGCCGTGCTCGGTGCCAATGACGGCATCGTTTCCACCGCCAGCTTGATTGTTGGCGTAGCCGCTGCAGACGCCACTCGCAGCAGCGTGCTGGTCGCCGGACTGGCTGGTCTTGTGGCTGGCGCTATGTCCATGGCTGCTGGCGAATATGTCTCCGTCAGTTCGCAATCCGACACCGAGGGTGCGGATTTGGAGCGTGAGCGACAAGAGCTGGCTACGGACGCTGACAACGAACACAGCGAACTCGCCGCCATCTACGTCACCCGTGGACTCGAACCTGACCTCGCTAAACAGGTGGCCACTCAACTAACGGCCAAAGACGCACTCGGTGCCCACGCCCGGGATGAACTGGGCATCTCCGACACGTTGAGCGCACGGCCCGTGCAGGCAGCCTTTGCGTCAGCGGGCAGTTTTACAATCGGTGCGGTATTGCCACTGCTGCTGGTCTTCTTCGTGCCGCGTGCTGCGCTGACTTGGGCGGTTTCCGGCAGTTCGTTGCTATTTCTTGCTCTGTTGGGTGCGGTGGCCGCACACGCAGGAGGTTCATCCATCGGCAAGTCCGTCATCCGTGTGACTTTTTGGGGCGCGCTGGCCATGGCCCTCACCGCTGCCGTCGGAGCTTTGTTCGGAACGACCCTGTGAAGCAACCGAACCCCTCATGAAAACATCCCCAGCCTCCCCTTTCATCAAATGGTTCACCGACATCACCATCGACGATGTCCCGTTGGTCGGCGGCAAAAATGCCTCCCTCGGCGAGATGGTGCGCGAGCTCACCGCCAAGGGCGTGAAGGTGCCTGATGGATTCGCCATCACGGCGGATGCCTACCGGCATTTCATTCGCGAGGCTGGCATTGATGAGAGCATCCGCGCCACGCTCGCTGATCTCGACACACGCGACATGGCGAACCTCAGCACGCGCGGACAGTCGGTGCGTCAGGCCATCCTGAATGCCACACTGCCTACCGATTTGCAGGAGCTGATCACCACGGCGTATCGCGAGCTGCATGGTAGCAGCGCAGCGCCATTGGATGTCGCGGTGCGTTCCTCCGCAACCGCCGAAGATCTTCCCGACGCGAGCTTTGCCGGGCAGCAGGAGACCTACCTGAACGTCCACGGCACCGCAGCGTTGCTGGAGACGTGTAAGCGCTGCTTTGCCTCGCTCTTCACCGACCGCGCCATCAGCTACCGCGTGGACAAGGGCTTCGATCATTTCAAGGTCGCGCTCAGCATCGGCGTGCAGCGCATGGTGCGCTCCGATCTCGCCTGCTCCGGTGTCATGTTCACTATCGATACCGAAACGGGCTTCCGCGATGCCGTGATGATCAGTGCCGCCTATGGCCTCGGCGAAAATGTGGTTCAGGGCTCCGTCACGCCGGATGAGTTTCTGGTTTTCAAACCCACGCTGAAGACTGGGCATCGGCCTGTATTGCAAAAGACGGTGGGCAGCAAGGAGTTCAAACTAGTCTATGACTCCGGTGGCGGGAAGATGGTGAAAAACATCCCCGTGGCACCGGCGGATCGCGCCAAACTCGCGCTCACCGATGACGAAGTGCTCGAACTCGCCCGCTGGGCCTGCATCGTCGAAGATCACTACTCGGCGAAGCGCGGCCAGCATGCGCCGATGGACCTGGAATGGGCCAAGGATGGCATCACCAGTGAGTTGTTCATCGTGCAGGCGCGGCCTGAGACCGTGCAGGCGCGCAAGGATCTCGACGTGCTCGAATCCTATGTTTTGAGCAAGCGCAGCACCGTGCTGACCAGCGGTCGCAGTGTCGGTGCAAAGATCGCCACTGGGCGAGTGCGTGTCATCAAGAGCGCCGAGTTCATCGGCCAGTTTCAGCAGGGCGAAGTGCTCGTCACCGACAAGACCGATCCCGACTGGCAGCCCATCATGAAGAAGGCCGCAGGCATCATCACCGATCGTGGTGGGCGCACCTGCCATGCGGCCATCGTCAGCCGCGAACTCGGCGTGCCAGCCATCGTTGGCACCGAGTACGGCACCGAGGCACTGAAGGACGGCCAGATTGTCACCGTGAGCTGCGCGGAGGGCGACACCGGCTTTGTTTATGAAGGTGAGATGCCCTTTGAAGTGCAGCGCACCGATTTGAAGGCCCTCGCCAAGCCGCGCACGAAGGTGATGATGAATCTCGCCAATCCCGAGGAGGCTTTCGCGCTCTCCTTCATCCCGAATGATGGCGTGGGTCTCGCGCGGATGGAGTTCATCATCAACACCTACATCAAGATCCATCCGCTCGCGTTGATCAACTTCGCACAGCTCGCCGATGCCACTGCCAAAGCAGAGATCGAGAAGCTCACCGCAGGCTACACCGACAAGCCGCAGTTCTTCATCGATAAACTCGCGCAAGGCATCGCCATGATCGCCGCCGCGTTTTACCCAAAGGATGTTATCCTGCGCCTCAGCGACTTCAAAACGAACGAGTATGCCAATCTCATCGGCGGCAAGGCCTACGAGCCTGCGGAGGAGAATCCGATGCTCGGCTTCCGTGGCGCGAGTCGATATTACCACCCGCGTTATCAGGCTGGCTTCGCGCTGGAGTGCCGCGCCGTGAAAAAAGTGCGCGATGAGATGGGCCTCACCAATTTGAAGCTCATGATCCCTTTCTGCCGAACGCTCGATGAAGGCCGCAAGGTGCAGGCAGAGATGGAGAAGCACGGACTCAAGCGCGGGAAGGAAGGACTGGAGATTTACGTCATGTGCGAGATCCCTAGCAACGTCATCCTCGCCGAGGAGTTCGCGGATTTCTTCGACGGCTTCAGCATCGGCTCCAACGACCTTACGCAGCTTATCCTCGGTGTGGATCGCGACAGCGAAATCGTCGCGCCCATCTTTGATGAACGAAATGCAGCGGTTAAGAAGATGATCGCCCAAGTCATCGCAACCTGCCGCGCCAAAGGCCGCAAGATCGGCATCTGCGGCCAGGCCCCCAGTGATTACCCCGAGTTCGCCCAGTTCCTCGTCGAGCAAGGCATCGACAGCATCTCGCTCACTCCAGACACCGTGCTGAAAGCCCGCCTCGTCATTCTAGAGAAAGAAGATTCCATGGGGTTACACAGATGAAATCTCCCGTTCAAAAAACTGACCGGCCAGTGAATCGGATAGATTCACAATCCCCGCGCAGCCGAGGATACAAATCCAAGCCATCATTCGCTTCCGCTACGACGAACTACAACCCAGCCAGCCATGAATAAGATCCTCGTTTGGGACATTCCCGCCCGCCTGTTTCACTGGGCCTTCGCCGCCTCACTCACCGCTTCCATTGGCATCGGATTCCTGGCGGATGATGAACAGCCTCTTTACCAACTGCACATGATCTTTGGCATCGTCGCGATGTTCTTGCTCGTGGTGCGGATCGTGATGGGGGTGGTGGGATCACGCTACTCGCGGTTCTCCAGCTATCCCGTCCGTCCCGCTGAGGTCGTCATCTACATGATCAGCGAGGCGGTCTCCAAGACCAAGCTCTATGCAGGAAACAATCCCGGCTCAGCGACCGCCGCCGTGCTCATGTTTCTGCTCGTTCCCACGTTGTTCCTATCGGGCATCGGATACGGGGGAGAGAGCATCGAGGAACTTCACGAAGCCTTCGCCTGGGGTTTGGTGGCGTTGATAGCGATGCACCTTGTTGGTCTTGGCTGGCACACATTCCGGCATCGGGAGAATATATCGCTCGCCATGGTCACAGGCAAGAAAACGGGTAAGCCGGAGGACGCCATTGCATAAGCCCATACTGTCGGGGGAGTGATCCTCCTGATCGGTGCCGGGCTCTGGATTGCCGTGTTGTTTGCCAATCACGATCCAAAAGCAGCCACCGTCCAATTGCCCGGCATCGGAGTAACTCTGCAACTCGGTGAAAACGAATCGGGTGGTGGCAAGAAGGGCGATGACGATGATTGAAGCCGCAGATGCCTTCTCGGTGTCACTCTTCACCATGACCGCGACCGATGAAGAGTGCGCAAAGAAGAACCCTAGAAATGGACCACGCCTGCCACCCTTTTCGATGCAGCGACTGGGTGTGGTCATGGAGCCGGCATCTGGCAACGAGTACGAGGTCGAACGCGATGGCCCCTGAGGAAACCTGTGAATGGGGTTTACACCCCATAGCCAGGGGAAACCCCTGTCGCGTAAAATGGTGAACCACTGAATCAAAAGCAACGAAACGAAACTGACATAGATCATGAAAAACCCACGCATTACGAAATCATTACCCCGCTTGAGTCTTCTACTGACTCTCAGTGGAAGCCTAGCGCTCGCCCAATCCCCGCCCGACAAAGCCGCTGATGCCATGAGCAAATGCCCGGTCATGGGCGTGCAGGCAGGCCCCAATCGAAACACAGCCGCCGGGGCGATGTCCAATGGCGACTGGTGGCCGGACATGCTGCGGCTGAGCATCCTTCACCAGAACAGCGCCAAAGGGAACCCGTTGCGTGCTGATTTCAATTATGCCAAGGAGTTCAACACGCTCGATCTGGATGCCCTGAAGCAGGACATCACGACTCTGATGACCACCTCACAGGACTGGTGGCCGGCTGATTACGGAACCTATGGTCCATTTTTCATCCGCATGGCGTGGCACAGTGCGGGGACATATCGCGTCTCAGATGGTCGAGGTGGCGCTTCTGACGGCACCCAGCGTTTCGCGCCGCTGAACAGTTGGCCGGACAATGCGAGCCTCGACAAGGCGCGTCGCCTGCTCTGGCCGATCAAGCAGAAGTATGGTCAAAAAATTTCATGGGCGGATCTGATCGTGTTCACGGGCAATTGCGCGCTCGAGTCCATGGGATTCAAAACGTTCGGATTCGCAGGAGGTCGCGAGGACGTGTGGGAACCGCAGGAGGACATCTATTGGGGCCCTGAGAGCAAGTGGCTGGGCGACAAACGTTATACCGGTGACAGGAAACTGGAGAATCCTCTCGGTGCCGTTCAGATGGGATTGATCTATGTGAATCCGGAAGGCTCGAATGGCAAACCTGATCCACTTGCCGCAGCCAAGGATATTCGGGAAACCTTTGCACGCATGGCGATGAATGACGAGGAAACCGTAGCGCTCATTGCTGGAGGACACACCTTCGGTAAAGCGCACGGAGCAGCCACACCGGAAGGTAACGTTGGTCCCGAGCCCGAGGGATCACCCATTGAACAACAAGGCCTCGGCTGGAAGAACACGTTTGGAAAAGGCAACGCGGGCGACACGATCACCAGCGGCCTCGAAGGTGCCTGGAACACCACGCCCACAAAATGGTCGAATCGCTATTTCGACACCTTGTTAGGCAACGAATGGGTGCTTGTGAAAAGCCCGGCAGGAGCCTCGCAGTGGGCACCCAAAGATGGCGCAGCCAAGGGCACCGTTCCCGATGCTCACGATCCGCTGAAGAGTCACCCACCGATGATGTTCACGACGGATATGTCGCTAAAAATGGATCCCGTTTATGCGAAGATCTCGAAGCACTTCCATGAGAACCCGGAGCTGTTTCAGAAGGCGTTCGCCAAGGCGTGGTATAAGCTCACGCACCGCGACCTCGGTCCTGTATCGAGATGCCTCGGGCCTTTGGTGGCAGAGCCGCAGTTGTGGCAGGACCCCGTGCCCGCTGTTGATCATCCGCTGATCGGGGACAAGGACATCGTCGCCCTCAAGGTAAAGTTGCTAGCGTCGAAACTGTCAATCTCCCAACTCGTATCAACCGCCTGGGCATCGGCTTCCACCTTCCGTGGCAGCGACAATCGTGGAGGAGCCAACGGAGCGCGCATTCGCCTCGCACCGCAGAAGGACTGGGAGGTCAACCAGCCAGCCGAACTCGCGAAGATCATGCCGATCCTTGAGAACATACAGAAGGAGTTCAATTCTACACGGAGCGACGGCAAGAAGGTCTCGCTCGCTGATTTGATCGTGCTGGGCGGGTGCGCCGCTGTCGAAGTTGCTGCGAAAAACGGAGGACATGAACTCATCGTCCCATTCTCACCGGGACGGACAGACGCATCCCAAGAGATGACCGACGTTGCTGCCTTCGCTGTTCTCGAACCAATGGCAGATGGCTTCCGTAACTTCCTCGGTCACGAACTCGACCGGCCTGCGCCAGAGACGCTAATTGATCGTGCACAACTGCTAACGCTCACCGCTCCCGAGATGACCGTGCTCATCGGTGGCATGAGGGTGCTGAATACCAACGTCGGCGTTCCAGAACTTGGAGTCTTTACCAAGCAGCAAGAGTCCTTGAGCAACGACTTCTTTGTGAACCTCCTGGACATGAGCACAGAGTGGAAAAGGTCGCCCAAGTGCGAGTATTTCTTCGAAGGCCGCGACCGCAAGACGGGTGAGATCAAGTGGACCGCCACGTCAGTGGATCTCGTGTTTGGTTCGAATTCACAACTCCGTGCCATCGCAGAAGCCTACGCTAGTGCCGACGCCCAACAGAAGTTTGTCACCGACTTTGCCGCCGCCTGGAACATGGTGATGAACCTAGACCGCTTTGACATCTCACGGGAACATGTTGCCAAAAAGTAACCCACCTACCCCTTTCCAAATGCAGCGGCTGGGTGTGGTCATGGAGCCAGAGGCTGGCAACGAGCACGAGGTCGAGGGCGTGCTGAATCCAGCTGCAGTGCGTGGTGCAGATGGCCAGCTCTATCTGTTTCCCAGGCTGGTCGCGGCGGGGAATTATTCACGCATCGGAATCGCGCGTGTCCTCTTCAATGCAGCGGGTGATCCCATTGGAGTGGAGCGGCTCGGCATCGCCCTGGAGCCTGAGACGGACTATGAACTGCTGCCGCATGGTGGTGGTGGATGCGAGGATCCGCGCATCACCTTCATCCAGCTGATCCAACGCTATGTGATGACCTATACGGCCCGCACCACGCTCGGGCCGCGCATTGCTGTGGCGGTGTCGGCGGACTTGTTTCACTGGCAGCGAATGGGGCTGGTGCAGTTCGAGCCGTATCGCGGCATCGACTTCGATCATGTGGATAACAAGGACGCGAGTTTCTTTCCCGTCGCCATCCCGAATCATGCCGGGAAGATGCAGATGGCACTCATGCATCGGCCACATTTTTCCTGGCACCCGGCCTGAGGAAACCCTGGGCAGGACGGATGACCTGGATCTCGATCTTGATCACGAAAGCATCTGGATTTCGTATTGCCCGATGCCGGAGGGCCGTTGTGATCCGCAGCACCCGGGTCTCTTCAATTCACATCACCGGCTGGCCACGCCTACTTATCCGTGGGAGAGGCTGAAGATCGGTGGCGGCACACCGCCCATACTCACGCGCCATGGCTGGATGATCGTCTATCACGGCGTGCATGAAGTGGATGTGCCGGGAGGTCCCAAGCATCCGCTGTGCTACTCCGCAGGCGTCATGATCCTCGCCATAGAGCAGCCTCACCTCATCCGCTATCGCTCCGCCGAGCCTGCGCTAACGCCACTGCTGCATGAGGAACGCCACGGCATCGTTCCGAACGTCGTCTTCCCCACCGGCGTCGACCGTCGTGATGATCTCGGCCAACCGGACCGCTTCGACATTTACTACGGCATGGCCGACAGCCGCATCGGCGTAGCGCGTGTCGACGTGCCCGAGCAATTGCCGGGGACTGAACAAACTGACAGGCACGCCTTGAATCCTCCCACATGAAAACCGAACCGGACCCTGATCAAGGCTTTGCCCCGCAGTTTCTTCCTCACTGGATGCAGGAGCGCTGGGTGGTGCTGACCGTCAGTGTCGCCGGGCTTGGTCTAATACTCGGATTCATCGGCGTAAAATTCCTGAACCTTCCCTCATCGGTGGCACTTGGGTTTTACCTTTTGTCCTATTTGGCAGGCGGCTACGATGTGGCCCGTGCGGCATTGCCCGCGCTGTTTCGTGGCAAATTTGAGATCGACCTGCTGATGATTGCGGCAGCGGCAGGTGCAGCCTTGCTCGGCGAATGGGCGGAGGGAGCGTTTCTGCTGTTTCTTTTCTCGCTCGGCCATGCGGGTGAAATCTACGCGATAGATCGCGCTCGCGATGCCGTCGGCGTTCTCGGGAAACTCATGCCCCGCACAGCCTTCACGAAGCGCGGTGACAGGCTCGAAGAAGGGCCAGTGGAACAGCTCGCTGTCGATGATGTCGTTGTCGTAAAACCCGGCGAACGCGTGCCGGTAGATGGCGTCATCACGGCTGGCGAGAGCAGCATCGATCAAAGTGCGATCACGGGCGAGAGCGTTCCCGTGGAGCGCACGCCCGGCGATGAAGTCTTTGCTGGCACCATCAATCAAGACAACGCGCTGGATGTGCGCATGACCCGGCTGGCGCGGGATAACACGCTCGCCCGCGTGATGCAGCTCATCGCCGAGGCGCAGGAACATAAAAGCCCGACGCAGCGCTTCACGAAAACGTTTGCGCGTCGTTTTGTGCCAGCGGTGCTCATCGGCACGGTGCTTGTCATCACGCTGCTACCGCTTGTGTTTGGCTGGACCTGGAGCGCGAGTTTGTATCGCGGCAGGTTGTTGCTCGTGGCTGCATCACCGTGCGCGCTGGCCATCGGCACGCCCGCTGCCGTGCTCGCGGGCATCGCCCAGGCGGCGCGTCGTGGGGTCCTGATCAATGGTGGTGTCCATTTGGAGAATCTCGGAAACTTGAAGACCGTGGCGCTGGACAAAACCGGCACGCTTACCACGGGCCGTTTCGCCGTTACAAAAGTGATTGGCTTTGAAGGCACTCCCGAAGTCGAGGTGCTGCGCATCGCCGCTGCGGTCGAAGAACAATCCAGTCATCCGCTGGCCGCAGCCATCGTGAAGACCACAAAAGAGCGGAATATCACTTTCTCCTCGGCCGCCGAGATTCAAAACCTCGCAGGCAAAGGTATCCAGGCGCAGTTCGAAGGCGTGGAAGTCCTCGTCGGAGCCATGCGGGCCTTTGATGGAGATCCTGCGGCCGAAAAGGGCCAGCCGCTTGCCGACACGATTGCCAAGCTCGAAGGCGACGGCCAAACCACGGTGATCATTCGCCGCGCGGGCAAGTTCATCGGCGTCATCGCCCTAGCGGATGAGCCACGCGCCTTGGTCAAAGAGGTGATGCAACGTTTGCGAGCGCAGGGCATCGAACGTTTGATCATGCTCACCGGCGACAACTCCTGCGTGGCCCATCGTGTCGCAGAGCATATCGGCATCACCGATGTGCGTGCAGAGTTGATGCCGGGAAACAAGCTGGCCTTGATCCAAGAACTCCAGCATGCACACGGCGTCATCGCGATGATTGGCGATGGCGTGAACGATGCTCCTGCGCTGGCAGCGGCCACCGTCGGCGTTGCGATGGGCGCGGGCGGCACCGCTGTCGCCTTGGAAACCGCCGACGTCGTCCTGATGGGAGATGATCTCGGCAAGCTGCCCTTTGCCATCGGCCTGAGCCGCGCCAGCGCCCGCATCATCCGCCAGAACCTCGTGATCGCGCTCGGTGTCATCGGCCTCCTCCTGATTGCCTCAGGATTTGGCGTCATCCCTTTGAGTGTAACGGTGATTGCGCACGAAGGGAGCACCGTTGTGGTCGTGTTGAATGCGCTGCGGCTTCTTGGATGGCATGAACCCATCAAGTAAAACTGTCCAACAATAGCCATGCTCGATTCCAGCATCACCGTTTCCCTCTTCGAAGCCCAACCCGAAGAAAGCGTGTATTTCGGGTTCGCAATGGATGGCACCGATGTGGTGCTGAGCTACCACGACTATGGGACCACCTCAGAGACAGCCAACTCAAACAAGGGCGCACAGCCAGTGTGGAGGTACGTCGTTCATCTTGTGGTCGGTGTTTTATGCATCCGTGAAGGCAGGGCATCCGTGTCAGAGCACTTGGCGGCCTGGCTGTCTTCAACCACCAAGCTCAGCTTATGACCTCAGTTCCACTCATCACACCTTGGCATCACTTGTCTTCCGCCTCTGCCTGCGAGGAAATTGGCACCGATCCCGCTCGCGGACTTTCTCAGGTCGAGGTCTCTAACCGCCTGGGAAAACACGGCAGGAACACCTTGCCCGTAGACGAGAAGAAACCTGTGTGGCGGGTATTTCTGTGGCAGTTCGCCAGTCCGCTGATTTACATTCTTTTCGCCGCTGCCGTCCTGGCGTTTGTGTTGGGAAAACGTGAGGATGCGTTGGTCATTCTGATCGTCGTGCTGGTCAATTCGATCATCGGTGCCATTCAGGAGCGTCGTGCGGAGCGCTCGATGGCGTCACTGCGCAAACTTTCCACCGCCCAAGTGCGTGTGCTGCGCGCTGGAGAGGAGCAGATGATTGCCGCGAGCGATCTTGTTCCAGGAGATATCATGCTGCTGGCTGCTGGAGATGCCGTGGCTGGTGACGCGCGACTGCTTGAGGTGGCAGCACTGGAAGCCGCCGAGGCGGCGCTAACAGGCGAATCAATGCCGGTTGAGAAACACATTGAGCTTCTGCCCGATGACACCCTGCTTGCGGATCGTGTGAACATGGTTTTTTCCGGCACTCACATCACCTCCGGTCGCGCCAAGGCAGTGGTTGTGGCAACGGGCTTGTCCACTGAGGTCGGTAAGATCGCCCACATGACGACGGGCGCGGTGGAGCCGAAGACGCCTCTCGAAGTGCGGATGAATCAGTTTGGACGCCAACTGGTGGTGGCCTCCGGGGTGATGGTGGCACTCGTGATGGGAGCGGGAATGCTGCGTCGCATGCCGATGGCGGATATTCTGATGGTGGCCATCAGCCAAATGGTTTCGCTGGTGCCGGAAGGGTTGCCCGTGGCATTGACGATCGCCTTGGCGGTGGGGATGCAGCGCATGGCCGGCAAAGGAGCGATCGTGCGCAGGCTCGCGGCGGTGGAGACGCTTGGCTGCACGAACGTCATCTGCTCGGACAAGACCGGGACATTGACCAAGAATGAAATGACCGTCACCACCTTTTGGTTGCCTGGCGGTCGCAAGGTTGAAGTCTCAGGCTCAGGCTACTCCCCGGAAGGAACGCTGTCTTGCGATGGCCGTGATCTCTCGCCCGTGAACGACTCCGCGCTGCGCCTCGTCCTCGAAGGTGGCGCGCTTTGCAATGATTCCCAACTCGTGCCGCCGACCTCTGGGGAGACACGATGGCGCTCGCTGGGCGATCCCACGGAGTCTGCATTGCTCACGGTTGCTTTAAAGGGTTGCATTGAGCCGACGCCGCTACGTCAAGCGTGGGCGCGGCGCTCTGAAATTCCCTTTGATTCTGCAACCAAGCTCATGGCCACGCAGCATGGTCACACGCACAAGCCGAATCGAGTTTTCATCAAAGGCGCGCCGGAGATACTTCTGCCGCTCTGTGGTCATGTCCGGCACGGAGACCAAGTGCTGCCGATTGATGCAGAGGCCCGCCAGCAAGCTCTCAAAGCTGCCGAAGAAATGGCGATTCAGTCCCTGCGCCTGCTTGCCTTGGCGATGGTAGATGACGCCGAGATCGATGAAGACGCAGGCTTTGATCAGTTCAAAGGGCGGGCCGTTTTCCTCGGTCTCATCGGCCAGATGGACCCGCCTCGGGCGGAGGCCAAAGTCGCCGTTGCCGAATGTCGGGCGGCTGGCATCCGGCCCATGATGGTGACGGGCGATCATAAAGCCACAGGCCTCTCCATCGCCCGCATGTTGGGAATGGCTACGGATGCAGATCGTGCGGTGGATGGACGCGAGTTGGAAGCGATGTCCGAAAAGGACCTCAACGCGGAGATCGGCCAAATCGCCGTTTTCGCTCGAGTGCTGCCGAAGCAGAAACTCCGAATCGTGGAAGCGCTGCAATCGCAGGGCCATGTGGTCGCGATGACTGGCGACGGCGTGAATGACGCGCCAGCACTTGCCCGCGCGGATGTCGGTGTTGCCATGGGCATCACCGGAACCGAGGTAGCGAAGGGCGCTGCAAAGATCATCATCACCGATGACAATTTCGCCACCATCGTGAAAGCCGTGGAGCAGGGGCGGCTCGTTTACGGCAATATTCAGAAGCTGCTGCTTTTCCTGTTCGCCACCTCGATTGATGAAGTTCTGATTCTGCTGGGTGCCTTGTTGTTTGGCTATCCGCTGCCGCTGGCGGCCGTGCAGATCCTTTGGATCAATCTGGTCACTGAAGGCACGCTCACGCTCAATCTCGTGATGGAAGGCCCCGAGGGTGACGAGATGCAGCGCAAGCCAATCCGCACCAGCGAACCGCTCATCACCCGGACGATGGTGCGCCGCATGGCAGTCATGGTGCCCACCTCCGTCGCGGCCACACTGGGCTACTTCATCTGGCGGCTTTCCACAGGCGCCCCCTTTGCTGTCGTGCAGACCGAGACCTTCACTCTTCTCGCCGTGTGCCAGTGGTTCAATGTCCTGAACTGTGAGAGCGCAACCCGGTCTGTGTTGCGCTTCGGCTTCCTCAAGAACCCGTGGCTGCTCGGCGGACTCTTGCTGGCAAATCTGCTCCAGCTCGGCGTCGTTTACACCGCACCGATGAACAAACTCTTTCACACCGTGCCGATCACGTTGTCGCATTTCTTCCTCATCGGCGCCGTTGCCAGCAGCGTGCTTTGTACCGAGGAGATTCGGAAGTGGTTTGCTCGTCGACGAGTCGATTCATCGCAGCGTTTGATGAAGGATTGTCCGGAGCCTGCCGCTCCGTGATTACCTCCGTTCCCCTGCTGCTAGCCGGTGTGATTCTGACTTAGTTCGGCGGCTCGCCCTCGTGTTGTCGCTCTCCGACATGAAGGCAGAAGATCGCGGTGTTCGGCGTGACTGGGCCCGTGCTCTTGTGATGCCGTTTATCATGGCGGCGGTGCTTTGGGATGGATGGTTCTCTCGCCTTGATGCGCTGGTGCTGGTGGGACTGTTCGCAACATGGCTGGCAATGGTGGTGCGCCGTGCACGACGGCATCGGGCAAGGAACAAGGAGAAAGTGATCGAAGCAGGCCAGGCATCAAGGCTCAAGATCGCGGTGCAAGTGGTGGCAGGACTGGCACTGCTCATGGCGGCAGCACAGTTCGTGGTGTTAGGCGGCAAGGGTGTCGCGCAGTCACTTGGCTGGAGTCCTTTCATGGTCGGTGCGGTGGTCGTCGCAGTGGCCACCGGGACGCCGGATTTGGCGACGACCCTCATCGTGCGCCTTCGGGTTCAGCACGACGTCGGCCTGGGAAACATCCTCGGCAGCAATGTCTTCATCGCGCTTTTCGTCGCCTCGGTGGCCGCGCTGATCCTTCCCTATGCGGTGAGTCTGCGGGAACTCATGCCGAGCCTGATCTTCGGCCTTGTCACCACCCTCATAATCTTGCCGGGGCGCGGTGGTGTCATGGGTCGCTGGCGCGGGTTTGTGCTGCTCCGCATGTATGCCGAGTATGTGACTTGGGAATTGCGGGCCGCATGAGTGCATTTCATCCATTCAACCAGTGAAACGAATCAGCCCCGAATTTGGCAGCCGCCTTGCAGGACGAACTTCGCCGGCCTCGCATCGAACCCTTCGCGTGGATCATCAATCAACGCCTGCTCCAATGCAGATCATGCGATCCCTTGCTGCAGCGGCGCGAAGAATCCGAACACGGCTATCGCCATGAAGTGGTGGAAATACACGCCAAGCGCAAAGCCTGCCTTCCCTGGCAACCCGAGGAACCTGTCGGACCTGAGGCCCTGGCACGCTTCGCCTTCTCAAAGCTTGGGGTTTTCGAATG
The DNA here is from genome assembly GCA_943333275.1 of Akkermansia muciniphila. Classification (GTDB taxonomy): domain Bacteria; phylum Verrucomicrobiota; class Verrucomicrobiia; order Verrucomicrobiales; family V1-33; genus JAGNEJ01. The sequence goes on from CALQSQ010000066.1 coordinate 16,137, forward strand.
ATTTGAAGGCTGCTAAATCCATCTTGCATGAATTTCATCATTCCCCAACCCATCTGCAAAATACGCACCTCCAAAATAGTATGTATCTTGCTGGCGATGTTTTCGACAGTTCTCCTCTCAGAGGAAAATGTCTCATCAAAGTCCTCTAAACTTCGTCAACGTCAGGGCTCCTCCACGCTGAGACTATTAGACCATTCATGCGCAAAATTTCTCTGCGAACGTTTGTTGATCATCAGGTTAATGACAATGGCCAGCAATCCACCGGCACCGGCCAGCGCCATGTCCTTCTGCGCATCCCAGGGATCGCCCTGAGCTGCCACATAGGCGTCGCCAAGCTCACCCCCAAATACCACAGCAGCGATCCATTCGATAGGTTCATAGAAGGCGGAGGTGGAGAGCAGCACCTCCAACGGTAGCAGATAGGACCAGAAGCCACGCACAGGGGCACCCCGAACCAAGATTTCCCTGAAGGGGCATGCGCACAGCAACCCGTAAAGGAAATGCAGCAATCTATCAAAATGGTTGCGCTGCCAGCCAAGAAGATCATTCAATCGATGGCCGGTCAGCGTTTGGAACCAATCATCGTAAGGGAACTCGGAATACGTGTAATGAGTACCAATTTCATGCAGGCAAAGAAAGACAAAGATCAGAGCGTGTGAAACAGAAGAGAACAAACGATGTCGCCACCCCCAGGTCAGGACGAGGAATACGGGAATCAGAATGGCATTTTCCAGCAACCAGTCCTGTCGATACCGTGGACTCACTCCGAGCACCAAAAACAGGACGGTAAATGCGCTCACCAAAATTTGAGCATGGCGTTCATAGCTGATTTTCATGGCACCCTGGAGACCACCTCGTGAATCTAGTTTCCTGAATCCGGGCGGAAAACATCCTCCCCATTATGGGCTGCCCGGGGCGACTACGCAAGTCGGGCGACCGGAATATCCCCCTATTTTCCTCCATGCTGTCGCACCCATGCGAGAAGCCGGGAAGACGATTGAAATCCAGAGGTTTGGGCGAGGAACTGGCCGCCCCGCAAAATGACAAACGCTGGGATCCCCTGAACGGCGAACTGGGTGGCAATCGTCGGATGGTCGTCAGTCTGGACTTTGACAAAAACAGCCTCCCCCACCGCCTCGACCGCAGCCTTTGCAAACTCCGGAGCCATGGACTTGCAGGGACCGCACCAGGGCGCCCAAAAATCCACAACTACCGGCAATGGAGATTGTGCGGTAAGGGCTGCGAAGCAGGAAGCGTCGTTGATATCCACCGGCGCGGCGATTGCGGGCAGTGCATTTTTGCAGGAACCACAGCGACCCTGCTGATCGAAGCGCGAAAAGGCCAAGCGATTGGTGGTGCCGCATTTCGGACAGGTGATGAGGATCCCCCGGTTATCGGAAGTGAGGTGCTGATTCATGGGATTGCAGGTTTGAAATTTTTAGTTCTTGCACATGAGCATACGCGCATGCAGTATTAATCCAAACAAATCCTCCCCATCCCCATGACCAAGCATCTCCTCATCCTCGGCGGCGGCACCTCCGGAACCATGATGACCAATCATTTGCGCCGACGATTGCCCGCCGATGAATGGCGGATGACGGTCGTGGATCGGTCAGAAAAGCACCTCTACCAGCCCGGACTTTTATTCCTGCCCTTCGGGATATATCAAGAATCGGATATCCTTCGCGACACCCGCGACTTTATTCCGCGCGGGGCGGAGTTCATTCAATCCGAAATCGAACGCATTTCCCAGGAATCCCATCTGGTGACCCTGTCTGGCGGACGTGAACTGGTATACGACATCCTGATCATCGCCACCGGATGCCGAACCGCACCCGAGGAGACCGAGGGGATGCTCGGACCAAAGTGGCGCGTCAACGTCCACGATTTCTACACTCTGGATGGTGCGCGGGCCCTGCGGAGCAAACTGGCTGAATTCCAGGGCGGGCGGGTGGTCGTTCATGTGAATGAAATGCCGATCAAATGCCCCGTTGCGCCCTTGGAATTCACCTTTCTCGCGGACACCTTCTTCAGGGAACGTGGCCTGCGCGACCGGATCACTTTGACCTATGTCACGCCGCTCTCGGGTGCTTTTACCAAACCCAGGGCTTCCAAAAAATTGAGCCACCTGCTTGGGGACAAGGGCATTGAATTGGTGACGGATTTTGTGGCGGAACGGGTCGATCAGGAACATGACAAACTTGTCTGCTATGACGGACGGGAGGTTCCCTATGACCTGCTCATCACGACCCCGACGAACATGGGGGATGCCTCCGTGCAGCGATCCAGCATTGGCGATGATCTGAATTACATCCCAACGCATAAGCACACGCTGCAATCTTTGAAGGATCCGGATGTCTTCGTCATCGGCGATGCAACCAATCTACCCGCCTCCAAGGCTGGATCGGTAGCCCATTTTGAAAGCGAAACTCTGGCCGATAACATCCTTCTGCACATCGCCGGAAAACCCCTGAAGGAGGAATTTGACGGCCATTCTAATTGCTTCATCGAGTCCGGCAATGGCAAGGCGCTGCTGATTGATTTCAGCTATGAACACGAACCCCACGAAGGCCGGTTCCCCTTCCGATTTGGACCGCTGAGATTGCTGGAGGAAAGCAGGCTCAATCACTGGGGGAAACTAGCCTTCCGCCATGTTTACTGGAATTTGCTGTTGAAAGGAAGGCCACTTCCGGGCATCAGCCGCACGAAGAAAAAACCGATTGATAGCAAAACAACCAAGGAATCATGAAGAAGAACCTCGTAGGAAATGAAATCGACGTCAACGAAGAGGGCTACCTCACGGACATGTCCCACTGGAACCAAGGAATTGCTCAGGCCATTGCCAAAGAGGAAGGCATTGGGCCACTGACCGAGGCGCACATGAAAGTCATCTCCTACCTTCGTGAGCAGCAGACAAAAGGCGCTCCCCTCACCATCCGCAGCATGGGGAAAAGCGGCCTCGTCACCACGAAGGAACTGTATGATCTGTTTCCCGGAGGTCCGCTGAAGAAGTCCTCCAAAATTGCCGGCATTCCCAAACCCGTTGGCTGCATTTAACTTCCATTCCCATGAATACACCTGAAGATCGACGACCCGTGAAGAAAGTATGCATCATCGTCAGCCGGGGCTCCCTGGACGGCATTTACCCGGCACTCATCATGGCCAATGGAGCGCGCATGGAGGGCATCGAAGCATCGCTCTTCTTCACGTTTTTTGGCCTAAACGGCCTGGTGAAAAAAACCATGGATGCAATGAAGGTGTCCACCGTGGGCAACTCGGCGCTGAACATGGCCATGCCCATGCTCCGCCTGCCCATGACCATTCCCTTCCCCACCTGGATGGGCGCGATCCCCGGGGTCAGTGCCTTTGCCACGGGACTGATGAAGAAGGAAATGGAGAAACTGGACATTCCTCCCGTTCGCGAATTCCTGGAAATGATTTCCGACTCCGGAGGCAAGATCTTCGGCTGCAAACTGGCCATGGACATGTTCAAGCTCAAGCGGGAGGACCTCTGGGAGAGAGTCGATGACATTCTCACCGTCGGACAATTTTACGAGGATGCGGCCGGCTCTGGAACGCATATCCTTTTCACTTAAAAATCGACGGGTAAGTTTACCCGCGCCTGTCCCATGAAAGCAGCGGTCGGAAAATAGCATTTGCCCCGCCCCCGCCTGTGCGGCATCGCGGTTGCACCAGGCATGTCCGAGCCCTTGGATTCATCAGTCATTCCCCCTCCCCCCGCGCGTCCCTCCGGCGCGGAGCTGGTCGATCATGTCCTCAGTGCAAAGGCGTGGGTGGCACGCCTGAAAGGCCTTGGCGCTGGAAGAATTCGCACCACAATCCTTGATCACGTCAGCCAAGCTGCCCAGGGATTGGCCGTGGCCGCAGTGCTGGAGACCGCCCGCAGACTGATCAAGCCGCCACGCGTATGGATCATCACTTCCGATTTGCGATCCCAGGAAAATTTGTCGAACGACCTCCTGACCTGGTTCGGCCCAACTTTATTTTTTCCGGAGCAGGAACAGGATCGGACAATTGATGGCCTGCCGGATCAGGATGTGCAGGCGGAGCGTCTCGCCATCCTGCAAAAACTCAATGGCCCCGAGCCTCTGGTTCTCGTTCTTAATAAATCAAGCCTGCAGGAGGAGGTGCCCAAGCCCGGTGAGTTGCAGCAGAACCACCTGCTGCTGCGCAGAGGGGAAACCATGGATTTGGAATCACTCGTCGCCAGGCTCGAGGCGGCGGATTATGAACGCACCGCACAGGTGGTCGACCGAGGGCAGTTCGCAGTGCGGGGGGGGATTGTGGATGTCTTCTCGTGGCACGCAGAACTGCCTTTGAGACTTGAATTGTATGACAACGAACTCGACAGCCTGCGAACGTTTGATCCCGACAGTCAGATGTCCATTTCCAGGCTGCAGGAGAGCGCCCTCATGCTCTCGCCGGGTCTGTTGGGCGAGGAAACGTGCCGAGTCGCAGATTGCATCCACCGGGATGATTGGGTGATCGCCGTGGATCTTCCCGAGGCTCTGGCTCCCACCGTCCTGATCCTCTCCGGAGCGGCTCCGCAGCCGAAGTCCTCAAAGGAAAATTTTGATACCGCCTGCTATGACCAGCCATTGGGAGGTTTCGAGGCGGGTGATTTCGTCCTGCAACAGGCACGACGATCCACGTTTTCGAAACAGGTGCAGCAGTGGACGCAGGAAGGCTGGAGGAAGGTGATGTTTTTCAATACGGAGGGCGAGATCGAACGCTTTCGAGAACTGGTGCCACAGGAGGCGGGCCTCATTGAATGCCAGGTCGGTGCATTGCTCCATGGTTTCTCCGTGCCGTCCGCCCGTCTGGTCGTGCTGTGTGACGCGGAATTGTTTGGCCGATACCAGACAACCCGCGCCCGTCGATTGTTCGGTCAGGAAAGGCGGGCCAGCGCGCGACGGGCTCCGTTTGATCTGGCGGAAATTCAGCCTGGCGACATGGTCGTCCATCTGGAGCATGGCGTGGGAAAATACGGCGGCCTTATCACCAAGCAGCGGCATGACGGCATGGATGAAGACGTGGTCGTGATCGAATATGCCGACGCCGCGAAGCTCTATGTCCCTCTGCAGCATGCCCACCTCGTCTCCCGTTACATGGGCGTGGGGAAAAAGACGGCCGAACTTTCCACGCTGGGCGATGGCAAATGGCAGAAGACACGCAAGACTGCTGAGAAATCCATCCTCGACTACGCGTCGGAACTCCTGCGCATTCAGGCCGAACGCCAGACCGCCGTCGGTTACGCGCACCAACCCGATAACAAATGGCAATGGGAGTTTGAAAATTCCTTCATTTACAAAGAAACAGCCGACCAGTTGAAGTCCATCGCGGAGACAAAGGAGGACATGGAAAGCACGCGGGCCATGGACCGCCTGATCTGCGGTGATGTTGGATTTGGAAAAACGGAGGTGGCCATCCGGGCGATCTTCAAGGCTGTCATGTCCGGCAAGCAGGTGGCGGTGCTTTGTCCCACCACGGTGCTGGCCCAGCAGCATTGGCGGACGTTTCGGGAACGCATGTCGGACTATCCCATCAAGATCGAACTGCTGAATCGATACCGCACTCCGAAGGAAACCAAGGCGGTTTTAGCCGGCCTTGAGGATGGCTCCGTGGACATCTGCGTGGGCACGCATCGCCTGATCTCAAAGGACGTGCGCTACAAGGACCTTGGCCTGGTGATTGTTGATGAGGAGCAGCGATTCGGCGTCAAGCACAAGGAGCGGTTCAAGGAAATGTTCCGCCTCGTGGATGTGCTGACATTGAGCGCCACCCCCATCCCCAGGACCCTTTATCTGAGCCTCATGGGCGCGCGGGACATGAGCACCATTGAAACCGCGCCGCCCAATCGCATTCCTGTGGAGACGACCATTCTCGCCTACGATGAGCGTGTCATCCGCAAGGCCATTGACCGGGAGGTGCAGCGTGGCGGCCAGGTCTATTTCCTGCACAATCGAGTGGCGTCGATTGAAACCATGGCGGAGAAAATTCGCGGACTTTGTCCCGAGGCAAGGGTCATCGTAGGTCATGGCCAGATGGAAGAAGGACTGCTGGAGGACGTCATGACGAAATTCATTTCCGGCGACGCCGATGTCCTGGTCAGCACCACCATTATCGAAAGCGGCATCGACATCCCCAATGCCAACACCATCATCATCGACCGCGCGGACCGGTTTGGATTGGCGGACCTTTATCAGCTCAGAGGCCGCGTGGGCCGCGCGGGGCACAAGGCCTATGCCTACCTCATGCTACCCCAGCACCTTCTCGGAACCTCCACCGCCCGCAAACGCATCCACGCCATCAAACAATACACCAGCCTTGGTTCCGGATTTAAGATTGCGATGCGCGATCTGGAAATTCGCGGAGCTGGAAATCTGCTGGGCACCCAGCAAAGCGGGCATGCCATCGCCATTGGATTTGATCTCTATTGCCAGGTGTTGAAAACCGCCGTTGCCAATCTGCAGGGCCGGCCGCATACGCAGCGCCTCGAGATCCCCATGGACCTCGACTTCGTGGCCTTCAACGAGGCCGATTTTCATAAGCATCCCGCCAAACTGCCCGCCTTCCTCACTGCGGAATATATTGAGGAGGCTCCGCTGCGCATCGCAGCCTACAAGCAACTGGCCGAAGTTACCACCAAGAAGGAACTGACCGCCCTTATCTCCCAGTGGCGCGATCGCTTCGGCCCGCTCCCTCCGCCCGTGGACAACCTCTGCCGCACCATGGAATTGAAACTCACAGCCCACCATCACGGCTTCACCAGCCTTCAGATCAAGGAGGAAAAGGTGATGCTGACGCGCCGGGGCGATTTCGTGCAGATCAACGGCAAATTTCCCCGCCTCCGACCCAGCGCCAAACCCCAGCAGCGGCTTGAGGAAGCCCTGGTGTGGATTCGGCAATTGTAGGGGGAGGCCGTTTCGTCATCGTAATGGTCACGCGCCGCTCGGCCCGGGCAATTTCCGCAATATTCCCTTGCGAAACGAAAGGCGTCGACCAGTTTAGGAGCCGTTTTCATACGGTCTCGTAGCACAATGGATAGTGCATCGGTCTCCGAAGCCGGTGATGCAGGTTCGATTCCCGCCGGGACCATTTTCCTCCCTTTTGTCCTGATTCCATGCACCCACGATCCCTGGCTGATCTAACGCTCGCCGACCTTCAAGACCAGTTGCTTAAGGACGGGATTCGCCCAGCGCATGCCCTTGCGCTCTTTTCCGCAATTCATCGCAAAGGAATCACCCGATTGAACGGGTGTTCCAAATTTCCGCCCCCCCTGCATCGGTGGTTGAAGCAGGGAAAGTGGTCCCTCACCATGCCCGAGGTGGTCTCCACCACCGTGAGTTCCGATGGCTTGACCCGGAAATATTTGCTGCGTCTCAGTGATGGCCAGACCGTTGAAACTGTTCTCATGGGCTATCCGGGAAGATTCACGGCCTGTCTGAGCACGCAGGTGGGTTGCGCCATGGGATGCGTCTTCTGTGCAACCGGACAGATGGGATTCACGCGAAATCTGCAGCCAGGGGAAATCGTCTCGCAGGTGCTGCACGTGCAGCGTGAACTTCAGGATCTCAATGGCGGGCGCCTGCGCAATCTGGTGCTCATGGGAATGGGGGAACCCCTCCATAATTTTGCCAATGTCATGAGGGCTCTGGACATCCTGACCGAGTCCGGCGGCGCAAATATCGGCCCCTCAAAAATCAGCATCAGCACCGTCGGCCATGTGCCGGGAATCCGCGCGCTTACCCAACAGCCCAAACGTTACCATCTGGCGGTCAGCCTGCACGCAGCCACCGACGCGGAACGCAGCGCCCTGCTGCCCGCCAATCAACGCTGGCCGCTGGCGGAATTGCTCAACGCCTGCCGTGAATATTCAGAAATTTCCGGAGAAAAGGTTTTTATGGCGTGGACGATGATCTCCGGGCGCAATGACTCGCCGGAGCAGTCCCGGCAACTGGCAACATTGCTCCAGGGGATGAACGTTCATGTCAACCTGATCCCGTTGAACATCACCGATGGTTACAACGGAACGACCACAACCGAAGTCCGGGTGCGGGCATTTCAAGCGATCCTGCAGGAAGCCGGACTCCCCACCACGGTGCGACAGCGCAGGGGCATTGATGTGGATGCGGGCTGCGGACAGTTGAAGACAGCCCGCAGGAAAAAATTGTCCGCATCGCAAATTTAGACGGAACAGTTGCATGCTGCCGGGCTCGCGGCATCATGGCTGCATGTCCTCTCATTCCCCGGCTTATCAGTCATTGGTTCATCGCCACCGTGAAGTTTCGCTGCTCGCGAGCGCCTCCAGCGTGCTCAGCTGGGACCAGGAGACGAACATGCCCACTTCGGGAGCGGACTTCCGGGCGGAGCAAATGTCCTATCTCGAGGGGCAATCACACCGGCTGGCCACCGAATCACAAATTGGCGATTGGATCTCCGCATGTGAGGACGCCGGCACCGTGGCGGGAACCATCGAGGATACCAATGTTCGCGGATGGCGGCGTGATTTTGATCTGGCTGTGAAAATTCCCACGGACCTGGTGGAGGAAATGTCCCGCACCACATCGCTCGGCCACCATGCGTGGATTGCTGCGCGCAGAAACGCTGATTTCTCAGTATTCCAGCCCCACCTGGAGAAGATCGTCGCGCTCTGCCAACGCAAGGCCGACCACTGGGGATGGGAAGACTGCCGGTATGATGCCTTGCTGGAAACCTATGAGCAGGGGGCGCGCACCGCCGAGATCGCGAAACTCTTTGATGTCCTTGGTCCGCAGATATCCAAACTGGCCGAGACTGCCGTGGAGAAATCCTCGAAGACTCCCAGGGATTTGCTGGCGGGACATTACCCCATCGAAAGGCAGCAGAGATTCAATGCCGAGGTAGCGGAGGAAATAGGATTCGATTTTCATGCCGGCCGCATCGACACCAGTGCGCATCCCTTCTGCACGGATCTCGGCCCCGGTGACACCCGCATGACCACCCGCTACGATGAAAAAGATTTTCTCAGCAGTCTCTACGGAGTCCTGCATGAAAGCGGCCATGGGCTTTACGATCAGGGATTGCCGCGATCCGAATGGGGACGTCCCGCTGGCCGCGCCGTTTCGCTCGGCATCCATGAGAGCCAGTCCCGGCTCTGGGAGAACCACGTCGGCCGCAGCCTTTCCTTCTGGATTCGCTGGCTGCCGCGGGCCGCAAAACTTTTTCCCCATTTGGCCAAACTGACACCCGAACAAATCACGGCCGCCGCCTGCCGGGTGGAGCGGAGTTTCATCCGCGTGGAAGCCGATGAGGTTACCTACGACCTCCACATCATCCTGCGCTTCACCATCGAACGCCAGATCATCAGCGGCGAACTCAAGGTGGCTGACATCCCAGAGGCATGGTACGCGCTTTTCAAAAAATTCTTCCATCTGGAGGTCCCGGACGCGGCTTCGGGCTGCCTGCAGGACGTGCATTGGAGCTTTGGAGGCTTCGGCTATTTCGCGACGTATACCCTTGGAAATTTGAATGCCTCACAGTTGATGCACCGGGCCGCCCAGGAAATCCCTCATCTGGAGACGCAACTCGCCAGCGGAAATTACGCGCCCCTGCTGGACTTCGTCCGCGACAAAGTCCATCAGCACGGCAGCAAGCTCCAACCGCAGCATCTCATGCAGCAGGCCACCGGTGAAACGACCCAGCCCCATTACCACCTGTCCTACCTTCAGGGAAAATACTGCTGACCCCCGTCAATCCCTCGCCTTCAGCACACCCACCAAATCGAGTTTCCTCAACATCCGACTGACGGCCCAGAAGGAGGCGGCAGTGGCGGTTAAAACCACGCCCATCGCGACGATATAGGTGGGCAGCGTGATACGCAGGGGAAGTCGGATGGTCTCCGTGCTCAGGCTGCTGAAGATTCCCGCGGTGAGAAGTTGTCCAAGCACAAAACCCACCGGCAGAGCCGCGACGACCAGCAACCCAAGTTCTCCGAGGAGCACCGCACCCACCTCACGCTGGCTGAATCCGACGACGCGCAGGGTGGCCAGATCACGGGTGCGCTCGCTCAGGGCAATGCGCGCGCTGTTATAAACCACGCCAAAGGCCACGATGGTGGCGAGGGTAAAATAAAGGGAGCGCAGGATGCCAATACTCTGGCCGGTGGTCTTGCGAAAGGCGGCGAGTTGCTCCCGTTTCACCAGAACGACGGAGGATCGTGGTGTGTCCTTCACCTCGCGCATGAATTTAGCCCATCTGGCCTGATCCACCGTGAGGTAGGCTCCATTGATCGTCTCCCCCTCCTGCAGCAACCGACGCAGGGCGGTCAAATCCATGTAGGCCGCCACGCCGCTGAAGTCCTCCAGAAGACCTCGAATCGGCAGCAATCGCGTGGGTCTGCGGCCTTCGGTCACTGAGACCAGGATTTCATCGCCCATTTTTGCTCCCAGGATTTCCGCCAGCTTACCGGACATGACGATGCCATTTTCCGGCATGGGAATCACATGGCCAGCCGAGTCCAACAGGCGGTTCAAATTGGCAGTCGGCGGCATTCCCGTAATCGCAAGCCGACGTGAATGATGGCCAAAGGACAGCCGGGCCTGCACGCTGCGCAGGGGCTCGGCGGAAGTCACCCCCGGGAGATGCTCAAGATCATGAAATGCGCTGGGGGATCCAGGTTCGGTGAGAAAGGCCACGACATCCTGCCGTTGCACATCGTTCCACTGGTAGGTTAGGAGGTAATCGATGCTGTCGGCCATGGCACCCGGAAGGATCATGAGTGCGGTGGCCAATGACAATCCAAACACCGTCAGGAGCGCCTGAATGGGACGACGTTCGATGTTGCGCAGGGCCATGCGAAAACTGGGACTGAAAAATTTCGCCAGTCCCCGTCGTTCCAGCAGGGATGGCTTGAAATCGGCGGGTGGCTCCGGGCGCATGGCTTCGGCCGGGGGCAATTTCACCGCCGCACGGACGACCCCCAACACCCCGAGCGTGCTGGCTCCGGCGCTGACCAAAAGAGCCCACGCCAGCGCCTGGTAATCCAGCAACACCTGCAGCGAGGGAAACCGGAAAAAGATCGTGTATAATTTTACCAGAGCCTGACTCATCATGGTTCCTGCCACACTTCCAATCACCGTTCCCAGCACCACGATCACGAGCGCAAATTTCAAATAGTGGAAACCCACACTCCAGGAGGCATATCCAAGCGCCTTCAATTGGGCAATCTGTTCGCGCTGCAGCCGCACCAGGCGCGAAAGCACCGCGTTCACCATGAAGGCCGCGACGCTAAGGAAGACCACCGGATAGGCAACGGCCAGCGCATGCAGGACTCTGAGTTCATCATTCAACCGTTGCGCGGAAGCCTGATCCCTGCGGATCAACGCCCCGAGTGCTCCGTAGTTGCGCAGCAGGCGATCCATCTCCACCAGCACCGGTCCGGCATTGGCTCCCGGCGAGAGATCGGCCACAAAATCATTGAAAGCTCCGTCCATGTTATAAGCCATGGCCACGGCACGATAGTTCATCCAGAAGACTCCGAAGCGTTTGTTGTCGGGCAAGGTTTCGCCACGCCGTGCCTCAAAAACGAATTCAGGTGAAAGACCAATCCCCGTAATGAACAACGTATCCCGCCGGCCATTAATGACTGCGACGATCTGGTCACCGGGTTGGAAATGATTGGCCTCGGCAAATGCTTCGCTCACCACGACTCCCCGCCGCTCATCCTGTTGCGGCAGCCGTCCTGAGCGCAGGAAAAGTTTATTCAGCACCTGGGGGCCTTCCTTCGGCAGCGAAACGATATGCCCCGTCGCAGGTTCCGCCAAGCCTGGCAGATCCAGCGTAACATCCACCACCACTCGGGCTTCCACAGCCGCCACATCCGGAATCGCGACCAAACGCTCGGCCAGTGCCATGGGAGCCCGTTTCAGGGAACCAAAGATGTCCGCCATGCGATGCTTTTCGTAATAAGCATCGCGTGTGAACTCCAGGGTGTGAATAAGACTGCGGGTGCAGATCATCATGGCCAGACCGCAGCCCATGACCACACTCACCGCCAGCATCTGACCTTTCAGTCGGGCCAGGTCGCGAAGCAGTTTTCGGTCAAGCGGTGAGATGATCATGACGGCTGAGATCGCCAGGCCATCAGCCTGCCGATCCTCCACCATGCACCGACCGCACCCAGGTTCCAGCTACATTTCAGTCAACCGGGCACCTTCCCTTGTAATCAGGGGATTTCGCGCACGTGGTAAAATTTCCGGGCCTCGTCGATCAAGTCCGTGGCGGCAATGGAGTTGCCGTTGCCGGCCATGGGCAGACCATAATCCGTCCAACCACCGAGATCGGTGCTCGTCTGCACCTGATAATTGGTTCCTGACAGAGAGTTCCAACGAATCTCCACTCCCGGCTGGGCACTGGCGCTGAGGAAATTTGTGGTATCAGGGGCGGCGGGTCCGGTGGAGAGGGAAACATCGTCAATCAGGGTAACCCAATGCCAGTTGTTCGCGGCACCCATGGCCTGAATCCAGCCAATCGTCAATTTCGTAGTCCCCGCAGGCGGAGTCACGGTGGTGGATATTTTTGTCCAGACAGAACCCACGGAGGCAAAACTGGTAAAGATGGGACCGCCGACCACCCCGTTGCTGGCGTTGTAAAAGAAGACGCTGTATTGAGGATTGGCACCGCCAACCTTGACAGGGTGCGCGGCGTAAAAGGACAGGTCGTAAGTGGTCCCGGCACTCACAGAAAAGGGCGTGCTGCGGACATCGGTGTTGGGGGCCGCAACCGGACCACTGGCTGGCGTCGTCGATTCAATCTGCAGCATGTTGGCACCCCCGTGCGGGTTGATCGCAGCGTAGGAATTCGCGATGGTCATGCTGGCTCCGGCGTTTGGATTAACGGCTATGTTCCAATTGGCCGCACCCAGGGAGTTGGCTCCCGCGTCCTCAAATCCCGGATTAGGAACTTCATTCACGGCACCGCCTGGAATCACCTCCACCACCTGATAAAACGGCGAGGGTGTGGGATCGAGCCGCGTCAGCGTGGTCCTGCCCGAAACCACGGGACCAAGATTTGTCCAATCGGCGTTGTTCACCGATTCCTGGGGCTGGTAGGCATTTCCGTTGCTGGCATTCCAACTCACGACAGTTCCGGCGGCGATCATGGCCGCGAACGCATCCGGTTGTTTAATGCTGATATTATCAAAACCCACCGACGAATTCGGGCCCCAGAGCGGCACCACCTTGATACCATCGGCTCCGGCATTAATGGTGATGGGGAAAGAGTAGGTCGCCCAATCTGCGGTTCCACCGGCAGGATACAAATTCCCCGTGCTCGCGATCTGATTTGCACCGGAGAAAAAATCGATTTTAAATCCCCCGATCTGGGTTCCGGAGATGATTTTCATATCCATCTGGAAAGTGTAGGCCTTGCCAGCGGTCAGACCAAGGGAAGACAGGGTGAGTGGGTTGCCGTTGTTTGCCACCCAAATGCCAAACCCGGCACCACCTGGATTGTTGATGACGCCAAACCCACCAGGGTTGCCACCTGTTGTGGGGTAGCTAAAATTGAACGTCCCCCCATCGCTGACGGGAAGCCAGGCTCCGGCCGCGCCCGCGGGAGTGTCAAATTTGCCGTTCGGAATCGGACCGACGGCGGCGCCTGCCGCGATGGAAAGCGCCATGGATGAGCAAAGCGAAAGGATATGCGGGGAGAGTTTCAAGATGGATGAGGTTGAAATGCGGTTGAGGACGCGGGGTTGGAAATAGGCGGGATGATTTGATGGTTGGTGCCGGATGGAGATCGGTGATTCACGTCACGAAATGAAGGTGGAGCGCGATTTTAATCAGGTTTGCTAGGAAAGGTCAACGTTTTTTTGCATTAATTTGCATTATTTGAATTTTGCACTAACCATCGGTCCTGAGGGTGAGCGCGCGCCGAGGAATGAAAAATCCACTTCCGGCTTGCGCATCATGGGAGACATTGGAATCTCCACACGTCAGATCAAAAAACCATGCCCGAAGTAAACCAGCAGCTAATAGCCGAACGATTGCAGATTTCCGTGGCGACGGTTTCCCGTTGTTTCACCAACCATCCGGGAATCAATCCGCTGACCAGGGCCAGAGTGTTTCAACTGGCGGCGGAACTGGGCTACACGCATCAGGAAATGCGGACGGGGCGCGCTAGCAAAAAGGCGACGGCAACCTCCAAACCCAAAGTGACCTTCGGCGTGCTGATTTGTTCAGAGGAGGAGGAATATTACCGAAAGGATTATCAAAATCCGAGTGAACAGATTTTAGCAGGCATCACGGAGTGCGCCCATGTCAACGGGGTCAAGGTGGAGGTTCATTTGGTGGACCCGAAAGCCGTGGCACTGGATGACCCCACCTATCTGAAGATTGAAAAATTCCGCCGCCGCTGGAATGGACTGCTCCTGGTCTATCCCTTTCCCTCGGCGGTGCTCGATGCCCTTGCGATCAAGATGCCCCTGGTATCGCTCGTCGAGCAGTATGATCACGCGGGAATTGACTGTGTGGATGTGGACCATGACAAGGGGGTCTCGTCGGCCATCGAGCACCTCCGCGAGCATGGCCATCGCCGCATTGGTTTCTTCACCCGCCGCTACACCGTGGAGGCCAGTTGGTCCTTCAGACGCTATGCGGCCTTTGTTGAGAAAATGGCGCGGCTGCGCCTGACGGTTTCACCCCGTGACATCGTCAATATGTTTCCCTCGAAGGAACTCGGGGAGGCGGAGAGTATTGAATACGCTGCGGAGCGAACCCTCGACGGGGTCACCGCGTGGGTTTGCGCGGCGGACCATCAGGCCTTTGAATTGATTCGCGGACTTCGCAAGCGGGGGATCGATGTTCCGGGGCAGGTGTCCGTGACGGGATTCGATGGCATTGCGGCACCAAGAGGATGCCCCGTGCTCAGCACGATCGAGATCCCGTTCCGCGAAATCGGCGCCACCGGAACCCTTCGATTGATCGCCCGCGTGAAGAAACATTTTGGTTCCACCCAGCACGTTTTCATTGATGGACGTCTTAGGGCCGGGGCAACCGTGGCCTCAATCCGCAAGTAACGGTCTGGTAAAAAACAAATCCGCACCCACCTAAGCCCTGGGAAACCGAACGGTAACCCGCCACTCCCGCACCTCTCCCGGGTTTAGCATCCAAAGGCTCGGATCGATGGATTTCGAAACATCCGAGAGACGATCCACGGGCGCATTGGTCGGCTCGATCGCCCAATGATGAAGCCCCTTCCAAAACCCGCGCGTGATCCAGATTCCTGCGTAAGGAAACAATTCCGCCGGCCAGGAAATCGCCATCCTTGCGCCCTTGCGAGCGGAGATTTCTGCCGTCCCTTTTGACAACGGCCCCACGAATACCTTGGCGGCCTGATCCGTGCCTTTGGCAAAACTGGCGCGCGAAAGATCGCGCCCAGGCTCCGGTTGCGGCCACGCGAGGGACTTCCCATCGGGAGTCAGGCATTGATTTACTCGGGTTCCAAATTTGATTTCATCGCCGGGCTTCCAGGTAAATAGGGGATGCCAGGCCCATTGGAAGGGGGTGCTTTTGTTGGATAGGTTTTCGAGTCGATAATCAAAATGCACCGCTCCTTTTCGCAGGGAAATGCGCCTTGCAAAGGCCAGTGGAAGG
>CALQSQ010000067.1 GCA_943333275.1 Akkermansia muciniphila
GTCAAAGTGTGCATCTGCCGCTTATGAAACTGCCTTCGTTGACGCCGCCTCCCCCCGCCCACCTCCTCAATGGGATTGCCATTCAACGTGAACTAGCGTCCGCACCTGGAACGCTTACCGACGCGTCAGGCGGAATCCTAAATTCCCCTCAAGGATTAGGATTCCCCGGCCAGTCTGCCACGAATGGAGGATTCGGCGACAGTAAAAAAATTTCCGGACTCATCCCCCTGAACATTTCGCTGCCAGCATCAGGCCGCACCTTTTCGTTCCGTGGCCAGGCGATGCCAGGGCCTTTGAAGCTGCGTTACACGTCCTGGCAGCGGGATCTGCATCTTGGCTGGCTGTGGCTGCTGGCAGGTGCCGCGGCGGCGGGATTGGTGGCGGCGCGGCGGCCGATTTTCTTCGGCGTGCTGATCGCGCTTCCGTTGCATTTCCTGCCTAACATTCTTGGTCCCGCTTGGCAACGTCCCTGCAATGCGCTGTTGCTAGGCTGGCTGGTGGTCTGTGGCATTTTATTCATCCGTCAACGTCTGCTCCGTCGCTGTTCATGAAACGTTGTTCCTTTCTACTACTTCTCACGCTCTGCATGATCCTGACGGGTTTCGCTGCGGAAACCACGCCTGCGCCCTTCACGGCATACGTGCCCTTTGATAGCTCCAAGCCGCTGGCGGATCAGACACCCGGACGGTATTTCCTGAACTACGAAACTTTCCAGCGCCTCTGGAAACAGGCCCGCGCCAACAAGTTGCAAGCCAGCGCCCCACCCGTCACCACGGACCAAACGAAACCGGCCTGGGCCACCCTGCACACGGCGCTCTACGATGCACGCCTCGAAGGCAACCAACTGATCATCGATGCCACGCTTAGCCTGCAAAGCAGCGGAACCTGGGCCGCGTTGGACCTTGCGTTCACCGGGGCCAACGTCGGCGCACTCACGCTCGATGGCCAGGCCGCCCCGCTGCGGGATGGCAAACTTCTCATCGAGAAATCGGGTCCCCACGTGATCACCGCCAAACTGCAAATTCCCCTGCAGCCGCAATGGCAGTCGGTTCAATGCGCGCTACCTCCCGCAGCCGGGACGCTGCTAAACCTGCGTCTCACGGAGATGGCGGCGGTCATCAAAATCAACCAGGGCGTGCCCACGATGGAAACCGCCAGCGCCGATGGTGTGCCGGCACGCATCATCACGGCCTCGCTCGGAAATACCAAAGTCCTGCATCTGGAGCGCAGTCTCTCCGCCTCCGCAGCTCAGGGTGCCCATGCGCTCCCCTCGTCTGCCATCCTCAATTCCGCGCTCTACCTGAGTCCGTCGCTGCAGCGTCTGGAGGCAAAAGTGCAGTATCAATTTCCCGGCGGCTCGCACCAAGATTTCACCCTGGATCTGGATCCCTCCCTGACTCCGACCAGCGTGGACATTCCGCATTTGGAAACGTGGACGCTCACGTCCACTCCTAAAAAAAAGACGCTCACCTTCCGGCTTAGTCTGCCCGCGCGCGAAACATTGCAGGTCGCCCTCACGGCCGAGCGTCCCGCCCCACCGCTTCCGAGCAAGGAAACGTTCCCGCAACTCATTCCCTCCGCCACCCGACTCGAACAAACGCAACTGCTGCTGGCCGTGGATGAACTCGATGTCAAGCCGCAGCCCGCCTCCACGCTGCAACGGAAGGATTTCCCGGATTTGAAGGGTGCTGACGCGGGCTTCCAGCGCATCGCCGCATTCAGTTCCAGCGGCCCACCCGTGCCACTGCTGTTTTCCGTTTCCCGCCAGACGTTATCGACCTCCCTGCAATCAGATTACCTCTATCAGATCAGTCCCAGCAAACTGGAGGTCCATGCTGTCATGCGCTTGGTTCCGGCCCGCGGTCAGGATCTGCTTCAGACCACCATCAAGGTCCCAGCCGGATTCACCGTGGCCCGGGTGGATTCTGATCGCCTTCAGGATTGGTGGGTGGATGGCGGGGATCTGCAAATCAGATTCAGCGGGGCCACCCCGGAAGCCACAACGTTGCTGATCGGCCTCAGCCAGAGTTGGGTGGCACCGCCCGAGAAACTGGAACTGGTGCCACTGGAACTTAATCACATTGGACTGGCGAAAGGTCGCGCCTCCATTGCGGCCCTGCCGGATGTGAATGTTTCCCTGAATTTCGGAGCCCAGCGCGCCTCGGTCATTCGCGAAATTGGCATCGATGAGAAGCCCGCGGATTATTTGTCGCTGGGCGATTTCAAACTCACCACCCCCTTCGAACACAAACGCGCCTTCACGTTTGACTCTGCGCAGTTCGCCGCCTCGGTCACGCTGGGGAAAGTCCCCGCCAAATTCGACGCCCGCTGGGTGCTGGCCGCGGAAGTTCAGGAGAGCTGGGTGAGGATTGAGGCCCGCTGTGATCTCGAAGTCAATGCCGGGGCGCTGAACGAGATCACGCTGTCCCTGCCGCCGCGGGCGTTGGCAGGCGCGGAGCCGCGCATCACGGGCGAACTTGTACGCGAGGTCACGAAGATCCCGGCGGCGACTCCGGAAGCGCCCGCGACTTACAAAATTTCCCTGCAACGTCCGGTTACCACCGCGACTCAGATTCTCTTCTCCATCGAAATTCCCCACAAGGGCGAGATTCACCTTCCTGATCTTGTCTTCCCAGACGCCCGGATGACTGAACGATTTCTTGCCATTCAAAATGGCGGCGCCGGGGAGTTGCACCTCGACGCTGCCCGCAGCACTCACATCGAACCGCTGCAGGCTCGTGAAGTCGAGAAGGACTTGCATTTCCGCATCGATAATTTCACGCAGCCGCTTTACTTCCGGGCCGGAACGGATTGGGACCTGGTTTTAAATCTCGAAAAACTCGCCACCACCACCGGCACCAAGGCCGTTGTCCTCTATGCCGAACTCACCAGCGCGGTGCGCTCGTCCGGTGAAACCTGGCTTCTGGCCGATTACCGACTGCAAAATCGCACGCTGCAATTTCTCCCCGTGCGCCTGCCCGCAGGCTACGAGTTCCTCAGCGCCACGGTCAATCGCGAACCGGTCCGCGCGGACATCGGCGAACGCGATCAACTGCCCGTGCTGCTCCTCCCACTGATTCAAACCCGCCCGGGCGATCTGTCGCTTGAGGTGCGCATCGTCGCACGCAAGCTGGCCTCGGGCGCAGCCCTGCCTGACAAATTCAATCTTGATCTCGACGATCCCGAACTCCCCGGCGTCACCATTGAACGCACTGTCTGGAAAGTGGCCCTACCCCCACAATACAAGTTGGACGACCACACGGGCAACATGGAAAAAATCCAGGCCGAGGACACGCTCAAGGAGAAGTCGACGTCGGTTACCACCGAACTAAACTCGCTTGTAAACTTGTGGCGATCCTCTGAACAATCCGAAGAAGTGCGCTCCCGTTCGCGACTCAATGCCCTGAAGATCGTGGATGAATACTGGGAATCTACCGTTCCCCAATCCGCAGAAGTGCAGCAGCTCGTGGAACAGATCAAAACCCCGCAGGCAGCCCAGCAGCAGGCTCCCCAACAAAAAGCCGGGGCCCAGACGAACGGTACCTGGACTTGGTCGGGCAACAGCGAGTATTTGAAAAAACGAGAACAGCGGTGGGGGGAACTGCAGAACAAGGAAGCTCAGCTCAATGTCGATAATCTCGGGATCAACGACAATGTCATTATCGGCAACCGCGAACTCTTTTCCAAATACCGCGCCCCACAGCAGCAACCCGCCCCAGAATCAGGCAAGATTAATTTCCGTTCCTCGGCAGTAAACAGACTCCAGCAGAGCAATTTTGACGACCAAGGCACCGTGCTGAACAAACAACTCGAGGTGATCGAAGGTCAGCGCCGCGGCGAGGGTGATTTTGGAACTGCCTATGATGGTGCCAAGGGAAAAGATCAACAGGCCGCGGGCCTGCCGCCGGGAAGCACAAAACCCGCCTCCGGACCTGCCAACGCCGCAGCCCAAAACGAAACAACTCGCGCACGGAGCGATGTGGATTTCGAACAAAACTACAAAAATGTCGGCAATCGTAAATCCAAAGCACCGGTTCCCGCCAAGCCCGAAGGCAAAAATGATGAGAAACCCCAGGCCGCAGCGGAAACTCCGCCCGCCACTCCTCCGGTCGATTCTGCAGCGCCAGCGGTGGAGAGCCTCCCACCCAAATTGCGCCCGGCCGGACGCGTCTCCCTGCCCATCGATTTTCCCATCACCACGTCACTGGTGCATTTCAAAAAGGTCAAGGATCACGCAACCCTCAATATTCGGGCCGTCCAGGAATCCTCCGACACTCCGCATCGCATTTCCGCACTGCTCTGGCTCTGCGGTCTGATGCTGCTGTGGCTTTTCCTGAATGCCCTTCTGAAAGGCCGGGCGCGGCGGCGGGCCTTGCGTCCCGCTTAGTTCAGACGCCCATCGGATGCCACGCAGTTTTCATTTCCAGCGTTTTGGCAATGAGATAGGGGGATTGCGCGGAGGCGTTGTCGGCCCAGTCGACATCCCAGGCGGCGAGGCGCTTGAGGTTTTTGGCGATGCCAAGCTGAAGGTCCTTACGAATGGTCGGATCCGCGCTGCCATCGGCCATGGCGTTGACGTCCATGTGATCGGCGAGGGATTTGACCATCTCGGCCTGGGGTCCGCTCAGGATATTGACGACGCCTGCAGGCACATCGCTGGTGGCGATGACTTCGGCGAGCGTGAGGGCGGGCAGGGGAAATTTGGACGAAGCCAGCAGGATGACCGTATTGCCGCCCGCCAGAACGGCGGCCAGCATGGTCACCGCACCCAGCAGGCACGGACGCTCCGGGGCTACGATCCCCACAACACCCGTGGGCTCAGGCAGCGTGAAATTAAAATGTGGCGAGGCCACCGGGTTGACGGTTCCAAGGACCTGGGAGAGTTTGTCCGTCCAGCCCGCGTAATAAACCAAGCGGTCCACCGAAGCCATCACTTCAGCGCGGGCGGCGGCAACACTCGCGCCCGTGGAATCAACTATTTCCTGCGTCAGCGAGGCCTCGCGACTCTCAAGCATTTCCGCAAGGCGGTAGATAATTTGCCCACGGAGATAGGCAGTGATTCCTCCCCAGGACTTGGCAGCCTGACGAGCGGCGACCACGGCTTCACGCGCGTCCTTGCGCGAGGCCTGACCATAGTTCGCCAGATGTCTGCCCGTTCCAGGCTCCGCCGCCACCAGAGTGCGTCCACTTTCGGCGCGGGGAAATTTGCCGTTGATGAAGAGTTTGTAGGTTTTGAGCACAGAGAGACGCGTGGACATGGCAGCACCATCCAAGCATGGAATGCGAATCGGCGCAGGGGAAATTTTCCTCAACCGACCGGATCCACTTTGCCCATGACGCGAACCATGCGCCAGCGGCCGTTTTTCCAGCGCGCCTGGAAGACCAGCCCCTGGCAGATGACGTAGACCGCCGCCACCAGCCAGACACCCATGGATTCCCAGTGCGGAAAGAAATGAATGACGCCCAGTCCTCCTCCCACCAGGATGACAATCGTCAGGATGAACTGCCAGGCGGTCGGCCATGACGTATCCCCGGCGCCCTGCAGCGCGTTGATGTAGGTCACGTTCATGGCATCGAAAAATTGGAACAACGCCACGTAAATCATCCCGGCGGAGCCGATGGCAATCACCTCCGGATCATCTGTGAACGCCCTCAGTATCCAGTAGCGCCCGGCCATGTAAATGAGCGCCATCACCGTCATGTACCAGGCGATCATGCCAAAGGCCAGTCGCGCGTAACGCTTCGCCAGCAGGAAATTTCGCTCTCCCTGAGCGTGACCCACCAGCGTGGCCAGCGCGCTCCCCAGCCCGGCGGCCGGGGCGAAGGAGAATCGGATGCATGCGACCAGAATCGTCTGGGCGGCCAGATGTTTGTATCCAAAATGCCCGATCAACCAGGTGAGCATGACTCCCCACGAAAACAAATCCACACCCCCCTGCACTCCTGAGGGCAGCCCGAACTTTAGGATTCGCAGCATTTTCTGCCCCTGCACCGCCACGCTCCGGTTTCCATATTCCCGCAATCCACCATGCAGCCACAGACAGCCCATGAGAAATGCGGCCTGCACCCCCGAGGCAATCACAGTCCCCCATGCCGCCCCCACAAAGCCCATGGCGGGAATTGGCCCAAATCCAAAGATGAGCACCCCGTTGCACACCCCATTCAACAACACTCCGCCAAGACTGCTCAGCATGGGCAGCGCCGCCTTGCCGCAGGCGAGAAAATAATGATTCAGCGTGGCCGTGAGCGTTAGCGGGAGAATGCTCAAAAGGCAGATTTGGTAATAGGAAATCTCCAATTCCAGCACCCTGGGTTCCTGCGCAGGCATCAGGCTGCCAAAAATAAAGGGCGCCACCCAGGCCGAGGCCAGGGCGATCAGCCCGAACACCAGGGAGAGAATGATTCCCTGCCACAAATATTTCCCGGCCTCCTCCGGCTTTTTCATCCCAATGCATGTGGCGGCCAGGGTATTCACGCTCGTCATGGTCTCACTTCCCACAATCAGCCAGAGGCTTATTAACAGGCCGGAGGGGGCCACCGCAGCAAGTTCCTCGGGCCCAAGCCTCCCCACCATCAAGGCATCCGTAACCAGCATGAGCACGGTGCTGTAACCCGTGATGACCATGGGGCGACCCAGTCTGAGAAGGTTTGACCTCTCAAAATTGTCTGTGTGAAGCATTTATTCCATTTACCTTAAAAGTTCACTTTCGGAAGAAAAAGTTATTGAGATTCTGTAAAAAACTGTAAAATTCATAGTTAACACAGAAAATTATCACGTTTTGCGGTCCATCCTCCTTCTCAAGTATCTTATGATCCCCACTTCCACTTCACTCCGCAACCTCCTTGCTCGACTCCTGAGCCCAATCCCATTTGCTCTGGCGCTTTGCGGAGTAGGTATCCTGAACGTTGGATGCCAAAAGGCCAATTCCCCACCGACTAGCGAAGCTGACCAGCCTGCAGTCGGATCCAAAGTCGTCGTGCTGACCTGTGACGAATATTTTGATCCCGACGTGCTCCTCAAATTCACCAAGGAAACCGGCATTGAGGTGGAAATTCAGCCCTACCTCAGCACCGAAGAAATGGAGGAACGATTGAAATCCAATCCTCAAAATTACGACGTCATCGTCGCTGAACAGGGTGCCATCGTCCAACTCCGTGTGGGACGTCTCCTGCTGCCATTGGATACCACACTGCTGACGAACCGCAAAAATCTGGATGAACGTTATTTGAAAATGCCCTTCGATCCGGAGAACAAATTCAGCCTTCCCTACATGTGGGGCATCACCACGCTGGCGTACCGCAAGGACCATTTCTCCACACCGCCTGAGGAAAGCATCAACCTCCTCTATGATCCAAGCCTGACAGGAAAAGTCTCCCTGCTCAATGACCGCAATGAATGCTATGCCATTGGTCTGCGCAAATCGGGCCATCCGGTGAAGGACGTCACCCCAGAGCAGATGCTTCAGGCCACGGACGCGGTGCTGGAACTGATCCGCAAACAACGGGCGCGGTTTGGTTCGGACAATGAAGTCAAGGAACACCTGATCAGTGGAGAATCCTCCGTTGCCATGATCTATAATGGCGATGCCCAAATTATCGCCCAGGAGCATGAAAACATCGCCTGTTTCATTCCCAGGGAGGGTGCCGTGATGTGGGTGGACAGCTTCGCCATTCCCCGTGATTCCACCCAAGCGGTAAATGCCCACAAGTTCATCAACTTCCTGATTCAGGGCGAGATCGCCGCACAGGGCTCGAATTTCCTGCGCTATGCCTCGCCGAACAAGGCAGCGGAGCCCTTTATCGATCCATCGCTGTTGAGTGATCCCATCGTCTACCCCAGCGCGAAAGTACGAGCAACCCTCTACTCCATGCCGCTCTGGACCAGGGATTCCCTGCGCGTCATGAACAATGGCTGGCATTTGATCAAGGAGGCCAGCGAACTCAATCTCGTGCAGGCACCTCCCGCTGAGGGCCCGGCTCGCACCCCAGCCACGCCACCGGAAACCATCGGCAAAATCCCTCCTGTTCCGGAGGCTCCGTAGCACATGCTCACGCTCCGCAGACAGTTGATCGGCACTTTGTTGCTCCTTGGGGTCATCCCCCTGGGGCTCTCCCTGCTACTCAACATGGCGGTGACGCAAAAGGGTCTGCTGAAATCAAAACACTCCGAACTGCGAAGTTTTGGTGCGGAAGTAAAAAGGCAGATCTCCACCACCCTCACCACCATCCGTCTGGGGATGGAGGCTATTTCCTCCAATCCCACCCTCATCGATGAAAAAACGGACACCTCCGTGAAGCTTGCGGAATTCGACCGACTCTCCAATTACGTTCACTTCTGCACCCACCTTTCGCTGCTAAAACCGGATGGATTTATTCTCCAAACCACCGATCGAAACAGCGTGCATGAGCGGGATGGCACGGACTGGCTCGCCGAGTGTGTGCGCCGCGGAACCACAGTCATTTCCAGGCCGGAATTGGATTCCCAGCAGGTGGAGGAAAGCGGAGCAATTGTCCTGTGGATTCACATTTACCAACCCATCAAGGATAAGGATGGCCGCGTGATCAACGTCATCAAGGCGGATATGACCTTCGATCAAATCTGGGCCATCCTTCGCGAAGCCAAGGTGGGCGAGACTGGTTCATTCGTTCTGCTGGACAATTTTGGCAACACCCTCTACCACCCCAAACAGGACCTGATTCTCAAGAATTACATCAAGGAGTTCGGGGTTGATTTCATGACCCGCATGGGAGGGGAATACCGGATTGGCAGCGATGAGTTTCTTTTCGAATCCGACCGGCTCAGCAAAATAGAGACCTATACGGACCGCACCTGGATTCTCATCACCCAGATCCAGAAGAGCGAAGCCATGGCGGTGGCCACCCAGAACCGCTGGACCACCATCGGCATGGCTGGTTTCTCCCTCGCTCTCACGTCCCTGGTCGGCACGTGGCTGGCCTCTCGCATCGCCCGTCCAGTCACCGAGGCTTGCGCTGCGGCGCGGGCGGTGGCGGCGGGCTCCCTGCACACGAGAATGCAGGGACGGGGTGCCCGGGAATTGATCGAACTGGCGGAGGCCTTCAATCACATGACCTTCCAGGTGCTGCAGCACAAGGAGGAGCTGGACCTCATCGTCGCCAGCCGCACCAAGCGCCTTCGGGAAAGCCAGGCAAATCTCTCGGATATTACCGCCCAGCTCCGTTCTGCTTACGACTCCACGCGGGAAGGCATTCTGGTGCTGCACCGAGACGGCCGAGTGGTCGCAGCCAACCGCCAGTTGGAGGAACTCTTTGGGCTGACCCAGGCGGAAATCCAAAACTGCAAGCCCGCCCGACTTCAAGAACTGCTGGGATCCCACTTTGACGCATCGGAAAAATTCGCACTCCTGAATGATGACGGGTCCGTGGATGCCACAAAGACCGGCGAATCAGAATGGCATCTCATCACCCCCAAGGCCCGCAGTATTTCCATCTACACCGCTCCCGTGCTCAATCAGGATGGGGGCTTCATTGCCAGGCTCTGGATGTTCCACGATACCACCGCCCAGCGGCTGCTGGAGGACTCGCTGCGCCATTCCCAGAAAATGGAGGCCGTGGGCCGGCTGGCGGGCGGGGTCGCCCACGATTTCAACAACCTGCTCCAGGGAATCCTTGGCAATCTGTTCATCATTCAGAACGATCCCGACCTCGCCACCAAGGATGACCTCCGCAGGTGTTTGCACGCCGCCAGAAATGCCGGGCTGCGCGCCGCGGAACTCGTCCGCGGCCTGCTTGGATTCAGCCGTCAAAGCCATCTTAAATTGGGCCACTGCCGGGTGAATGAAGTCCTGCTGGATCTCAGGGATCTGGTGGTTCACACCCTGGATCCACGCATCAAAATCGTGATGGATCTTCCGGAAAATATTTGGGGTCTGAACGCCGACGGCACCCAATTGGAACAGGTCTTCATGAACATGGTGGTCAACTCCAAGGATGCCATGCCCGAGGGAGGTGAACTGAGCCTTGCCACCCGCAACATCCAGCTTCTGAAGGGATCCAGGGAACTTCCCGCCTCCGCGACACCGGGGGATTATGTCCGCATCAGCATTTCCGACCAGGGTGCGGGAATGAGTCCGGAGATCTGCAAGCGCATCTTCGAGCCTTTCTACACCACCAAGGAACAGGGCAAAGGCACCGGACTCGGACTCGCCACCAGCTTCGGTATTATTGAACAGCACGGTGGATGGATCACGGTGGACTCCACTCCGGGAAAAGGCACGCGGTTCGATATTTTCCTGCCCCGCAATGAATCCTCTCCCAGGCCTGCGTCCGCGGAGACGCCGGAGTGCGCCACGCAGCCCAAAGGTGGCAAGGAAACCATCCTAGTGGTGGATGACGAACTCGTGGTGCGTTCCGTGGCCGAAGCCATTTTAAGAAAACACGGTTATCACGTGCTCTCCGCCGAGGATGGCATGGAGGCTCTGGACATGCTCGCGCGCCATGACGGCTTGATCGACCTCGTGCTCATGGACATGACCATGCCGCGCCTCAATGGCATGGACACGTTCCGGCACATGCGCAAGGGGCAGGCTCCCAATATCCCGGTCGTCATTTGCAGCGGCTATCTGGTGGACCTCGCCGGATTCGCCGAGGCCACGGGCAGCACCCCCAACGGATTCCTCCAAAAGCCCTATGCCATCGAGGACATGACGCGCACAGTTCGCAAGGTGCTGGACGAAGTTGCCGCCGCCAAGGCTTGACCGCAGCCCAACCTAGCGCAATGGCCGGTAACTCAGCTTGAAGAATTCGTCGTAATTGGAGGTGATCTCCTCGCCTGCCGCAATATCACGAACGGCATAGACATAATCGTCCACCGCTTTGGTGTTGGGGTCATCCGAATGGTTGGTGAACCGATCGTCATCACTCGACAGCACATACGTCTGAGAGTCCTCGTGGAAATAGGCGTAGTAAAGAATCTGTTCCCGCGCATTCGTTGAAAAATCCTCCAGCCTTGATGCCGGAATCTTCACATCAAAGCCCTCCTGAAACCTCCACATCACCGTCCCCGCAGGAATGGCCTCCTGGGCAATCAGCCCAAGGCCGTGGATCTGGCTGGGGCCGGCGCGGGCGCGGATGAGAAGCATGGCAGGAGGAGTGCTGGAACCGGGAAACGAGGTGATTCATGCGAAAGCGGCCACGAAATGGCCGGGAGTCATCCCCAGCTCCTTCATGACGATTCCGCCTGGAGCGGAAATACCGAAGCGGTCAATGCCCAGAACTTTGCCGGTGGTGCCGACGTATTTCCACCAGAGATCGCTGACGCCGGCCTCCATGGCGATGCGCTTCGTGCAGGAGGGGGGAAGCACTTCGTCGCGGTAGGCCTGGGGCTGGCGCGCGAAGCGTTCGAAGCAGGGCAGGGAAACGACGCGGACACCTGATCCCAGGGTTTTGGCAGCCTCCACGGCGTGCTGCACTTCCGATCCGGTGGCCAGGAGAATGCCGGTGAGTGCGTTCGTTTCCTTCACAAGCACATAACCGCCGCGCAGCGTTCCCTGACGACGAGCCTCTGCGGCGAGGCCGCTTTGGTTGGGCAAATCCTGACGGCTGAGCGCCAGCAGCGTGGGCCCGTCATGACGGCTCAGGGCGGCGGCGAAAGCGGCGGCGCATTCCTCGGAATCTGCGGGACGGATGACATCGAGATTGGGGATGACTCGCAGGCCGCTGATCGTTTCGACCGGCTGGTGCGTGGGTCCGTCCTCGCCCACCCCGATGGAATCATGGGTGAAAATATAGGTTACGGGCAGTCTGGACAGGGCGGCCAGGCGAATGGACGGGCGGCAGTAATCTGCGAAGAC
This sequence comes from Akkermansia muciniphila, assembly GCA_943333275.1. Classification (GTDB taxonomy): domain Bacteria; phylum Verrucomicrobiota; class Verrucomicrobiia; order Verrucomicrobiales; family V1-33; genus JAGNEJ01. Next base: position 11,832 of record CALQSQ010000067.1, read on the forward strand.
CAGGAAGGTGGCGCCGCTGGGGAGGAACAGTCCGTCGTAGGCGATGCCATTGCAAATGGCGCCCATGGCGTGTTCGCGAATGCCGAACCAGATGTTCCGGCCCTTGCGGTTGGCAGGACCGAAGTCGCCGCCGTCCTTGAGGTAATTTTTCGTGGAGCCAAACAAATCGGCGCTGCCGGTCACTAGATGCGGAACGGCTTTGGCGATGCTATTGAGAATCTCCCCTCCGCTGTTGCGCGTGGCGGCCTTGCTGTCGGCGGCGGCTTCGGGGATGAGTTTCAAGAGATCCTCCGCTTTCAAATTATTGGCGCGGGCGGATTTGAGTTCGGCTGCCAATCCCGGGTTGGCGGCGGACCAGGCCGAGAAGGTTTTCTCCCAGGCTGCGTGGGTCGTTGCCCGTTTCGATTTCAAATCGTTGAAATAAGCGCGCACGTCGTCGCTGACATGAAAATGTGTTCCGACGGGAATGCCCAGCGCCAGCTTCGCGGCATCAATAAATTTCGCCCCACCTTCACCATGTCCCTTGGCGGTGCCGGCCACTTCCGGGATGCCTTTGCCAATGATGGTTTTTGCGATGATGAGCTTGGGCTGCCCATTGTCATTCTGCTTGGCGTGCTGCACCGCCTTGAGGACGGCTGCCAGGTCATGGCCATCGATGGTCTGCACCTCCCAGCCAAGGGCTGTGTAAATGGCGGCGGTGTCTTCGCTCTGGGTCAGCTTGGCCATGGCATCCAGCGTGACGTCATTGGAATCGTAGATCAGAATGAGGTTGTCGAGCTGTTGATGCCCGGCAAAGGCCACGGCTTCGCGAGCGACGCCCTCCTGTAGGCAGCCATCCCCGGCGAGAGCCACGACGTGGTGATCAAGGATCGCATGCTCGGCGGTATTGTATTTCGCCGCCGCCATTTTTCCTGAGAGCGCAAAGCCAACGGCATTGCCCACGCCCTGGCCGAGTGGCCCGGTGGTGCATTCCACGCCGACCGTTTCGAAGGACTCAGGATGCCCCGGGGCATGGCTTCCGAGCACTCGGAAATTCTCCAACTCCTTGAGTGAAAGATCAAATCCAGCCAGATGCAGCCAGGAATAAATAAACATGGATCCGTGGCCCGCGCTGAGAACGAACCGGTCACGATTCAGCCATTTGGGGGCATCGGGAGCCAGTTGGAGCGCTTCGCCAAATAGCACCGCTCCGACTTCAGCGGCTCCGAGCGGGAGTCCAAGGTGACCGGAGGAACATTTGTGAACGGCGTCCATGGCGAGACCACGGGCTTCGTTGGCGGCTTTTTGGAGGATGATTTGATTCATAAAATGGAAATGGAAAGGAGTCGCAGAGGCGGAAGAAGAGCGCGTTACCTACCAAATCAGCAGGGAAGTGCAACAGGGGAAAACGCCCGGCCTCGAAAGCACCCGAAGCCAGGCTCATGTCATTTGGGCAGGGCAACGCCAAACCATTTCTTATACAAATAGGTTTCCGTGGCCAGATGCTCCTCATCGGTCAGCGCGCGATCATAGATCAGGATTTCTCCGATCTGCTGCCCCCCTGTCCGCAGGTTGCGATCCTTGCAGAGATTGCCCGCCTGCACCGGGGTGGTGGTTACCAGCGAGAGCAGGAAACAACCATTCGGGGCGGCGGTCTTCGTACCATCGACCTGGGCACCATTGAGCCGGACCTGCCCCTGAAAGACTCCAGGAGCGGCGTAACGCGCATCCCACATCGGAGCCAGAAAAGGAGCGTCCGATTCCCCACGATGGAAATCGCAATTCTCCTCGTCACTCAGCAGATGGTTGGCTCCCTTGATGACCCAGAAGACGGTGCGAATCGTCTTCAGTTTCAACTTCTGCTGGGTGGCATTCAGCAACTCCATGAAGCGCCCATCCAGGTTCATTTGCATCGGACCAAAATCGAGCATGGGGAGGAAATTTTGCTGATTTGCCATCAGGACGGGAGCTTTGGCGGGGACGACCTGCTCCGCAAAATTTCCATTCCCCTCGGCGTCCTCCCATCGGCTGACATGGCGGGTGGAGTCCTGCCTCAGGGTGTCCGCCCGGGAGGCATCCAGGTGCAGCAAGAGACCGGCACCGGGGACCGGAACTCCACTGGGTTTGCGGGCGACGGTTCCGGGCGTGGATGGAGCATCAGACGGGGCGAAAATAAACCAGAGCAGCAATCCCAGCAGACCCAATCCTGTCCAGAGCATCCATGGCTTGAAGAACTTCCTGCCTGGGATTGGTTTGCGGGCGGAGGCCTTGGGTTTTTTCTTCGTGGGCACCTGGGAAGTCACGCGCGGAACGACGCCTGAGCGCGGGGCGTTTCGGGGAACAGGCTGCACTCTTCCGGTAGGCGCGGGCGGACGGACGGCGGGTGTGACCTGGCGGGTGGAACTCTGCGGTCCAGTCTGGACGGCGGGTTGCCCCTGACCGGCAAGCAGGCCCTGCCATTCGACCAGAGCGACATCCGCAGAGGATGGCCGATTTTCCAGATCCGGCTGCATGAGGTGCTCAATCCACTTTCGCAACGGAGCCGGCAGGTCTGGTCGCAGGCTGCCAAGCGGAATGAGGCGGTGTTCGAGGTGGGCATCGGTGATGGCCCCCACGGTATCTCCGTTGAACGGATAGGTGCCGGTCAGCACATAATAATAAACACACCCCAGCGCATAAAGGTCGGACCTCGCCTCCGCCCGGCCGGTTCTGAGCTGTTCCGGGGCCATGAAATGCACTGATCCATAAGTCCGGTCTGCTGCCTCCTCCGGACGCGGCATGGAGCGACCCGTGAACTCCGCCAGCCCAAAGTCCAGCATCTTCACCAGAAAGTCCCCGTTGGGCATCCAGTTCACCATGATGTTCCCCGGCTTGATATCGCGATGGATCACACCGAGCCGATGCGCGGCCACCAATCCTTCCATGGTCTGGCTGGCCACGGAAATAAAATCGCGCACGGTCAGGGCTCCCCGCTGGACCGTGGCATAGAGCGTTTCCCCATTGAGGAATTCCATGACCACGCAGAGATCGCCTTCAATGTCATCGATATCAAAGACCGCGACGACATTGGGATGCTGCAGGGAGGAGAGCATCGCGGCCTCCTTCCTGAGATTTGTCCCCACTCCGTCCGCCTCGCGTTGCTCGGGAGGCAGCAGTTTTTTAATGGCCACGTAGCGGCTCAGCCGGTCATCCCAGGCTTTGTGCACGGAGCCCGCCCCGCCATGTCCCAAGCGTTCCAATATCTTATAGCGGGAGGACATGTTGTGGGTGGGGATTCAGAATGGCGATCAGCTTGCATAGTCTCTCCCCCACACCTTTCTCGGCAAGTTCAATTTTCCGACAATCGCAGTTGCCCGATCGAATGCGTCAGGGAAAGTGGCGGCATGGCTTCAAGATTTATATCCGAACGATCGCTGCTTCCCATTCTCCTGCTGGCCGGCCTGGTCATGCAGACCTCCTCACCCCTGGGGGCCGGTGTGATTGACAAAAGAAAGGCGCTGGAGGCCCAGTTGTTCTGGGACAACCGCGATTGGGATTGGTATGAAGCGAACATCCCTTTTTTCGAATGTCCGGATGCGGACATTGTCACCACCTACTACTACCGCTGGCAGTTGGTCACCAAGCACCTGACCTACGGCTCACCGAACAGTGGCTACAGTTTCACAGAGTTTACAGACCGCCCGTTCTGGAGCGGAGCCTACGGCGCCATCAGCTGCCCGTCCGGACACCAACTCTATGAAATCCGCTGGCTGGCGGATGATCGGTATGCGCGGGACTATTCCCGCTATTGGTTCCGCACGCCCGGCGCCCAGCCCCGCAATTACGGCTGCTGGCTCACGGACGGCATCTGGGCCATGCATGAGGTTCATCCGGATGAGGCATTCTTGATCGACCTCCTCCCGGATATGAAGAAAAACTATGAGGAATGGGCAAAACGACAGTTTGTCCCCGAAGTGGGTCTGTTCTGGCAAAATGGGCATGACGACGGCATGGAGTTTAACATCAACAGCCGCCAGACCACCGACATCCTGCGCGGGGCCAACGGCTACCGCCCCGGCTTCAATGCCTACATGTTCGCCGATGCCCTGGCCATCTCCCGCACTGCGAAACTCGCCGGAGATAACGACACCGCTGAGGAATACGCAGCGAAGGCCGCCTCGCTCAAAACCAACATTCAAAACCTTCTCTGGGATCCCAAGCGCGAGTTTTTCTTCCCCATGTCCATGCGGGACGAGCAGGACAAGGAGGGCAACGTGGTGAAAAAACACACTCTCACCTATCAATCCGGGAAATATGCCGGAAACGAACACGGACGCGAGGAGCACGCCTATATTCCCTGGCAGTTCAATCTCCCGGATCCCGGCTACGAACCCGCTTGGAAGTTCCTCACGGACCGCAATTATTTCTACGCCGATTTCGGCCCTCTCAGCGTCGAACGCCACGATCCCATGTTTTTACTCCAGAAATCCTGCTGCTGGTGGAGTGGACAGTCGTGGCCCTACTCCACCGCCCAGACACTCAAGGCTCTCGCCAACCTGCTCCACAACTACCAGCAGAACGTGATCACCCGCGCGGATTATGTGAAGCAACTGCAAATCTTCGCCAAGTCCCATCGCAAGGACGGCCAGCCTTACATCGCCGAGGCCCTCCATCCCGATACCGGATCTTTTGAAGGCCACGATGGCTACAACCACAGCGAACATTATTTCCACAGCAGTTTCAACGACCTCGTCATCACCGGACTCGTCGGACTCAAATCCAGTGCGACGGACCAGTTGGAAATCGACCCGCTCGCCCCACCCGACTGGCCATGGTTCGCACTCGATGATGTCCCCTACCATGGACAACGGCTCAGCATTTTCTGGGACAAGGACGGCACGCGCTACCACAAGGGCTCCGGCCTCTTTGTGCTCGCGGACGGCCGGGAAATCGCCAAGTCATCCACGCTCGGCAAGATCACGGTGAAATTGCCAGCCGCCAAACCCACTCCCCGTCCGGAAACCATTTCGCTGAACTATGCAGTGAATAACGATGGCGATTCCTGGCCACGCATGTCCGCCTCGTTCACCGGTGAAAACTCCGCTGTCACGAAGGCCTGCGATGGTCACGCCTGGTATACACTCCACCCTCCCAACCGGTGGACGGCAGAAAAATCCCCCAGTCCGACCGACTGGATCGCCGTGGAATTTGGCATGAAGCGTCCCCTCGACATGGTGAAACTCTACTTCCTGGATGACGGCAAAGGCATCGTCAGCCCCGCCAGTTACGAACTCGAATTCTGGGATGGAGCCGCCTGGAAACAAGTCCCCAGGCAGGAGCGCGCTCCCGCCCAACCCGAAGGCCATCGCGCCAATGTTGTGAAATTCCCCACCCTCGAAACCAACAAACTCCGTGTCGTTTTCACCCATGGGAAGGATGGCCAAACCGGCCTCAGCGAGTTCGAAACCTGGGGCCTTGGCAAACTGCCCTACACCCCCGCCCCGCCCGCCCCCGGGAATCTGGCCTTCAATCCCAAGGGCGAAGGGTTCCCCAAAGCCACCGCTTCCTTCCACGATGTTTACGGCGGTGTCCCCAAATCCGCAATCGACGGACGCACCGTCTTCCTCCCCACTCCCATGAACCGCTGGACCTCCTACGGTTCCCCCACCCCAACCGACTGGCTGGAGGTCGATTTCGGCAACCCCAAGGAAATCGGCCGCATCGATCTAAGCATCTACGATGACCGCGGCGGCGTGCAACCGCCCGAGAGCTACAACGTGCAGACGTTCGACGGCGAGGAATGGAAAGACGCCGCCAAACAGGAACGAACCCCCGCCGCACCCGCCGGCAGCAGCATCAATACCGTGAAATTCAGCAAAGTCACCACCTCCAAAGTGCGTGTCGTCTTCACCCACAAAGGCCAGGCCCGCAGCGGAGTGACTGAGATGGAAGTCTGGAAGGAATAACTGCCGGACTCGGCTCGGACGTCGCTTGTTGCTTTGCCGCCCGGGCCGGGCATATCGCCATTCATGTGGCGAGAATGGGAGGTGGGATGATCGGGAAATTCAAAATCCATCCGGCAGCCAATGGCGCTGGAATCCGTGTCTCCTTTGCCATTTCCGGTGTGATGATTAATGCCGACATGCGCACTTCAAAGCCCGCTTCATTTTTTTTCCTCAGTCGTAAAGGGAGCCCCAGGCAACCCATCGCGATTGTACAAATTGCAGCCGAGCGGAACCTTGGAAAAAGCATAGCGGACGGACCTGGGGTTTTGGACCTGGGCGCTCTTCACGATGACAACCTGTCCGGCAATTTCCGCATCAGCCGGGAACCAGGCACCAGCCTCATTTTGCAATTCAAAATGCTTCAAAGCGATGCCAGGCGTTTCCACTGGCACCTCCAGTCCAACCTTCTTTCCCACCATCAATCCGCTCCCCACATGCTCGAAGTGAACGAGGAATTTCCCGTCAGCCATCTCCGCCCTGGAAAAAAGCGGTCCACTGAAAGCAATCGGCTGCCCGTAATCCTTGGCCAAGGCCCACTTGGCCAGTCTTTCCCCGACGTCGACCTTGTTCAGTGGATGGATGTCAGAGCCTTCCAAATCAATCGTCACGGCCATGCCGGCGTGAGGCAGACCAGCGCAGCGTCGCTGTTCCTCCCGGAGTTGCGGCCAATTGTCGCCGGCTCCGCCGACTGGCAGTTGCACAAAATAGAAAGGCAATTTTTCCTGATGAAACGCCGCTCTCCAACCGTTCATCAAGGCTCGCATTTTCTGTTCGTATTCACGGGGATCCTCCTCCACTCCGCTGTTCGATTCCCCCTGATACCAAATCACCCCGCGAACGGGAAATCGCGCCAGCGGAGCCAGCCGTGAGTTAAAGAGCCTCCCCGGCAACCAGTTGGCATCCCGTGCAAAAACCCCTCCAGGCAGCGCTTTCAATCCAGCCAGATCATTCTGGTCACCAAGCTCCAATTCGCGCCTGAGCGTTGAATGATCCGCAAAGGCTTCCAGCGGAATGTAGGGTTCGATGGGCGTGCCGCCACGCGAGGTATCGATCACTCCAACCGGCACCTTCAATTCCGCGTGCAACCGCCGGGCAAAGAAAAACGCCGCAGCCGAGAAATTCGTGACCGTGCTGGGTGAGCACAGCTGCCAGGACCCTGGTGCGACTTCGGACAACGGTGTTGCGGATTCACCGGGCTTCACGCTACGGAAGCGAATGGCGGGGAGATTCCATTGATTCATCTGAGCCTTCACAACTTCCAGCCCGGCGGCCACGCTGCCCACATTCATTTCCATGTTCGATTGCCCGCTCGCATGCCACACCTCTCCCACCAACACATCTTCGCATTTTTGCTCCATCCCGCCGCATGAGACCACCATCGTCTGCGGGGCTTCCGAAACGGCCAGGGAATCAAGCTTTGTCAACCACCGGCCCTCACCATCGGCCACGGCGGATTGCTTCTGACCAGCAAAGGCGACGCTCACCATGGCCCCGGCATCCGCCGTGCCCCACACAGTCACGGACACACCGTTTTGCAGCACCATGTGATCCGAAAAGATGGCGGCCAGTTTCAAATCCGCTGCTTGAATGGCGACTGCGTGGATCAGGGTAAGAAGAAGGAATGTAAATTTCATCGGAGGAGGCAAGTGCAGCGCTGACTTCGCTGCTGACGCACATGGCGTAAAGGAAATCTTGGGCCCGGGGGAGATGGGATTGATTGATTTCTGCGCGATTGCCATCGGGGATGAAGGTTGGAATTCTTCGAGAGAATGTTGAAAGCAGGCCTGCGAATGCAAACAGGCCGGGGAGCTTGCGCTCTCCGGCCTGGGGCTTGATTTTTAGGTGCGGGACAGGATGCCCCGGCCCCTTGTTTATTCGGCGGCGACTGGCTCGGCGACGGGGGATTCGGCTCCGTTGCCGGCGGCGAGTTCCTGCTCGCGCTCCTTGAGGACGGCGCGGCGGGACATTTTCACGCGGCCTTTTTCGTCGATACCGACGCATTTGGCGGTGACCATGTCGCCGACTTTGACGATATCCTCGACGAACTTGACGCGGAAGTCGGCGAGTTCACTGATGTGAATGAGGCCGTCCTTACCAGGGAAGATTTGCATGAAGGCACCGAAGTCTTTCGTGCTGACAACCTTGCCGGTGTAGGTGGCTCCGATCTCAACTTCTGCGAAGAGGTTGCGAATCATCTGCACGGCACGGTCCATTCCTTCGCGTTTAATGGCATAAACGTGAACGGTGCCATCTTCTTCGATGTCGATCTTGGCGCCGGACTCAGCCTGGATGCCTTTGATAACCTTGCCGCCTGGGCCGATGAGTTCGCCGATGCGATCCTGATCGATCTTGATGGTTTCGATTCGTGGGGCGTGGGGGCTGATTTCGCCTGGGCCGGCGATGATACCGTTCATGACTTCGAGGATCGCGGTGCGGCCGATTTTGGCTTTGGCAATACCTTCTTCAAGAATCGCCAGCGGGAGGCCCGGGAGCTTCAAATCAAGCTGGTAGCCAGTGACGCCGAGTTCCGTGCCGCACAATTTGAAATCCATGTCACCGAAATGATCTTCGCTGCCGAGAATGTCGAGCATCGTGAGATAGCGTTTCATGACGTTGTTGTCATCGTGCTCGGAGACGAGACCAACTGAGATCCCGGCGACGGGGCGCTTCAGGGGCACACCCGCTTGGAGTAGGGCCATGACGCCGGAACAAACCGAGGCCATGGAAGTGGAGCCATTGGACTCCATGACTTCGCTACTGATGCGCATGGCGTAGGGGAAATCTTCAACGCTTGGGATGACGGGATCGATGGATTTCTCAGCCAGGGCTCCGTGACCAATTTCCCGGCGGTTCTGACCGCCGAAGCGGCCTGTTTCACCAACGGAGAAGGGAGGGAAGTTATAATGGAGGAGGAAACGCTTGGCGTTTGGACCACCGGTGTAGTTGTCGAACTCCTGGGCTTCGTCGAGCGGAGCGAGCGTGGCGAGGGCCAAAGCCTGCGTTTCGCCGCGAGCAAAGAGCGCGGAGCCGTGAGCGCGGGGAATGAGGCCAACTTCGCCGCTGAGGGGGCGGAGTTGATCGATGCCGCGTCCGTCACAACGGTTTTGCTTGTCGAGAATGGAGATGCGGAAGGCTTTCTTCTGGAGGTAGTCGAAGGCCTGGGACATTTCGAAGGAACCGGCTTCAGGGAACTTGGCCAGAATAGCGGCGTTCACTTCGGTGCGGAGAGCGTCCACGGCTTTGCCGCGAGCGGTTTTCGTCGGCGTATAGAGGGCGGCTTCGATGCGATCGCCGGCGACGGCGTAGGCGACTTCGAGCAGTTCATCCTTGGCGAGAACCGGGGTGAACTCGCGCTTGGCCTTGCCGGCCGCAGCAACGAGTTTTTCCTGAGCAGCGACAAGTGTTTGGACCTGGCTCTGGGCGAAATGGAGAGCTTTGATGAACTCGGCTTCAGGAAGTTCCTTGGCATCACCTTCGATCATGATGACTTCGGTTTTGCTGCCGACGTACACAAGATCAAGGTCGCTTTCTTCACGTTGGGATTGAGTTGGGTTGGCGATGAAATTTCCCTCAACGCGACCGACGCGGACGGCACCAATCGGGTAAGCAAAGGGGATGTCCGAAAGACAGAGAGCGGCTGAAGCACCGTTCATAGCCAGGATATCGGAGTCGTTTTCGCCATCGGCAGAAAGGAGCAGGGCCACAATCTGGGTATCAAAGAGATAACCTTTGGGGAAGAGCGGACGCAAAGGGCGGTCCGTCATCCGGCAGGTGAGGATTTCCTTTTCGGTGGGGCGGCCTTCGCGTTTGAAATAGCCACCGGGGAACTTGCCGGCAGCGGAGGCTTTCTCCTTGTACTCTACGGAGAGAGGGAACCAGTCCTGGCCTTCCTTGACCTTGGTCGCGCTGACGGCGGTGACGATGACGATGGTATCGCCGAGGCGAACGGTGACGGCTCCATCGGCCAGGCGGGCCATTTTACCGGTTTCAATGATGATGTCTTGGCCGCCGACGTGGGCGATTGCGTTATGGATACTCATGGGAGTTACTTTCTTCTGTTTGGTTTTGTTTACGGAAACGCTCCCTGCGGCAAGCGGCTGGTGCGGGATGCCTCCCGCCGGCATCGCAGAATTGCGGGTGCCTTGCGGAATGCGATGATGGATCAGCCCTGCGGGAAAGGTTGGTTCCCCGGGGACTGATGGTGTGGTTTCCGAATGTGCCTGACAGAAGGAAGGAGGCTTCTTTATGGGACCGCTTATCTTCGCTGATCTTTTCTGAGGGAGTGGACGCAGACTACGGGTCTGCGCAACGTTCAGAAAAGATCAGCGCCGATCAGCGGTTTTCCTTCCTTCTTTGGTGCGGGATTCACAGGCTTGCCCTGCGGATCCGTTCGGATTTAAGCGAAAATCCTGACTCCAGCGGTGTTTCGTCAGAGTCAGGATTTCGCAAAATTTTCAGTAAAAAGGGCAAGATTAGCGGCGGAGGCCGAGTGTCTTGATGACCTTTTGGTAGCGCGGCTCGTCGGTATTTTTCAAATAATCGAGGAGGCGACGGCGTTGGGCCACGAGCATCAGGAGCCCGCGACGGGATGAGAAATCTTTGCGATGCACGCTGAGGTGCTCGGTCAGGTGGGCGATGCGGGCGCTCATGAGAGCGATTTGCACATCGGAGCTGCCGGTGTCTTTATCGTGCAGCTTAAGGGATTGGAGTTCTTTGGAAGGGGCGGACATTCGAATTTATGTTTTTTGGAAAGGCGAGCAAACCACAGATCAGTCTGGGCGCAAGGAGAATTTACAGGCTGCCACGAAATCAGACAAGGCACAGTCCAGACGGGATTCCCGGGACCAGGGCACCCCCGGCACGAAATCCCCCGATCTGGAGATTCCGGACGGGATCAATGAGCCTCGCCTTCCTTGTGAGCATGGGGCTGATGGTGCCCCACGTGATATTTGCTGGCGTTGCCGGCTTTGTCCTTCTCGTATTTGACCTTGGCGAGCAGGGCCGGATTGGGATTCTTGATGCGGGCGAGGTAGCTGGTGCGGGTCTTGATGGCGAGGTAGCTGAGCAGTTCGTAGTTACGGCTGTTCTTTTTCCAGACATTGACCTGGCTCTTCTCATCCAGCAGATTGCCGAACATGATGGCATCGGCCGGACAGGCTTGCTGGCAGGCCACCTTGACGGAATCCGTTTTGATCCGGATTTGGTCGTCGGTGATAACGAGGTTTTCGTCGTATTGGCCTGCTTCGAGGGCCGCCTTTTTCCGTCCACGGGCGCGGGCTTCGGCGCGCGAGCTTTCGATGCGCTGCAGGCAGTAGGTGCATTTTTCCATGACCCCGCGCATCCGCACGGAGACATTGGGGTTCTTCTGGAGCTTGCTCAGCTCAGTATCCCAACGCTCGCCGATTGGTCCGTCATAGAGGTTGTTGTGCTCGAACCCGAGGGTGTTTTTCGTGACCAGCGGATTGCGCTTGTTGTAGTCGAAGAAATTGAAGCGGCGGGCCTTGAACGGACAGTTGTTCGCGCAATACCGGGTTCCAATGCAACGGTTGTAAACCATCACGTTCAATCCATCCGGACTGTGCACCGTGGCATTGACCGGGCAGACGGTTTCACACGGGGCGCTTTCACACTGCTGGCAGCCGACCGGTTGCACCACCATCTCAGGCTCATCGAGGAAATCCTCCTCCCAGACGTCCTTGCCGGTGCCCATGAATTTGTTTTCGGGATTGATCTCCTCGTCCAGATCGGTCGCAAAGTAACGATCCATGCGAATCCAGTGCATTTCCCGGCCACGGATGACCTGCTCCTTGCCGACGATCGGAATGTTGTTTTCGCTCTGGCAGGCGACGAGACAGGAACTGCAGCCGATGCAGCGGTTCAAATCGATGACCATCGCCCACTGATGGAGCTTGTCGTTGAGGTGCAGTTCCGCATTGCCCTGCGCGTCCTGTTTGGTGCCGACGGGCTTGTAGAAGCTGTATTCGTTCTCGGCCTTTTTCTCCGCACGGTTTCCATGGACGTGGGCATCCGATCCCATTTCGAGCACGAAATCGTGATTTTCATTCCAGTCGTCGGTCGTGCCCTCGCGAACGAGCGCGCGGCCATACATGGAGCTGTGTTCCTGCGTCAGGGCGAGCGTCGTGGTCTTGTCGGTGAGGGCGACTTTGACGCTGGCGAAATTTGGCTGAGCCGTCGTGCGCAGGCCGAAGACATTGGTTCCGGTGCCGTCACCGACCAAGCCCGGACCTTCCTCTCCCCTGCCCTGGCCGTAACCGACGCTGACGGTAATGACATTGTCCGCCTGACCGGGAACGACCACGATCGGCAGTTCCAAAGCCCCTGCGGGGGTGGTCACGGAAATGACGGCGGCGTCATCGAGAATGGTGAAATACTTCCGGTCAACCTTCAGGGCGCGCGCGGTCTTTACGCTGACCATCGCGCAATTGTCCCAAGTGATTTTGGAGACGGGATCCGGAGCTTCCTGGAGCCAGCCATTGTTGATGTAACGGCCATCGTAAACCTTGGAACACGGCGTCAACTGCAGTTCCATGTTCTCCAGCGTCGGAGCCGCCTGAGAGGGAATCGTGGCAAGTTTGGGGAGGCCTGCTGCGTCAAATGCAGCGGTGGCCGCCGGATAGGCACTGCCCTTCAAGAAACCATCCCGGAGGGTGAAATTCCACGCATCATTCTTATTCGGAGCCGCAGCGGCCACGATATCAAAGGTAGCGCGCACCGCCTTGAAGGCTGGTCCGGGATCTTCGGCAACCCCCGGGGGAGCCGGAGCAAGCGAGACCGGAGTCAGCAACGCGGTGCTGGTGGCCGAAGTGTCATCGAGCAGGAGATTTAAAATATCCAGATCAGACAGTCCGCCGTGCAGCGGGAGAATCATGGGTTGAACAATGGAATAAGTGCCATCCGTGGCGCGAACGTCCCCCCACTGTTCGAGGTAATGCGTGCCAGGCACGGCCCAGGCGGCGAGACGGCCGGTGGCGGTGCGATGACGGGTGGAAACGAGGATCAACTCCGCCGCCTTGAGTTTCTCGGCGAATTTCAGGTCCGCCGGGGCATCGAAGGCCGGATCGGCCTCGGTGATGGCGAGCAGGGTGGTCACTTCCTTTTTATTCAGGGCCTCGCTGAGTTCTGCAATGGAACCCACGGAACGGGACTCGCCCTGCTTGAGTTCGACGACGGTGCCAATGGCACCCAACGCATTGTTAATGGCCGCCACGACCAGATGCACTTCAGCTGGCTGACTGTCGCCTGCAACAACCACCGCCTTGCCCTTGGAGGCCTGCAAATCCTTGGCGGCCTCACCGATCCAGACTTCCGCATTGGGATGGCCGACTTCAAGCGACGTGGCTCCGCCAAATTTCGTGATGGCCACGCCAAGGTTCTTCGCCAATTCCATGGCCAACTTGAGAATCTGACTTGGAGCGACGCGCAGGCGGTGATCCGCCATGCCGCCCGTGACGCTGTAACGCGCCTCCACCATGTAGAGGCGGTTCATGGAATCCGTGACCTGTTCGGCCTTGCGGCCTTTCATGAACTCGCTTGTGGCATTGTTGCCAATGCGGTCGAGGCCCATGAAATCGCAATCCAGCGAGAGCACACGCTCCGCTTTTTCAAGATGGTAAACCGGTCGCACTCCCTTGCCGAAGGCCTGCTCATTTCCGGAACGGACCCCGGTGGGGGCGAGCGCTTCGTATTGGTAAATTTTGGCTTCGGGGAATTTCTTCAGCGTCTCGTCGAGAAGGCGGGCACGGGTCGGGGAGTTATTGTCATCCACCAGGATTCCCAAGCCTTTGCCGGTGCCGAGGGCGGCTTTCTTCTCGCCGAATGCCTTGATGAACACTTCCTTGGTCGATTTTTTTCCACCTTGCGTAAAGTCCTTGGCGCGGTCGGGGTCATAGAGACCGAGAATGCTTGCCTGGGCATAGACATCCAGACTGCCATTGGATTCGGGGTGCAGGGGATTGCCGGCCAGATGCGTGGGGCGGCCTTCGAAGGACGTCACGACGATCGGCGTGCTGCCACCCTGACGGGGCATGGACGTCGCATAGTAAAGCGGCTTTCCTGGAATGATCCATTCGGGCGATTTGGCGTACGGCTTGATGTAAGCCTCGGGGCGGCGGCAGGCGGCGAGTCCGGCGAGGGCGGTGGAGGCCCCCATGAGTTTCAGGAAACTCCGGCGGCTGGCATCGCGCTCCTCATCGTCCTGCATTTCAGCCTGACCGGATTGGAACTCGCGCTCCAGCTTGGTTTGGAATTCCGCGGAACCTTCAAGCTCCGAGAGACTGCGCCAGTAGCGTTTGCCCGTGGCGGGGGCTTCAGGATGGATGACGACACGTTTCATTGAAAAAAGTAAAAGCGGGAAAAGTTTTCGTTAGGAGCGGAGGAGGGCCATTCTAGCGGTGACAGGACGCACAATTCTCTGGAGGATCGATCTTCCAGTTCTCCTTGATCTTCTGGCCGATGCTCGATTGCGTCTTGCCGTGATCCTCGGGCTTGTATTTGAGATTGGTGACCTGGTCGAGCGGACGGAGTTTTTCCTCGCTGTTGCGATGGCACTCCAGGCACCAGCCCATGCTTTGATTTTCCTTGTGGTAGACGACCGGCATTTCGGTGATGTCACCGTGGCAGCTCACACAGGAAACGCCGCTGCTCACGTGCACGCTGTGATTGAAATAAGCGTAGTCCGGCGTCTTGTGAACTTTCACCCACTCCATCGGCTTGCCGGTTTCCACGCTCTCCTTGACGGCGGCGAGGTTCGGGGAATTCGTCTTCACGTGCTGGTGGCAGTTCCAGCAGGTGGAACTTGTGGGAACATTGGCGTGACCGCTCTGCTCCACGAAACTATGGCAATACCGGCAGTCCATCCCCAGCTGTTTGGCATGGATCACGTGCGAAAATGGCACCGGCTGGTTCGGCTGATAGCCTTCCCGCGTGTATTTCTGTGTGAAATAGTAGGTGACTCCCGCAGTGACGCCTCCACCTATGAAAAGGAGTGCGATCACCAACTGCAGCGGGAAGGAATTTGTCCAACGAGGGAAGATATTAGCCATGGCAAGTAACCTGTAATAGGCGCTTGTGAAAAATTTCACAAGCGAGAAATCCAAAAAAGTTACCCCCCCGATTTGAACCGGAAAACCCCGGGGAAACCAGCCCGTTTTGGAGAGCCCGCTCGATTTCTTTCGCTGGAAAACCCAGACGGTCCGTTTACCTAGTGGAGCGCCTGCTCTCCCGCGCCATTCCCCCATCATGAATTTCTCCAATCCCTATTTCACCGTCCTGCTGATCACCTTCCTGCTCGTGCAAGGCATCGAAATGCTGGCGACCTACCTCAACCTTCGGGCCCTGAGACCCGAGCTGCCGGCTGAGTTTGCGGACATTTACGATGCTGAGAAATACCAGAAATCGCAGGCTTACAGCCGGGAGAGTTCACATTTCGACATGCTTTCCTCCACGCTCCGGATGTTGATTTTCCTGGGGTTCTGGCTGGGCGGTGGCTTTGGGTGGTTCGATACCCTGGTGCGCGGCTGGGGTCTGAGTGAACTGCAGATGGGTCTGGCCGGCATCTCGCTCTTGTATCTGGGAAATTCGCTCATTTCGCTGCCCTTCGAAATCTACGACACCTTTGTGATTGAGCAGAAGCATGGATTTAATAAAACCACTCCGGCCACTTTCGTCCTCGATCATCTGAAAGGCCTCCTGCTGGGGGCCCTGCTGGGTCTGCCGTTGCTGGCGCTGGTGTTGTGGCTTTTCACCTTTCAAAATGCCTGGCTCTATGCCTGGGGAGCGACGACGGTCTTCACGCTAATCATGGCTTACGTCGGCCCGGCGATCATCATGCCGATGTTCAACAAATTCACGCCGCTCGAGGATGGCGATCTGAAATCCGCCGTGAATTCACTGGCCCAGCGCTGCGGATTTCCCTTCAAGGAGGTGAGCATCATTGATGGCTCCAAGCGATCCAGCCGCAGTAATGCCTTCTTCGCCGGCTTTGGCCGAAATAAACGCATCGCGCTTTTCGATACTCTCGTGGCTCAGCAAACGGTGCCGGAACTGGTGGCGGTGCTGGCCCATGAAATCGGACATTTCAAACGCCGCCACATCGTGCAGCGCCTGGTGTTGAGCCTGGTGCAAATGGGGGTGTGGTTTTTCCTGCTGGGGATTTTTCTCAAG
Source organism: Akkermansia muciniphila (assembly GCA_943333275.1). Classification (GTDB taxonomy): domain Bacteria; phylum Verrucomicrobiota; class Verrucomicrobiia; order Verrucomicrobiales; family V1-33; genus JAGNEJ01. The sequence continues at coordinate 27,977 of CALQSQ010000067.1, forward strand.
AACAGCGGACTCTTCGCGGCCTTTGGGGTGGCTCAACCGAGCGTTTATCTGAGTCTGGTATTTTTCCTCATGCTCTTTCAACCAGTGCAGTTTCTCCTCGGCATCGTGCTGGCCTGGTGGAGCCGGAAGCATGAATACGAGGCGGATGCCTATGCCTCGGCGGCGGTTGGCGGACCCGATGCGATGATTTCCGCGCTGCGGAAACTCGCCCGCGACAACCTCTCGAATCTCACCCCCCACGCGCTCTCCGTCTTCCTCCACTATTCCCACCCGCCGCTCCGGGAACGCCTCGCCGCGCTGAAAGTGGCCACTTACCAACTCCAGACGCCCGCCTCGATCAACTGACGCCGCACCAAACCGTCCCAATCCTTGTTGGCGGCGGGATTGGCGGGGCTGGGATGACTGATTTTCGTAATCTGCCGCGACTCGCCTGGCTTCACCACGGTGCGAAATTTCTCCTCGGCAAAGGCCCCGACGCCGACCAGCCAGGCGGGGTCCAAAATCTCGATGACGCTGCGCAAATGCTGCAGGCAGGCCTTGTCCACGGGGGCCATTTCACCGGCGGGCACTTTATCGGGAGTGCGATTGCGGCCGGTGTCCTCCAGGAAAATCAGCGGGCAGTAATTCACGACGTAGCACTCGGAGAAAAATTTCTCCGGGGTCCCAAACTGCTTGTGCATAAAGCCCCAGAGCCTACGGCCGCTCACTTCGGATCGCGTGCATGCAAAGCCTTGGATCGGACGTTTGGGATGCTCGGGCGATGGTTTGGAAACGGGTTGGCTGATACCCATCCAGTCGCGCACCGCGGGGATCTCTCCAAAGGGCACGCCCGTCTGGGCCATGCCGAAGGGGCCGGGATTCATTCCCAGAAACAGCACGCGCTTTTTCCCAGAACCATATTTCTCCACAAATTCCCGATGCGCCTCCCAGGCATATTCCAGCGGATTGTAAACATACGCCACGGGCGCGGCAAACGTCAGTCCGTGGAGGGAATCGCGCAGGTCACGCGCGGCGGTGAGCAGGCTCATGCTCAGAGTTTGGCTTCGCGATTGGTGGAACGCAAGTGGAGGGTTTTTTCCAGCAGGTTGTGGTGGGTTTCAAGGAATCGCACCGTGCGACTCTTGATGCGCAGCAAAACACTGTGCGTCGTGGCGATGTGACCGGTGACGCGCACGCCGCGCAGGAACGGTCCATCGCAGATGCCCGTGGCACAGAAGAAAATATCATCGCCAAACGCCAGATCCAGCGAACGGAACGTCTGGTCCAGCCGGTCGCCCCAACCGACATCAATCAAACTCTGCCGCTCAGCCTCATCACGTGGCCAGATTTTTGCCTGCATGCCCCCACCCAAACAGCGCAACCCCGCCGCCGCCAGCACGCCTTCCGGGGCACCGCCGATTCCATAATAGAGATCAACGCCGGAGTTCAGCATCGCCGGTGCCAGCGCAATGGTGATGTCCCCATCCGCCACCATGCGCAAGGAGGCACCGCAGCGCCTGATTTCCTCCACGTAGGGCTGATTGCGCGGGCGATCCAACACCATGACGACAACATCCCGCACGGCCTTGTCGGTCAATTTGGCGACGAGTTTGATCACTTCGGAGACCGGGGCATCGAGATGTAACGGGAGGCTGGGGTCGGCCATCCAGGCACGGCGCACGATTTCCGGATAACTCATTTTCCGCAGATAAAACGCCGGAATATCCAGGAGGCTGGTGGGGGCATCGTCCGCCCGGCTCACGGCGGCAATGCAGGAAATCGCATTCGGCATGCCCTTGGCCGTGTTGGTGGTGCCGTCTACAGGATCCAGGGCCACATCGAAACGCGGCGATCCTTCCGCCCACGTGCCAACCTTTTCACCTTTAAATATCCCCGGCGCATCATCCTTGATTCCTTCACCAATCGTCACCTCACCCCGAAAATTCATCAGATCAAACATGCCACGGATCGCATCGCAAGCCGCCGCATCCGCCGATTCCTTATCGCCCTTGCCCACCCAACTCATGGTATTGAGCGCGGCCATTTCGGTGGCGCGGAGGAAGTCAAATTCCAGAAGCCGTTCGAGATCGGGATTGGAGGAAAGGGATTGCAGTGCGGCAGACATGCTTTCGATAATCAGGCGTGGATGTTTAAATGCAAGAGGGGTTTGACGCAGACCGGAGCCCCGCGCACGGTGCCGGCCATGAGCGCCCCGCTGACCATCATTTCCCATCCCCTCGTGCAGATTCGCCTGAGCCGGATGCGCGATGAGACCACCGGCCACGAGGAATTCCGCCGGTGCATGCATGAGATCACGCGCCTCATGGCCTATGAAATCACCCGCGAATGGGAAACCTCCACCTACCCCATGCGCACGCCACTCAAGGAAACGCTCGGCACCGCGCTGCTCCATCCCCCCGTGCTGGCTCCCATTCTTCGCGCGGGCCTGGGCATGCTCCACGGCATGCTCGAAGTCCTGCCGGAGGCGCGGGTCGGGCACATCGGCCTGTTCCGGAATGAGGAAACGAAACTGCCGGAAAGCTACTACCTGCGCACTCCGGAGGATTTATCCGCCTCCAAGGTCGTGCTGCTGGACCCCATGCTGGCCACTGGCAACAGCGCCGTGGCGGCCGTCTCCCAGTTGCGATCCCTCGGTGCCAACCAGATCATTTTTGCCTGCATGCTTTGTGCTCCGGAGGGATTGGAAACTTTCCGCAAGGAGCACCCGGACGTGCCCATCTTCACTGCGGCGGTGGATGAGGGATTGACGGACCGGTCCTACATCACACCGGGATTGGGCGATGCCGGGGACCGCTATTTTGGAACGCTTTAAATGACTGACTCCCCTCCCCCAACCTCGCCCGTCCAGCCATGGATCGTCCGGATCTCCGATACCTTTGCACCCCAGGTCGATGAGATCCTTAAGCAACTCGGCGCAGAAGAAACGAAGCGGCTGGGCGATGATTATTTCCTCATCAAAACGGCGAATCCCGCCGCCATCCGTTCGTCCCCAGTGGCCGCCTTCCTGCGATGGAACCTGCCCGTCCATCACAGCTGGCCGTGCAATCCCCAGCGCATGGAGAGTTTTATTGAAAAGGCCGCGCAGACGATGTGGAAGAAATTTGGCGATTCCAAACCCCAGAACATCCTCATCGGGCAACTGAACCACAGTTCCGCAGACCCCTATTACAAACGCATGTGCAGCAATCTGCGGGGCCGCACCCTTCAGCTCTTCCCCCCGCTGGCCGCACCCGTCGTCGAAGAACAGATTCCCGACCGCCCCACGTTGTTCGCCTTGCTGGGAAAAGAGGGCCTTTACTGTGGCGTGCAGTCACCCAGGGAGGCCAATGGGTTCTATGCCGGCGGCAGCCGCTACATCAGCCTGACCATGCCCTCGACCATTTCCCGCGCGGGCGGAAAGATCGCCGAGGCGCTGCATTATTTGCGGCTGTATCGTCCACCCCTGCCGGAGCACAGCCACTGGCTTGAGCTGGGTGCAGCCCCCGGCGGCATGACATCGGAACTGCTCACGCGGGGGTATCGCGTCACTGCTCTGGACCGCGCCCCGTTGGATCGTCGATTGGAGAAATACGAAGGACTTGAATTCATCGCTGCCGACGTCACGGAATTCACTCCTCCAAAATCCGTCCGCTACGATGCCCTGCTCTGCGACATGAACGGCCCGCCCCACGAAGCCATGGAAGCCGTCCTCCGCCTCTCCTCCCACCTCGCACCCCGCGGCCTCGTCGTCTTCACCCTGAAATTTTCCCGCACCGAAACCACCCGCGATCCCCTCCAACTCCTGCGCAACATCACCACCCAGGCCCACAGCCA
>CALQSQ010000068.1 GCA_943333275.1 Akkermansia muciniphila
GCGGGAAATTCGCGAGGAGGAAAATCTCCCCCCTGCGGACCCTTTCCCGCACCCCTGATTCAGCGGTTAATCCATATTGAGCGGAGCCGGCCGGATTTCGTCCTCGGCATCCTCCTCGGATTGGTTGGCACGCTCAGGCTTCGGACCCTTGGCGGGGCCGACGATGATGGAGCGCCCCATGAATGGTTTGCCGTGCAGTTCGGTGGCGGCGCGTTTGGCCTCCTCAATGGTGGCAAACTGCACGAACCCGAATCCTTTGGAGCGCTGGGTGCGGCTGTGCGTCACGATTTCTGCATTGAGGACTTTGCCAACTCCGTTGAAGAGTCCGAAAAGGTCACTTTCCACGGTATCGTAGGAAAGATTGCCGATATGCAGGCGGGGAATGACGATGGCATCGAGGTCCAGAGCCTGAGGGGCGCGCTCGCGGGGCTCGCGAGGTTCCCGGGGAGGCTGACGACGTGCGGGGCTGTCCCCGTTTTCGGATCGGCGCGCGGCCGGACGGGCTTCGCGGGAACGATCCGGGCGTTCCCTGCGGTCTCCGCCTCGCCGTGACTGCCCGGCCCCGCGGTCGGTATCGCCACGGTTGGCTGCATCGGAGCGCCCCCTGGCGGGGCCGGTCGTTTTGGCATCCGGCTTGTCCTTGCCAAGGAACCCGAAACTGAGGAATCCGAGGATCCTTTGGCCGAGGGGTTTCTTGGGAACCGGTTTGTCGCGGTAAACGCGTTCGTATTCGCCCCCACCAAAGGTTTTACGCTGTTGCTCGCGGGGGGGAGTGTAATCGGAGGACCCGCCACTGCGGCCATAGGTATCCCGCTCATTGCGGGAACGGTCATCCCCACCGGGACGGCGGCGGTTGTTATTATTGCGGCGGTTTCCCCCGCCTTGCTGGCGGGGACGATTTTCTGATTGTTGTTCTGCCATGGATTGCACCCTGGTTAATTTTATTTAGTTTTGCTGTGTTGCAGGGTGGAGAGAGTGGCGGATCGGCCCAAAGGATCGGGATTTGTAAAACGAATTCGAAAATCCACGTTTTAACAAAATCGCCTGAATGCCGCGGCCCGCCGTGCAGAAGAACATTTGAGTCGTTCCTCCGCCTCCTCCACTGGAGGGATGCGGAACGATGGGGCTGGAGTCGATTCTTCCCAGCCTGGCAGGCACCAGGCATTTCCGTTATCACACTACGGGCGGGGTCAGTCGTCTCTGGAAGCCAAAATTGTTCCACGGACACAGGTAAGTGACAATTTCGAGGTGGCAAGCCCTGAATTTCTGCAACTTGGAACTGGGAGCGGTGAAATACGCTCGACAGAACGCGGGCGGCGACTAACGTTAGGGGATCATGAAACCCGGCAAGACTCAAAACTCCGCAACAGCTGCCGGGCCTGGTTCCAATTCTGCCAACAACCCGGGATTATTTCCTGCGACGCAATGGTCGGTGATTCGTCAGGTGCAAGCGGACGATGCCTCCATGCGGAGGGTGGGCTGGGAACGTATTTGTCAGACATACTGGAAGCCGGTTTACGTGTGGCTGCGGGCCAGGGGGGCTGCACGGGAGGATGCGGAGGACATGGCCCAGAATTTTTTCTCGCGACTCATGGCTGGGGAGGCCCTGGCAGAAGTCAGCGCGGAGAAGGGGAGGCTGCGCTCCTTTTTGCTGGTGGTGTTGAAGCGCCAGGCGGTGAATGCCTTTGAATACCGTCAGACAAAGAAGCGCGGAGGGGACGTGGTGATGATTTCGCTGGATGTGCAGGCTGGTGAGGAGGAATGGAAGGGGTTACCGTCGGATGGCGTTTCGCCGGATATCATTTTCGACCGTCAGTGGGCTGTGCAGTTGCTGCGCCAGGTCATGCTGGAGCTGCGAGAAATCTATGTAAAGGCGGGAAAGCAGGAATTGTTCGATGAACTGCGTGAATACATTACCGGCGGCTCAACGGAAGAATCGTACGGAGAAGCGGCGGGTCGTCTGGGGATGAGTGAGGGGGCGGTAAAAGTGGCCGCATTCCGGCTGCGGGAGGGCTACCGCGAACGATTGCGTGCGGCTGTTCTGGAAACCGTTTCCTGTGCGGAAGAGGTGGAGGATGAGATTGACTGGCTGTTCCGCGTTTTTCGGTAGCCCCAGTTCCAAACCCAGCAAAGATTCCCGCCTTGCGTAATTTAGTGTAACCATTTTTCCTACTTTCTGTTGTAGCCAGCGTTGGGCGAATTCCCTTCCCTTATCTTGTTCATGAACCAGGCTTTCACTCGCTCCCATTGCATCCGCTGCGGCACCCTGCTGCCAGCGGGATCTTCTGCCCGGGAGTGTCCCTGTTGTATGCTCGCTGCAGGCATGGAGTCGGAAGTATTGCCGTTCAGTCTGGATGATTTCCCAGATACCATCAGCTCCTTCGAGCCTCCATCGGAAGCTCCCCGGGAACCCATTGGAACAATGGTCGGTCGCTACCGGTTGATCCAGGAAATCGGCGAGGGGGGATTTGGAATCGTTTACATGGCAGAGCAAACGGAACCGGTAAAGCGCAGCGTCGCGCTGAAAGTCTTGAAGCCCGGTATGGACACGCGGGAGGTGGTGGCAAGGTTTGAGGCGGAACGGCAGACACTCGCGCTGATGAATCATCCGAACATTGCCCAAGTCTATGACGGCGGTGCAACGGAGAGCGGGCGCCCCTATTTTGTGATGGAAATGGTGAAGGGAACTCCGCTCACCAGATATTGCGATGAACATGCGCTCACCATCAGGCAGAGATTGGAACTCTTCATCGAGGTCCTCACCGCCGTTCAGCATGCTCACCAGAAGGGCGTCATTCACCGTGATCTGAAGCCGTCGAACATCATGGTCAGCGAGCATGATGGGAAACCGCTGATCAAGGTGATTGATTTTGGAATTGCCAAAGCGCTGGTCGGGGAGCGGACCCAAACGACGATATACACGGGGCTCGGGAAAATGATCGGAACGCCGCAGTATATGAGCCCTGAGCAGGCCGAATTAAACGTTCTGGATGCGGATACCCGCAGCGACATTTATTCCCTGGGGGTGATCCTTTACGAGATGCTCACCGGCCGCACGCCTTTGGACGTCACAAAGGTGCGCTCGGCAAATTACCTGCAGCTTCAGAAGCTCATTCGCGATGTTGAGCCCGCCAAGCCATCCGGAGTCCTGGGTGGCATGACGCCAGCGCAGCGTAACAAGGTGGCGGAACGGCGAGGGGTCGATGCGCCAAAGCTCGCGGGCCAGCTCCGGGGGGATCTCGATCTGGTGGTCATGAAGGCATTGGAAAAGGACCGGGTGCGCCGTTACCAGACCGCGAACGGCCTTGCGCACGAACTGCGGCGCTTTCTGGATGACGAGCCGGTGTCCGCATCCCCTCCCTCTACCATTTACCGTTTCGGCAAATTTGCGAAGCGGCATCGTTTCGCCGTGGCCTGGACCGCGGTGATTATTGTGGTGGTGCTCTCGGCGACGGTGGGCATGACTGTGCTGTATTTCCGTGCCTTGGCCAGCAGGTTTGATGCCCTTTTGGAGCAGGCCTCGTCCCTGAGGAGCAGTGATCAGCCCGAACGTCGATTCAAAGCCCTGGAGGCGCTCCGCGAAGCGGCCGCAGTGCCGGGCCAGAGAGACCGTGGGGACAACAGCAAACGGCTCAGGGATTCCATGGTCGGTTGCCTTGCCATTGTGGACATGCGATCGGCTGACTCATGGAATGGCAATCCCGGCAAAGGGGAAACCATCGCCGCGAACAAAGCCTTCACAGCCTATGCGGTAACATTTCCGGATGGAAGGACTGCCGTCTACAGTTGTGAAAAGCACGCACCATTGGCCGAATTTCCGGGCAAGGGAGTTCCGGTTTCGGGAGTTCTCAAATTCAGCTTGGATGGCAGATTACTGGCGGTGGCACACGGGACGGAGGCGGCCTGGAGTCTGCAACTCTGGAATGTGGAAGGCAAGGGTGCGGTCCTTGAGGCAGGGCCGGGGATCAGGCATGCCTTTGATTTCTTTCCTGATGGCAAACGCTGCGTCATAGGCAGAATGATGGGTGACAAGGCTGTGATTGAGATCGTCAATGCGGCGTCAGGAGTCGGTGAGCGACAGTTTACTCTGAAGGGCATTCCTGATTTCGTAAGCGTCAACCGCGACGGCACGAGAATCGCTGTGAGTCTTTCAAGTCTGAACGAGGAGGTGGGAGGGGTTGAAATCATCGATTCTGCGACCGGGGAAATCCTCGCGGAGCGGACCACCGCCAGGCCCGGGGTCCTCGCGTGGAGTCCGGTGGACGATGCGCTGGCCGTATGCTCCGGGCCGCGCATTCTTGTGGCATGGCAGGAGGACGGCTGGCTACTGGGCAACGCCGATCTGCGGGGCCACACCAAAACGGTGGATGGACTGGCCTGGAGTCCGGACGGCCGCATCCTCGCCTCCCAAAGCCCGGACGACACCATTCGCTTCTACGATCCCTTTCAGGGCAGGCAGCTCAGCTGGCATGCGGGGCGAGCCAAGGGCCTGGGATTTGATCCCACCGGCACCAAGCTGGGTTTCCTTTGCGAAGGGGAGAAATTGACGATGCTGGAAGTGGCGCCGGGACTCGTCTGTTATCGCGGACGTGGCCACGTTGGGGAGGTCGGAACCTACGCGGGAACTTGGAACGCTGATGCCACGCTGATGGCAACCTCTGGCGACGACGGGGTGCGTTTCTGGAATCGCGAAGGTCGCAACCTGGGGTTCCTGAAAATGACCCGGGCCCGCGGACTGGCCTTCCTGAAGGATACGCTCGTGGTGGCCTCGGCCAGCGGTCTGCACAAGCTCTCCTTCAAAACGGAACCGCTTGATAAGGGCACGGTGGTGCGCTTCGGAAAAACGGAGGACCTCGGTGCCTTCAATTCGTGCGAGCAAATTTCAGTGACGCAGGCGGAGGCGAACCCAGTGCTAGTCGCAGTCGCCAAACAGAGGCGTTCCGCTGACGAAGCCTTGTCCATCTGGATCGTTGATCTTCTGGGCGCAGCACAGCCCCGGCGGCTGGAAGGACCGGCGGGCGTGACCAATTGCTCCATTAGCCCGGACGGGATGTGGCTGGCGGCGGGGACGCATAGGGGCAATGGCGTTCGCGTCTGGCGGCTGCCTGAAGCAATTTCGCCAATCGATCTGCCGGTGAGCGGGTCCGCCACCGTGGCCTTTTCCCGGGACAGCCAGTTGCTCGTTACGGGGGATCCCCAGAATTATTCTTTCTGGAGGCCTGGAACGTGGAAATTGGAAAAGCAAATTCCCAGTGAAACCGGCGAACAGCACGGGGCCATGGCCTTCAGTCCACGCAACACTGCACTCGCCATTTCCTGTGGCAAAGCGGAACTGAAGATCATCAATCCCGAAACCCTCGAGGTGAGGTCCAGCCCGGATTTCGACCGGGAGACACCGCTGTGCTTTGACTCCATAGGCATGCTGATGATCAATTGTGCCAACGGCGGCGGCATTGTCTTTTGGAAAATTGATGCAGTGCGCGCCAAACTCAAGGAGATGGATCTGGACTTTCCTGATTTGCTTAAACGCGAGTTCAAACCCTGGGATAAGCCGGAGGTGATTCGGGTCATCCTTCCGACCTTGGAGTGAACCGGGGCAGGATCAGTGTAAGCGGGGGAATAAAAACCTTTTCCGATTCCCTGTAACCATTCCGTGCGGCTCCTGATTCCCCCGGTGTCGCAGAGGGCCAGATTTGGCTTCTGCTGAATCACCCTATGAAATGGCACCCATTATTTCAGACTTTCATTCGCCAGCTTTACTTCAGCCGGATCGAGGTGACAGGAGCAAATCAGATCCCCACCACCGGTCCCTTGCTGGCCTTGTGTCTCCATCGGAATGGTGCGGTGGATGGCTTTGTTTACCGCAAGGTTCTGCCGCAGGTGGCCTTCATGTTGAAGGCGACGTTGCGTCGAAGTCTGATGGGGAGGCTGTTTTTTGATGGTCTGGAGGTGGCGCGCACTGAAGACGGCGGGCGCAGTGGAAATCTTGAGGTGATTGATGAGTGTGTGAATTGGTTGGAGAACGACGGGTTCCTGGGCGTCTTTCCTGAAGGGACGAGCAGTCTGGGCCCCCGGCATTTCCCCTTCAAGAGCGGAGCGCCACGCATCGCCTTGCGGCATTTGCAGGATGGAATCCCGCTCACGGTCCTGCCCCTGGGGATTCACTACGAACGCCCCTGGGCCTTTCGATCGCGAGTCGAGGTGGTGGTTGGCCCCCGCATCTCGCTTGACGAGCTAGCGGATATTGAATCATCGGGGGCCCGACTTCAGGAGGTGAAGCGCCGTTTTACCACTGCCTTGGAGTCGGTGGGAATGAATGTGCCGGACGCAGAGTGGCAGGAGATGGCGCAGAATTTTGCCTACATCGCCACACTGGGGACGAAGCAGTCCTATTTTGCGGCACTCAAAGCCATGGAGCACGAGCTGCCCGCGGAGGCAGTGAGAGCGTGGGAAAATTTTGAAACGAAGGCCCGGGGACTGCGGCTGCTGCGGCACCAGGGCGTGCCTTTATTTCCGCTCCGGTATCCGTGGTTGTATGTGCTGGTCACGCTGTTGCTGGGACTGCCGGTTGCGGTTGGAGCATTGATGAATGTACCGCCGCTGGCTGTGGCCTGGTGGGCTGGACGCAAGTTCCCTGATGATCGGAATGTCATTGCGCTGTGGAGGATCCTGACTGGCGTTCCGCTGCTCGTGATGTGGTCGGCTGCGTGGGTATTGGTGGGAATGGTATCCGGGCTGTGGTGGCTGCCGCTGGTTTATTTTGCTCTCACTTACCTGGCCGTGCGCGGTTGGTATCGGCTGAAGAAACTCGCGGTCGTGGCCTGGAACGGCCTGTTTTTCGCAGGGTTGCGTTCGGATGCCCTGGAAATTCACCGCGCGGTTCTGAAAGCGCTTACTCCACTGCCCCAAACATAAAATGACCAACCTGCGGCTTCATCCATTTGAATGGTTGTTTGGCAGCTTCCTTGCCCTGACGGGAGTGCGGCTTTTGGCGGCCGGTGCTTGGGGAATGAGCGCGGCGTTCATGCTGATGGTGGCGGCCATCATTTTAACCGCTCTGGCGGCAACGCGTTGGCCAACCCGGGCCATGGCCCGGGTGCGGCTTGCCTTATTCCCAGTTTTGGTAAACGTCATTTACTGCGGATTGGGAGCGGTGATGCATCAGTTGCCTTCCGACAATTGGGATGCGGCCCTGCTGCGAATGGATCGCACCCTGCTCGGAGAGACGCCCGCCGTCGCGTGGAGCCCGGCCATCCATCCGGTGGTTACAGAGATACTCAGTGGCTGTTACCTGCTGTTCTTCCCTGCCGTCATGGCCGCCTTCATTGCAGCGATCCTGCAGCCAAAACCCTACGGAGTGAAATTGTTCAATGGCCTCATCGGCATGTACGCACTGGGCTTCCTTGGCTACACGCTGGTTCCGGCCATGGGACCTCATCTGGCCATGCCGGAGGCCTTTACCGAACCCCTGACCGGAGGGTTCCTGACCAGGACCAATGCAGCTCTGGTGCTGAATGGCAGCAATCATGTCGATGTCTTTCCGAGTCTTCATACTGCCATCACCTTGTTCCTCATGGGCTGGCTCTGGCGGCACCATCGTCGCCTTTTCCCCATCTTTCTCCTTCCTGCAGTTGGCCTTTGTGCCGCCACCCTTTACCTGCGCTATCACTACGCCGTCGATGTCGCTGCCGGAATTCTTCTGGCAGGCATCGGGCTGCGGTTGGCGCGCAACTCAGACACCTCCCATGAACTACACGCTTCCATTTGATGCACCCCTTGCCATCCGTCCGGAACATACCGGGGGAAAAGGAGCCAATCTCGCTCTGCTAACCTCCGGCGGCTTCCCTGTGCCGCAGGGTTTCATGGTCATTGTCTCCGCCTACCGGGAATGGCTGGAAACGGTGCCCCGTTGGCGCGATGCCGTGTGGAAACTGCCCGTCAACGATCCCGCGGCACTGGCCATCGCAGCGGAGGAGTTGCGTGAGCAATTTGGAACCGTGCCTTTGCCGGATGCCGTTGCGAGGGAAATTCGTTCCGCGGTGGCATCCTTCAAGGCCGGGACATGCTTTGCCGTGCGGTCATCCTCCACGATGGAGGATCTGGCCGAGGCTGCATTTGCCGGTCAGCACGATACCTTTCTTAATTGTTGCGGACCGGACAAAATTCTGACGGCCGTGCGGGATTGCTTCCTCTCCCTGTGGCATGACCGGGCGATCACTTATCGCCATCAGCACGAATTCGATTATACGGCGGCAAACATGGCGGTGGCGGTCCAGGAAATGGTGAGCTGCGATGTCGCGGGAGTGGCTTTCAGCATCAATCCCGTCACGGGCGATCTGACCACTGCGGTCATCGATGCCAATTATGGACTGGGAGAATCGGTGGTGAGTGGCGGCTGTGCGGTGGATCATTGGGAGGTTGAAAAATCGACCGGGGCGGTGGTTTCCAGCACGATCGCCCACAAAACGATGCGCACCGTTTGTTCCACCGATGGTGGAGTGGAGGACGAGACGCTGCATGCAGCTGTGGGAAAGGCACCCTGCCTCACGGAAGGTGAAATCGCCGCTGTCACGGAATTGTTGCGGCGGGTCGAAGCATGGTTCCGTTTTCCGCAGGACATCGAATGGGGGCTCGTGAATAACCGTCTGGTCCTGCTACAATCACGACCCATCACCACCATTCCACCCCGCTGGACACGCGATGAATCCGCCGAACGCTTTCCGAATGTTGTCACGCCGCTGACATGGGATTTTGTGGAAAGCGGATTTCATCGCTCCATGGAATATTCATTCCGCCTCATGGGATTCCCGTCTTTCTCCGGGCAGTGGTTTGGCAAACACGGCCACTACATTTATGGCAATCAAAATGCCGTGGATATTTACGCACGAAGGTTTCCCTTTGCCCTCACGTCACTGGCCGACCTGCCGACGCTCATCCCGCGATTGCGCGAGGAATTCCGCTGGGTTCAGGAGTTGCCCGTGCACTGGTCGCGCGATCTTGATTACTACCTGATTCGTCTCGGGGAGTTCACGGCTGAACCGTTGGAGGAGAAATCACTCGCCGAACTTTGGCAATTCGTGCAGGGGATCAACGAACATGGAGCCCAGTATTTTCTGCCCAATATCGCGATCTCGGTGACCCAGGGTGTGCTTTATCGAATGCTGCAGTTTCTTTTGCGGGAGCTGTTCGGACCCGGCGAGGTCGCCCCGCTCATGGACGGGCTGCTGGCGTTCTGTGAAACGAAAACCGGGGCCATCAACAAGGAACTTTACGAGCTCGCGCAGATGGTGCTGCAGGAACCGGCGCTTGAGGAAAGCCTGCGCTCGCCGGAGGGAAGTCGCGCGCTGTGGGACAGCGGAGTTTTGGAAAAAGAACATGCCGCCTTTCATCGTCGCTTCCAACTGCTGCTGCGGGATCATGGCCATCGTGAATTGGATTTTGATCCCTATCAACCTTTGTGGGCGGAGGTTCCCTGGGTAGTGCTGGACCAGGTGAAGTTGATTCTGGATGGGGCTGGCGATCTTACGCCAGCCCAGCGGGAACGTGAATTGAAAGTCCGCTCGCAGGCGGCGGAGTTCTCCTTGTTCCAGCGCCTGCCGGCCGACTTGCATTTCTTCATGCATGAAGTCATCCGGCTGGCCCGCCTCTACACCGGCCTGGATGATCTCGAACACTACCAGACAACGCGTCTCGCTGTGCCCCTGCGCAAAGGCTTGCAAATGTTGGGGCGTCGTTTGGTAGAGCGTGGCATTTTGTCTGAACCGATGGATATATTCTTCGCCCGGGAGGCTGACATCACCGCAGCCATTGCGGCCGATGATCCGTTGCGATGGGCGGAATTCTCAACCGCTACTGCCGCTGCAAAAACCTCCTGCCAGCAGGCCAGGCAACGCACGCCAGGTTGGTTCCCTGATGCTCCCGCCGCAGAAGCCCAGGTGCCGAAACCTGGCACGGAAATATCGGGCCTGCCGGGGAGTCCTGGGGTCGTCGAAGGCCAGGTCTTTGTTGTCACAGGTCCGCAAGACTTTGCGGCCTTTCCACGCGGCGCGGTCCTGGTTGCCCGCACCACGAATCCGGCCTGGACGCCCTTGTTTTACGCCGCGAGCGCCGTCATCACCGAATGCGGAGGACCACTATCGCATGGTGCCGTCACCGCCCGCGAAATGCGCATTCCTGCCGTGATGTCCGTTCGCGAGTGTCTCTCCCGCTTAACCACTGGTTGCACGGTGCGAGTCGATGGAACGCGTGGCAAGGTGGTGCTGATGAACGAGTGTGCGCCGCCCAAAATCGAATCGCTTCCGGCTCCTGCCATGCGCGCCGGAAGTGCCCGTTTGCAACTGTCCAGACGGTCCGCGAAAAAAAAATCAACAGAGCCTGTAACCATTTGCCTTGGTTCCTGATTCCTGAGGTGTCGGGATTCGGCACGTGGTCGGATTCGGACACCAATTCAACCATCACCACCTCATGAAGTTACGTTCCATTACCGTTCTCATAGCCGCGGTTTTCGCATTCTGCCTGTCCTCCAGCAACGCAACCGCTGCCCTCTTCAGCGGTCTCTTCTCCTTCGGCGACAGCCTCAGCGATGCCGGCAATACGAGCCTGGCCACCGGAGGAGCCCTGCCGGGTGCGGGTTACTACAATGGCCGTTACTCCAACGGACCGGTCTGGGTCGAACGGTTGGCGGGCTACCTCGGCTTGCCAGCCGGATCGCCCAGTCTGCTCGGGGGCACCAATTCAGCATGGGCCGGAGCCTACACGCTGAGCGGGGGTTCGGTTCCCACCCTCGCCCAGCAGGTCGGCATGTTTACCGGTGCCGGGGGATCGTTTCTCTCCACGGATGTAGTCACCCTCTGGGGCGGGGCCAATGACTTCCTGCTCGGAGGCCAACTCGATCCCACTATCCCTGCGGGAAACATTCTCGGCATCATTTCCACACTGGCAGGCGCAGGCGCGAAAACCATCCTGCTGCCCAATCTTCCTGATCTGGGCGATACCCCCGCGCTGCTCTCAACCAACGATCCGGCCTCGATCCTTGGCGCTAGCCTGTGGACCCAGGGCTTCAACGCCACGCTCGCTTCTCAAATATCTGGCCTGGAGTCAGCCTACGGAATCGACATTGTCCTGCTGGATATTTACTCCATCGGCAAGGCATTGAAAAACGATCCGGGTGCCTACGGATTCACCAATACCACGGACTCAGCCCTGCTCACCGGCAATGCCGCCTTTGCCGACCAGTATCTTTATTGGGACAGCGTGCATCCCACCAGCGGCGTGCATGACATCTTCGCCTGGGAGGGCGCCTTGGCGCTGGGTGTTCCGGAGCCCAGCACCACGATGATTCTGTTTCTCTTTGGTTGCAGCCTTGTAGCGCGCCGCCAACGCCGCTGCGCTTGATCTTCGCAACCGAGGAACCAGCCTGAAGCCCTCGCTATGGAACTCCCATTCACCCAAAGACATGAAGAGGACATTCACCAAATCCACCTGCCATGTTCAAACACCCCGGATCTTGATTAATCAACCTCGGTTCGAAGGGTTTCATTTCTGGCTGCCTAGATTTGGATTTGGTCTGATGGCGGCAGGTATCACCTCCTGCAGCACTTTGGTGAAGAGCATTGATCACCAGCAAAAAGACTGGGAGAATGCTTATCTGTGGCGGCAAGTAAAAACCCATCCGGCCGTGTTCTATCCGCGGCCCCTTCCCCACGATGCCGTTGTCTCCCAACGCACCGGGGATTGGATTGTTGACCCCCGGGATCAGGCCGCATTTTTCATTCCAAACGAAAAATGCGGAAAACTTCCCTCCGAGGTGTGGCGAACGGAGGCGATTAAGGGCATCAATCGCTATGACAAAAAACACCAAAACATGGTCAATACGCACACCGTGCTCATAGGATGGCCAGCTTATACAGCGCTGAATTTGACAGCCACTGCCGCCGAGGACGCGCTCCTTGTAGCTGTCGCTGTCGGAATGCATTAGTCAGCGTTTCAACGATGCAATTTATTCCTTCGTGCACAAGATCGCCCATCGCGCCACTCAACGCTACCTTGCTCTTCCAATGTGAATTGACAGATGACACCTCCGCCAACCACCTCCGCAATGTCTTTAGCTCCATTTTCCGAGGCTCGCCCGCTTCTCTCCGTGGATCCTTCAAATAGGATTGATACGGAAACAGCACCCCCTATTTTTACTCGCCCATTAACGGTTTATCTCTGCAACGTTTACTGAAGTATGAATCCCAACCTTTGCCGTGCCATATCCGCCACGCTTCTATGGTCGCTTTACGCAAGCGCCGCCGAGATTCACGATGCCGTTAAGAAGGGGGATGCTGTGACTGTGGATCGTCTCCTGAAAAAAGACCACGATCTTGTGAATCTGCCGGATGACGATACCGGGATGGCACCCCTCCTCGTGGCCGTGGACGAGGGGAATCTTGAAATGGTTACAAAGCTTCTCAAAGCTGGTGCCCAGGTGAATGCAAAGTCTGATGATGGAACCACGGCTGTGTTGCGGGCGGCGGCGATTACAAATCACGCCGGCTTTAAGGACGTTCTGTCGCGATTGCTTGCCTTCTACCGGTCTTCCCCGGGCGCAGAGCGGGTCACGTTACGTGAGGGGTTGCGAACTTTTTGGGTTTCTGTTACTCCCGCTCCCGAAGAAGAGGCCGCACGTCTCGCCATCCTGCGCCTGCTAGTGACATGGGGTGGCAATCTCAAGGACACTTTACCGTTGTCAAAATCAACACCATTGCATGTGGCGATTTCCTTTTCCAACCTTGGGGCGGTGGAGTTCTTGATTGAGAAAGGTGCTGATGTGAGTGCTCCAGCCATGGGTAGCCTCCCGATTCATGCTGCCGCGTTGCGCGGCAAGGAGGAGGTGGTGAAGGCTTTGTTGTCGGGCAAGGCCGAAATTAATGCCTCTCATGTTGGTTCGGGCGCGCGACCGCTCCATTTTGCGGTAGTCAACGGAGACATGGCAACGATCCGCCTTCTGCTTGAACATGGAGCCAACGTCAATGCTGTCAACAAAAGCGGAGCCCCGGCCTTGCACGCCTCGACTTGGAGTGATGAAATTTTTAATCTGTTGCTGGAACACGGTGCACATCCTAATATGAAACAATCTGAAGGCACTACCACGCTCCACAAAGCATGCCAAGAGGGTAGCACCTCCTTGGTCGAAAAGTTAATTCCCCAGCAACGGGATCTCGAAGCGAGGGATGGAGCCAATTTCACCCCGCTGCTCAATGCGGCAGAAGCCGGACGTTTGGATCTCATCAAATTGCTGGTAGCAGCTGGGGCCAATCTCAAGGCGACGGATCAAACCGGAAGAGGAGCACTGCACCTCACGGCTGGTTCTCAAAACTTTGAGGCGGTGCAATTTCTGGTGGAACAAAAATTAAATATTCATGAATTGAGCGACAACGGTATCACAGCAGTTATGGAGGCCGCTGGGTATGGCCGTTTGGAAACGGTGAAATTTTTGCTTCAATCAGGTGCCCGTGTCGATGGCACTGAAACGAAATCCAAGCAAACCGCGCTCATGGTGGCATCTTTTGGCCCAAAAATACGGGATGAGATGCCTGTTCGAATTTCGGCACCGATGGCGGATTTCGTGGAAGTCGTGGCGTTGCTATTGAAAAATGGGGCCAAGGTGAGCGCCACAGATAGCGAGGGCAAAACCGCCCTGCATCATGCGGCGGCCGGAGGAAACACAGAAGCGATCAAGCTTCTCATTGAGCGGGGAGCGGAGGTCGACCCAAAAGACACACTGTATGGACGCACACCTCTGCACAACGCGGCCTACAGTGGCAATGCCGAGACTGCAGCGGTTCTCTTGGCGCACGGAGCGGACATTTCGGCTGCAGATAATGCTGGATTCCAGCCCATTCATGCTGCTGCGCGGGGGGGCAATCTTCCGGTTCTGAAATTTTTTCTCGAAAAAGGTGCTGATATCGCCGCCACGGAAAGCCATGGCGGCACGCCACTTCATCTCGCAACCATGGAGGGCAAACTTGATGCCGTGCGCCTCCTGCTGGAGCTTGGCGCCCCGGTTGGTAAGCCAGATCAGTTCAAGAATACCCCTCTCGCTATAGCCGCCACGTCTGGGTATGCAGGAATCGTCCGCGTGCTTCTTGAGAACAAGGCTCCTGTCAATTCCGTTGATATGCTGGGCAATACCGCGCTTCATGCTGCCTCAATTGTCCGTATTGAGGGAAATGACTTTAAACGCAGTGCAGACATCCCGCTGGACGGACAACTGTCAGCTGAACAAGCGATCCAAAAAAGCACTCCCGAGGCAAAATTGAAAATCGTCAAACTCCTGCTCGAACGAGGCGCAAAACCCCACATGAAGAACCTGGAAGGGGCTGCCCCCATTGATGCTGCCATCAGATTCGGCACCCCTGAAATCCTTCATTTGCTCGAATCCCCCCCTCCGCCTGCAATCCGAAACAAACCGGCTGCTACCGACGCCTCACCCAAGAACAAACGTCCAAAATGAAAACTACAGGTCTCTTTGCGTTGTGCTTCCTTGCCTTCCTCCCGTTCATGCTGGCGTCCTGCGTGACATCAGTCGACTTGGTGGAGGTGATCCAGGGAGCTTCTGACCGCGATCGCAAACTACTGCCGGAAACGGAATGGAACAAATTGGGCATCTGGCAGCGCGTGGCGGAGCAACCGGCCACCTACATCCCACACGGTTATGGTGTGTCCGCCCCGCGAGGCGAGAGCGACGGCAAGTGGTTTGTGGACAAGCGGGACGGCAAACGCCTGTTCGTTCCAAACAGTGAAGTGGGAGAATTTTCAAATGGCGTGCTGGTGGGCGAGGCAACGAAGATCGTCGGCCAAGGATCACGGCAATATCTTTACACCCGGCCAGGAATCATGGTGGTGCCCTGATCCGGTTATTTCGAAAGGTCCCACCTGTTCCACATTCGGAAGCACAGGTAATTTTTTCTGTGGCCGCTGGACTGGAAATGGATGTAATGGGAGCGTATGAAAGACCTTCTGCTTGCGAATCCAGTTTTCAATATGGCTGCGTCTCAGTTTGACCGGGCCGCCGCTCATCTCTCGCTGGCTGCGGACATCGCCGAGCGGTGCAAGTGGCCGAAACGGGTCATCACGGTTTCCGTTCCGGTGCGGATGGATGACGGGCATTTGGAGATGTTTTTTGGGCATCGCGTGCAGCATCATTTGAGTGGCGGGCCGGTGAAGGGTGGACTGCGGTATCATCCGAAGGTGGAACTCGGGGAGGTGGCCGCGCTGGCGATGTGGATGACGTGGAAATGCGCGCTGACCGGGCTGCCGTTTGGCGGCGGCAAGGGCGGCATCGCCTGTGATCCCTCCCATTTGAGCATGGGTGAGCTGGAACGCATCACGCGCCGATTTACACAGGAAATGATTCCGTTCATCGGCCCCACCATCGATGTCATGGCTCCGGATGTGGGCACGAATGAAACGACAATGGCGTGGATGACCGACACTTGGTCTGTCCATGTGGGATCGCTGGATCCGGGAATTGTCACCGGCAAGCCCATTGGCCTGCAGGGTTCGGTGGGGCGCAAGGAGGCCACGGGACACGGGGTGGCTTTTCTCGCCGTCAGTGCGCTCGAAAAGCTGGGCATGAAGGCGTCCGAGACCACGGCGGTGATTCAGGGATTCGGAAACGTCGGCACGTATGCGGCGCGCAATCTCGCCCGGTATGGGGCCAGGGTGATCGCGGTGGGGGATGTGACAGGGGCCATTTACAATGCGGCGGGCTTGGATATCACCGCTTTGATGACCTATGCCGCGGAGCATCGTGGCATCGCAGGTTTTCCGGGAGGTGAGGCGATCGCTTCCGCAGACTTGCTGACGCTGGAGTGTGATGTGCTGGCACCCTGCGCGCTCGAGCGCGTCATCACGGCTGAAAATGCCGGTCGGCTCCGTTGCAAGGTGCTCGCAGAGGGAGCCAACGGCCCAACGACGCCCGAGGCCGATGAACTGCTTGAAAAGCGCGACGACATTTTTCTCATCCCCGACATTCTCTGCAACAGCGGCGGGGTCATCGTGAGCTATTTCGAATGGGTGCAAAGTTTCCAACACATGGCCTGGACGGAAAATGAGGTGCGTTTAAAACTGGAACAAATTCTCACCACCAGTTTTCGCGATGTGACCACGACGGCGAAACGGGAGGGCATCGGTCACCGCGTGGCTGCCCTGATGCTGGGGATCAAACGAGTCGCCGAGACCAAGCAACTGCGCGGGCTTTTCCCGTAGCATGAATCTCTGTCGGACGCTGCGTTTATTCCCGCTGGCATGAATCCATCCAAATGGTCACGGGTCCATCGTTCACAAGTTCCACCTGCATGTCGGCGGCGAACACTCCGGTGGCAATCTCACGCTCCGCCTCCCGTTGCAATGCCTTGAGAAAATCCTCATACAGATTTCTGGCGTGGTCCGGCCTGGCGGCCCGGATAAAACTTGGCCGATTTCCCTTCCTCGTGCTGGCGTGAAGCGTAAATTGACTGACCACGAGGAGGCCTCCGTCGATGTCTTTCACTGAGAGATTGATGAGCCCGGCCTGATCAGCAAAGAGCCGCATCTTGGCCACCTTGGTGGCCAGCCATTCCACGTCGTCGGGGCCATCTGCTTCCTCAATGCCAACAAGAATCAGGAGGCCTCTGGCAATCTCAGCGTTGATTTGCCCGGAGATCGAGACCGATGCCCTGCTGACGCGTTGAATGACTAGTCGCAAGGCGGTGGTCCCTTCGTTTTAGGATTGGGAGGCCACTTCCGGGACTGGTTCCTTTTTCTCCTCCTGCGCCGGCTGGTCCTGGGAGTAGCGGTGGCGCAACATTTTCTCGGCCCCGGGTTTCCATTTACCGGAGATCAATTTGCCCCGGTCCAGAATGACATCGATGAGCACTTCCCCTGACTCATCATATTCCAGGACATGGCCATCCGGCTCGTAATCTTTGGCCAGGGACATCGTCTTGCGCAGGCGGCCGTCTTCGAACCAGTAGGAGCAGGGACCGTAGGCGTAGGTGTCGGCCCAGGACTCATCGGCCTTCAACTGGCCATTGTCATACCAGACCCGTTTGCGGACGCGTTTGCCATCGACGTAATCAGTGCGGCGTTTGATGATTTTTTCCTTGATGAAGGAGAGCGTTGGTCCATGCAATTTCCCATCCAGGTAGCTTGCCACCTCCTGTTTGACACCATTCTTCGCTGTTTTGACGAATTCTCCGGTAAAAGGAATTTGTTGGCCTTTGAGATAGAAAAGGTTGTCGGCGCGTTGTTCGAGTTCCGGGGGTTTCGGAAGTTCACCGACCTGTGGCGAGCAAGCAGCCAAACAGAGGACAACAAAAATCAGGATGAAGCGGGAGGAGGGCATGATTACAGGGGCTATCAGAATTCATTGATATTACTGAATAATTAAGAATATCCAAGCAATTCCTGAAAATTCATCATGCTGATTTCACTTGGCGAGTGTGCCCCCGTTGGCTAGAGGTGGACCTCGCAAACGAAACTCAAACCAACTCACCCCATGCCCAAAGTTAAGCTCAGTACCGGAATCGAAATGGCCTACACCGAACGCGGCAGCGGCGATCCCCTCATCCTCATCATGGGCGTCACAGCCCCGGGAGCGGTCTGGGAGGCTCATGCGGCGGAGTGGGAGAAGAGTTTTCGCTGCATTCTGGGGGACAATCGCGGAGTGGGTGACACCGACAAGCCGGCTGGGCCGTACACGACGGAGATGATGGCCGACGACTACGCGGCCTTGATGGATGTGCTGGGAATTAAAAAAGCCCGTGTGGTGGGGTGTTCCCTTGGCAGCGTGATTGCCCAGCAATTGGCCCTCCGTCATCCCGAAAAGGTCTCCAGTATGATTTTGATGTGCACCTGGGCGCGGCAGGATCGTTATGGACTGACGACATGGGAACACATGATGAAGTGCAAACAGTTTTTCTCCGCGGGAGATTTTATGCATTATGTGCACATGCTTATTTTCACCAAGCCGTGGTTTGATAACGATGACACCTGGAAGAGCATTCTGGAAGGCAACGCCAGCGCCGGGGACAATCCCAACCCACAACCCGTGGCCGCCATGCATGCGCAGGCCGCAGCCGCGATGAATCACAACACTCTGAACCAACTCTCAAAAATCAACTGTCCGGTCCTGGTGATCGGGGGGAAGAACGACATCTTCACTCCACGCTGGATGAGCGAGGAAACGGCTGCGGGAATACCCGGAGCGGAGTTGCACCTTTACGACAATGCCGGCCATGCCTTCCATTGGGAATGTCTGGCTGACTTCAACCCGCGCTCCCATGCCTGGTTAAAGGCTCATTAGTTCTCACCTTGGCCAGGGTGCACGGAGCGAGCACAAACGTGTGCTTCCGACTTATTAATATTTGCCTAATTGCGCGTCCGGCATCAGTGTTCCACATATTCTCCCCCTGATAGATGAAAATACTGCTTGTTGAAGATTACGTTCCTTTGCGCACCTCCATCGCCCAGGTGATCAGGGAATCCGGACACCACGTGGATGAAACCGGTGACGGGCTTGAAGCCATGCACCTGGCCATCAAAAACAACTACGTCCTGGCCATTGTGGACGTCATGCTGCCAGGAGCGGATGGACTTGAAGTCCTGCGGGAAATCCGCCGGTCCCAAAAAGAAACTGCTGTCCTCATCATCACCGCGCGGGATTCTGTTGAAGACCGCGTGAAGGGTCTTGACGCCGGAGCGGATGATTATCTAGTAAAACCTTTCTCGATGGATGAACTCACCGCCCGCGTGCGGGCCCTCCTGCGCCGGGCCAACCAGGTGCGCGACCCAATGCTCAAGGTCGGTGATCTGGAACTGGACACCAAGCGGCGCAGTGCCAGACGCGGCGGGGTGGAACTGGAGCTTACTTCCAAGGAATACGCCCTGCTAGAATTGCTGATGTTGCGCAGTGGTCAGATCGTGACCCGGAGCGATGTCTGGGAACAGCTCTACGACTTTGACCAGGAAATGGAGAGCAACGTCATCGATGTCTTCGTGGCCTATTTGCGAAAGAAGGTCGAGCGACCAGGGCTTCCCAAATTAATTCACACACGGCGGGGGCAGGGCTACCTCATGGAGGAGCGGCCTGAAGAGGTGCACGCGGAAGAATAGCCGCTCTCGTCAGGAGGCCCCGGTTCCGTCTGACGGAGCCAGCACCAGATCACCCTCGGAGGGTGTGACCGGAGATGCCGCATGCTCGGCATTTTGCATTTTATCGCGCAAGGTTGGGCCGAACTTGGCGAGAGCGCTGCGGATGATGCCGAATTTGGTATCATTTCCAAAAACCGTGAAAAGGAAAGTAGTCTGCGAGAGTGGAGCGATGTGGAAGTGCCTGATTCCACCCTGGTGATAGAGTCCTTCGCAGGCATCGTCTCCGAGGCGGCGGCCCAGTTCACGAACGGCAATGAAAGCGCCGTTGGCCAGGGCTCCGAGGGTGGCAGACTGCTCGGCGGGCATGACTCCGGATTCCATGAGCACGGAGCCGCTCTCATCCAGCAAGGCTGAAAAGATGGCCTCCGCGCAATCCCGGTAATCATTCAGGGAATGACGGATGGCACGCGATTGCAGCGCGCCGAGCACGACATTTCCACAGGAATCATTCAGACGGGTGGACATGGATGGAAATTGTTTTAAGAGGAAAGGGCCGCAGGGGAATCGCCGGACCGACGGGAGGAGGTGTGGCGTGAATGGGGATCCGCGGGTGCCTGGCTGGCATGGTGGAATTTTTGCAGAACCTGCTCTGCGACTGCATTCAAGGTGGCAAAGACATTGTAGCCGGTCTGTGCGGATGCTTCGAAACTTAGACGCCGGGGTGCACCGTTGTTCAGAAGAAACTCCAGATACGAGACCGGGGCCGAGTTCGGGAGGTCACGTTTGTTGTATTGGAAGACCAGGGGAATCTGGTCGAGCGAGAGGCCGTTGTCGGCCAGGTTCTTTCGCAGCGTCTGGAATCCGGAGAGGTTTTCCGCCATGCGTTCCGCCGCGGAGTCCGCAACATAGACGATGCCGTCCACGCCCTTGAGAACCAGCTGCCTGGTGGCGTTGTAGCAAACCTGACCGGGAATGGTGTAGAGCATGAAACGTGTCGCATATCCATTGATGACCACCGTGTTGATCGGCAGGAAATCAAAAAACAGGGTGCGGTCAGTGGAGGTGGCCAGGGAAACCAGATCCCCGCGCTGGTCACTTTCGATGCGGCTGTGGATGTAACTCAAGTTCGTCGTTTTCCCACCCACGGGGGTGCCGCAGTACACGATCTTAAACGTGACTTCCTTGGTTTCATGATTGACGACGGCCATACGGAGCGGGTTCTTGGGATGAGGTCAGGCGCAAAGGCGGGCGACTTCCCGGGTGGCGAGAATGAGCTTGTCCCTGATGCCGGAAGCAAATTCAGGCTGCACGTGCAGGACGGCCATGCAGATGGATCCGTCGAGGAAAAAGGTTCGCACCATCTGGTCCGCACGCAGGGTGAAGGAGCCTTCCGGAGGCATGCCCATGCTCTCGGCGAGCATTTTTAGGGAGTTCCATGCATGGACTGCCGAATCAAAGAAGGCTGCGGGAACTGCGGATGCATCCCCGCCATTTTGCTGACCCTGCGCATTGATAAGCACCGCGGCCTTGATTCCAGGGAGCGTGGCCACTTTGTCAATGAGTTGTTCCGGAGTGACCCCGGGCGGGCAATCGAGCAAATGGCGAAGCGCCAGAAGTTCAGCGCGTTCCTGGTATCCAAACTGCAGATCCTGGCATTCGGAATTGGGAGCGGGTGGAACCGGGGAGGGTGCAGCCATTTCTGGCGGGCGGGCGGGTTCCTGTGGAATGGCGCTTAGCTGGGGAGCAGGGGGCAGCAGGCCGATGGGTGCAGTGATCTGGGGGAGATCGATTTCACTCGTGGTCGGCGACGGGATGCCACGCAGCGGCAG
Source organism: Akkermansia muciniphila (assembly GCA_943333275.1). GTDB lineage: Bacteria > Verrucomicrobiota > Verrucomicrobiia > Verrucomicrobiales > V1-33 > JAGNEJ01. The sequence goes on from CALQSQ010000068.1 coordinate 20,949, forward strand.
GTGCTCGGGAGGGGCTGCGGTAAGTGATTCCGGATCGCGCGGCTGGCCCAAATCCTCATGCACGGCCAGCTGGCTCAGTGGAATGGGAGTGAAGGAGGGTTCCACCTGGCGTTGTTGCTGAGTGGGGCGGAGGAGCGGGGGGAGTTGCACGGGGGCGGGTGGAGCGGGGATGCGGGTGGCATCTTCGGCTGCGGGCGCCTGAAAGGGGGTGATAAATTTTGGAGTCTCCTCAGCGACGGGTGCTGTGGGCTGCTGGACCATGCCCGTTGGCAGAGCATGAAGCAGATCGGTCAGGGGAAGGTCCAGAACCAGATCGATTTGCGCCCGGGAGAAGGCGGGGCGGAATTTCTCCGAAACGCCATTTACGAGGTCCGCCAGTTTGACCGTCACCTTGCCGGTCGCCAATTGTGATGAAATCAGTTCGAGGGGAAACTGGACACTGACCGCGTCCGGAACATTTACCGGGTCAAATCCAAGTGCCGTCACGGGCGCCGCGCTCAAGACCGATCGCAACCGCAACGTAATCTGCGATGGGAGCGGTTCAGACTGAGGCGCCTGCTCCACTGCGATCGGAGCCGCGGGCAACGATGGCTGGGTGAAATGAGTGGGTGCAGAGGATTGCGGGGGCTCACTGCGGACCAGAATAGGGGGGGTGAACGCCCGGGTCGGCGATGGTTCCAGAGGCGGCAGCGGCGGGGCCGGGGTCAGCGGGGGCAGGATGGGCTGGGTTGGTGCTACTTGGAACGGAGAGGATGACACCGGGGCCGGGTAGGCGGGCGGTGCCTCCGAAAGAGGCAAGCGCTGGGAGATGGAAAAGGGAGATCCGGGGGCAAAAGTCCCATGACCGGAGGGCACGACCTGAAATGGGGAGGCTGGAATCGGAGTATTTTCCATGCGCGGAGGGGGCAAATGACTGGGCGCGGCCGGCGGCGGGCCGGCTGGGAATGCGGGTTTGAATGGAGATTGGTCCATCGCTAGGAAAGGCGAAGCCGGGGCGGGCGGCTGGTTGATCTGAAACGGACTGTCAATGGGACGCAGGGTTTCCGGCGAGTTGGCTGGCTGGAAGGGCGAATGGGAATTGCGGTCGAGCAATGGGTCACCGGGACTAACGGAGAAGGGGCTTTCGACTTTCGGGGGCTGCACTGGCTCGGGCAGATTGGACGTGGGTGCGGCCACTGGCATTCCGGCAGTCTCGAGGATGCGGCGAACTTTTTGATAGGGAAGGGCCACTTCCTGGTCCTCGCCGTGCAAGAGTTGGCGGTTAAACAAATAGGGTGCCGACTGGCAGATTTGGCTCAGCCGAAGGCACGGGCGTCCGGCCTGGAAGCTTGCATAGAGGCTTTGAATGGGCAGCGGCACCAAATAATCCGGCGGTAATCCTTCGGATTTTAGAAGCTGGGGAGGGAGCAGCATGCTCAACTCCCGAATGGTAAACCCTTCTTCAGCTGCTGGTTGGAACGGCGATGAATTATTCATGGGGCGGGGCTGGGGTAGTGACGGTGATGTTGGAGTCTGAGAGGTGTCTGAAATCGGTGCGACGTTCCCGGGAAGAATTGCGGCAATCGCTCCCGGCGCATCTTCCAAGGAAAGTTCGGATGAACGGTTGGAATCGCCTGCGGCAGCCTTAATAGGTTGGGGTTGCTCCTTTCGGAACAAGGTCCTGAGCGAGAAAGCCATGTTGTAATCGGGTTGAGCATTCCCAGAATAGGGGAATGACTTTTGCAAATATGTAGAAATCCCTAAGTTGTCAACAAAAATGAGAAATTTACCGCTCAAAATAGCCAAGTATTCTTAAATAAGATCGATTTCGCACCATTTTGACGCGAATTCATCGAACCATCGCGTTGATTTCTCAATTTTGACAGACTTCATGCTATCGATGCCGGATCCCGCGATTGTTGGATCGGTCACCCAAGTCACCAATGGATGGCGAACCTTCGGAATAACATCTCCACGCTTGCACCATTGCTGCTGCCCTTGCGGTCTGGGCGTCAGGGCCTGGGTCGGGTCGGCTGCCAATGCGTCAGCAACCTGCAGAGTTGCTCTGCGGACTTTAATCCCGTTTCAAGAACTTCAGTATGTTGGAGTGGGCCCGCGTTCATCCCGGCAGCCCAATTCGTAAGACAGGAAAATCCCGCAACGCGCATGCCAAGGGCCCGGGCTTGGATGGCCTCCAGCACGGTGGACATCCCGACAGCATCGACTCCCATGCCACGCAGCATGCGGATTTCCGCCGGAGTCTCGTATTGTGGACCGAGCAGCCCAGCATAGACGCCCTGATGCAGGGGCAGGCTGAGTTCTGAGGCAATCCGTCCGAACGACGTCACCAAGGAGCGATCATAAATTTCCGTCATATCCACGAAATTTGCCCCCCCCAACAGGGGTGATGTCCCCGTGAGATTGAGGTGATCGGTGATCTGCATCCAGCTACCAGGGGGATGCTTGGGATGGAGAGTGCCCGCCGCATTGGTGAGGATCACCGTGTGACAGCCAAGAGAATTGAGCAAGCGGATCCCGGCGGTAACATCAGCGGCCGGCCGGCCTTCATAGAGATGGACGCGTCCCTTCAAAAGCGCCCACGAGGATTCACCCACGGTGGCGCCCAGCAGTTGACCTGCATGACCTGCAACCGTCGACACGGGCATGCCGGGCAGATCAGCATAGGGGATGGTGAACTGCACATCAATTTGCTCAGCGAACGATCCCAGGCCAGATCCAAGCACCAGACCAACGGACGGGCGAAAATTTTCCGGTAAAGGCATCCGCAGAGCTAAACTTGGTAATCAAAACGTCAAGGCGGGCGTCAACCTGCTAGGGCACCGTGATGCGGGCTCTGATGAAACGATTCTCCGCGCCAGTCGATGCCGTCAGATCCCTGACCATCAGATTATCTCCGGAACCGGGCAGCGTTTCCACGTCGCCGGGGCCGGAATACCAGTTCTGAAGATTGCCTGAGACTTCGACCACCATGGAGGCCTGCGAGTAAGCGCACCGCGGGACGCTGAGTTTGAGGTAGCGACTGTCTCCCGAAATCTGCCATTCGGGAAGAGGCACCCAGACTCTGGTCGCGGACCTGGGATTGCGCCCGGTCGCGTATTCCAGCAGATTGGACATCCCATCAAAATCAGGATCAGCATTCCATCCGCTGATCGATGGATTCAAAACCTCCGCAGGTGAAAACCGCAGGTCGCGCCAATCTGCAGGACTGATGGTTGGCAGGGGATTCGCGCCCACTGCGGAGGTGCGCATATGAAAGCCCGATCCATTAATCTGCCCGACGATCGGCGTCTGTGAATTGCCAACCGTCCATGCCACGGCCGGATTGGTGCCCCCCACCAGCGGCCATTTCCAGTTTGAACTCTGGAGCAGAATCCACTCGCCGTTCTGACCCGAACAATGATGCCCCCAGATGTATCCTTTCTCGTTCGTGGCAAACGGGGAGGCATTCGACGTCACTTCATAGTATCCACTGAAAAGGCGGGTGGTGGGATTATAAAAATTCCGCTGAGCCGGCCGCCATCTCACCGCCCACTGGTCCGTGTTGGCGCTTGTCGGGACGAAGCCTCCGGTGAGGTCGAAGGCCCCCAGCTCGAAGACAAAGGAATCATCCAGGGCAGCGCCTGAACTGGTCAGATTGGATTGAAACAGGGAGCTGTTCCAGTTGACGGCACCTGCCTGCGTTGTTCCCAGGACAAATTGCCACAGTGCCCCCAATGCGCAGAGGACGGTCCGTCCGAGGGATGGAAATTGCGATGATTTAGCCATTGGGGAGAACGGCAGCGGGGTGGGGCGCTGAATCGACAACGCAGCTGCGGGAGGAAATTTAGCGACGACGGCGCATCAACCCACCCGCCAACGCCAAGCCCGCCAGTGCCAAACCACCGGGCTCGGGAACGGGCGCGAAATTGTGCGTCTGGTAGGCAAACGTTGATGGCGGCGTGGCGTAGAATCCCGGACCCTGCCCCGACGGCAATCCGCCATAGGGGGTGGTATTGGCCTGGGACATAACCATCGTCTGCGTGAGGTCCGGCTGGCCGCCTCCGGCGAAATTAGGCAGTTTCCAAGCTTCAGCTCCCGTCCGTGTGAAGACACCCCACTCGGTGCCCGCCACTTGATCCAAGTTATTGTAGATCCAGATATAAACCTGTTCGCCCTCGGCAAATTGCGTTGTCGTGCTGGCCGGCGCGTCTGACGCGTCGGGATTCCAAACGTTGTCGGTGGTGTTCCAGTTTTGGGTCGCCTCTCCGGAGAAATATTTAATCGCATTGTTATAAACCGCGGTATCAAGAAGCTTCCAGTTTGTGCGCCAGCTGGCCATGTTCGTCTGGTCCGGGTTAAAACTACCAAAGGTCCCGAGTTCGAAGTGATAGCTGGAGTTGATTTGGGCACCGTAGCTCGTCAAGTCATTCTCACCAAGCGCGTCAGACCACGCGATGGAATGTGCTTCTGCTATCTCTGCACAGAGGCAGGCGAGAAGGGTCACAAGAGGGGGGCAAACAAATCTCATATTTACGGGAAATATAAACGATCGGCTTTGGTTAGCAATAATTTTTAAACAAATATTTATTATCAAGGCTATCGATAGTAATTCTTAAAAATGACATATTTGTCAATTTAGTGAGGCTTTATCCCTTGTCTCCTTGCTGTCCCCCCTTTTTTGATGCCTTCTGATTGCCGGATACTCTTTTGCGAGAAGGAAGCTTCGTTTCTGTCTTGCAAGAAAACTCCTCTAGGCTAGAATCCGCGCTCTCTCCGGATGACCCTTATTTCTGATTGATATTTTTATGCCAAGTTTCCTCGCCACCAACGATTTTTTAATTCACAACGGCCTCTTTCTCTCCCTTGGACTAGGGGTGCTGGGATTGCTAGTTGCGTTCTGGCTGATCATTCGGATCAAAGCCATGCCGGACGGCAATGAGTCCATGCGGGAGGTCGCCCTCGCGGTTCAGGAGGGTGCCAAGGCTTATCTCGGTCGCCAGGTGAAAACCATCAGCATCATTGCGGTGATTCTGTTCGTGCTCCTCATCGCTTGGAAAAAGTCGGCGGCGGTTCCGGTTGGGTTTCTCACGGGCGCCGTCTGCTCCTTAATCTCCGGTTATGTCGGCATGCGCGTCGCCGTGCAAACGAATGTTCGGACCACCCAGGCTGCCAGTGAAAGCGAAACCAAGGCGCTGCGGGTCGCCTTCAACGGCGGCGCGGTGACTGGACTCCTGGTCGTCGGTCTCGCCCTTCTGAGTGTGGGGCTGAGTTACTGGCTGCTCAGCCGGGGCGGTGACAAACAGCACGCGGTGGATAGTCTGATCGGCCTGGCGCTTGGGGCGAGTTTGATCAGCGTCTTTGCCCGGTTGGGTGGAGGAATTTACACCAAGGCCGCGGATGTCGGCGCGGATTTGGTGGGCAAGGTCGAGAGTGATCTGAATGAGGACGATCCCCGCAACCCGGCGACCATCGCGGATAACGTCGGGGACAATGTTGGGGACTGTGCGGGCATGGCTGCGGACGTTTTTGAAACCTATGCCGTCAGCTTGATTGGCGCCCTGCTCATCGCCTTTCTTCAGCTGCAAAACTCCCCCGCCCTCGAGGGTGCCATGGCGTATCCTTTTGTCATCGGCGGCATTTCCGTCATTGGGGCCGTGCTTGGAATCCTCTGGATCAACCTTCGCGGCGTTGCGGATGCCACGCGCGTGCTGGTCGAGGGCGTCTCCGTTAGCGGTCTTGTCTCGGCGATTCTTTACTGGCCGGCCACGACCCTGCTCCTGCCCGAGACCATCACCATCAATGGTGTGAACTACAGCAATCTCCAGATCTATGGAGCGGCCCTGGTCGGTCTGCTCATGACGGGTGCCGTGGTCATGATCACCAACTATTACACTTCTACTGCGCATCGTCCCGTGCGCAAAATTGCCAAAGCGTCCGAAACCGGCCACGCCACCAATATCATCGCCGGGCTTGTGGTGGGAAATATGGCCACTGCGGCTCCTGTGCTCCTGATCTCAGTCGCCATTTTTGCCAGCTATTCCTGTGGTGATCTGTTTGGCGTCGCCACCGCCGTCATGAGCATGCTCAGCATGGCCGGCATCATCATTTCCCTCGATGCCTTCGGTCCGATCACCGACAACGCCGGCGGCATCGCCGTCATGGCCGGTCTCCCCGAGAGCGTGCGCAAAACCACGGATGCCCTCGACGCTGTTGGCAACACCATGAAGGCTGTCACCAAGGGCTACGCCATCGCCTCCGCAGGGCTTGCCGCCCTGGTGCTCTTCGGATCGTACTATCTGGAACTTGAGCGGCACCTTGGCACAGTTCTCACCTTCTCCTTGAAGGATCCCAAAGTCATCATCGGTCTCTTCGCCGGTGGCCTGCTGCCATTTGTCTTCAGCGCCTTCGCGATGAGCGCCGTGGAAAAGGCCGCGGGTGCCGTGGTGCTTGAAGTTCGCCGCCAGAAAAAGGAACGCCCCGGCATCATGGATGGCAGTCAAAAGCCGGATTACGGTGCCTGTGTGGATATCGTGACGTCTGCGGCCCTGCGCGAAATGATCATTCCGGCATTGCTGCCTGTCCTCGCAGTTCTCGGCATCGCCAGCATCAAGGCCCTCGGCCCTCAGGCCCTCGGTGGCATGCTCGTGGGAACGATTGTCACCGGTCTGTTCGTCGGCATTTCCATGACCTCCAGCGGCGGCGCCTGGGACAATGCCAAAAAATTCATCGAAGAGGGAAATCATGGTGGAAAGCACAGCGATGCCCACAAGGCCTCCGTGACCGGTGATACCGTCGGTGACCCCTACAAGGACACCTCCGGCCCCGCCATCAACCCCATGATCAAAGTCGTGAACATCGTGGCTATCCTGGTCATCGAATTGTTCTTCTAAGCTTGGCGGCAAGGTGCCTTGCAGTTAAACAGGCCTTATGAATCTGACAGGCCTGCTGTTCTTGTCACTGATGGTGCCGCCCTGCGGTCCGCAGGCGGAGCGCGGTGTCACTGGATATGTGATTTCGCAGCAGGAAAAAACCCTCAGCATCCAGGCTGAATCCCAGGCCGGAAGATCCGTCAAGGTCATGGACATCACACTCGACGCTGCGGAAGCCCCGGGCGGAGCGGCCGTCTGGAATGACCGGCTTGTCATCACACTTCCCAAATCCGCAGCACTCCTCATCTGCAGTCTGCGCGAAAAAAAACTGCTCTCCCTCCAATCGCTGCCAGATTTTCCCAGCCCCCGTGGAGCCGCTTACGATCCCCAGGGGCGCCTCTGGATTCTCAGCGCCAATAGTCTCGCGGAAATTCAATTCACCCCCGACGGTCATTTCAATCCCATTCACCATCGGGGCGATTTTTCCGACCCGCGTCATCTCCTTATCCTGCCCAGCGGTCAATTCTACATTGCGGAAAACGGCCCTGCACCGGCTGTCAAAATTCTTGATTCCAAACTCAATCTCCTGGAAACGATTCCTCTTCAGCAGCCAGCCAAGGGACTGAGGACAAATCCGACCGGTGCGCTCGAAGCCATGTTTGAAAAGGTGCCTCCGCTCGCTCTCAAGCGCCCTGCGCCTGCTCCAACCAAAACCGCTGCCCCCACCGGCGGGTAAGCGAAGCGAGCGCCAGTCAATGGACTGGATTTCGCCTTGTGAGATGGACTCTCTCACTCCAAAGTGTCAGCCATGGCAGCAAAGGTCAAACAGGTTCCCCACGTCACGGTGGGACAATTTTTCAAGGATCGGGGCAAAATTTTGCACCTTACCCTGCTGGGTTCGGATGCAGGTCTGGCCCGGAAAATCATGGAGCCCTCCGTGAATCGTCCCGGCCTGGCCCTGAGCGGATTTTTCAACTACTTCCCCTACAAGCGTCTTCAGGTGATGGGAAACTCGGAGCTGGCCTATCTGTCGAGTCTGGACGAGAACGAATCGACAAAATTTTTCAACCGGATGTGCGAGTGGGAAATCCCCTGCCTGGTGGTTTCGCGCGGCAACGAACTGCAGAGGCGGTTTATTGCCCTTGCGGATGCCGCCGGCATTGCCGTGTTCAAGACGACCATGAACACGATGAAATTTATCAACGTGGCAACGCTCTGGCTGGAGTGGGATTTCGCGCCCACGACGCAGGAGCATGGCTGCATGGTTGATCTGCAGGGCATCGGGGTGTTCATTCGCGGAGAGAGTGGAACCGGCAAGAGCGAAACCGTTCTGGGATTGCTGGAGCGGGGATGCAGTCTGGTGGCCGATGACGTGGTGGTCTTCCGGGCGCCGGAGGGCCGGGAACTCATCGGAACCTCTAAGGTCATGGGCCGTTTCCACATGGAAGTCCGCGGCATCGGACTGGTCAATATCCCGCTCATGTTTGGCGTTGGCAGCATGCGGGTGGAAAAGCGGCTGGACCTCGTGGTGACGCTGGAGGAAGCGGACAAAACCAAACTGGCGGACATGGAGCGGGTGGGATCGCAGCAGGAATACTACTCCCTGCTCGGCGTGAAAATTCCCCACGTCCGGCTGCCCGTGGCCTCCGGTCGCGACATGGCGCGTCTCGTGGAGGTGGCGGCGCTGGATCAGAAATTGCGTGGATTTGGATTTAATGTCGCGGAGGAATTCAGCCAGCGGCTCCTAAATCAGATGCAGGGCAAAAGCAGTAGTTGACCCGCTCCCTTGGCTGGCTACTCATGGGCGGTCCTTCATTCGCCGCTTCCATCCCCCCGCCTTTCTTTCTTCCGATCCTTCACATGACCAAGGAATTCACCATCCCGAACAAGCTCGGACTGCATGCCCGTCCTGCCGCCATGTTCGTGAAACTCAGCGCCAGTTTCGATGCTGAGGTGTGGGTGGAGAAGGATGATGAGCAGGTCAATGGCAAGAGCATCATGGGACTCATGATGCTGGCCGCCGGCTTCGGCGCGAAGATCACCATCACCACCGAGGGCCGCCAGGAACAGGAAGCCATGGACGCGCTCGGAGCGTTGGTGGAGAGCGGATTCAAGGAAAACTAGGTTCTGAGGCCAGGAGGACTCACCTCCCCAACCAGCCACCCACGACCGCACGGGCCAGGAAGTAAAGTTTTCCAAGGGTGCTGACGCGGTAGCGCTTGGAAAAAACCTGGTAGCCGTCCTTCTTCATCAGATCGAGCACTCTGGTGTAGACCCGCCGCATGGTTTCTGCGGCACGCAATTTGGGCTTGTCGGCCCGCGTGAGGTTCGACAGGGCGGCGGCATACAGGCCCCGGGCCCGGGCCGTTTCGAAGGTCATCAGCGCCTTGAATCGTTTGCTCATTTTCTCAGCCAGCAACTCGGCATCGGTGACATCAAAACTCGCAAGATCTTCCCGTGGCAGGTAAATGCGCCCGTTCTCCCGCAGGTCCTGGCCCACATCGCGGAGGATGTTCGTAAGCTGTAACGCATACCCCAGCTGAATCGCATACTCTCTGGAAGCGGGCTCCGTGCAGCCAAAAATCCGGATGCTCACCAATCCCACGCAACTCGCCACTCCATGGCAATACTGCTGCAATTCCTCCCATGTCTCATAACGACGGGGCTCAATGTCCGTGCTCACCCCATCGATAATGCCGATCATTTCCTCCGCGGGAATCCCCCGCCGCAGCATCAACTCCTGCACCGCTTTCTCTATTTTTCGAAGTTCCCTGCCGCCTCCAGACACCACCTCCCGCCAGCGTTGTAACTCCGCATAACGCTGGTCCACCGTGCGGCCAGATTCATCAGCAATGTCATCGACAATCCGGCAGAAGGCGTAAAACAACTGCATGTCTGCACGCGCTGACCTGGGCAGACAAATGAGCGTCATGGCCAGGTTGGACCGGCTCTGACGGACGATTTCCTCGATGCTGGTTTGGTCCATTATGCGGGCAGTAACCAACGGCAAATAATTACGGCCCCCACCATCACGGCCAGGTCTCCCAGCAATCCTGCAGCGATGCCGTGCCGCATCCGTTTGATGCCCACGGAACCGAAATAGACTGCGGCAATGTAAAAGGTAGTGTCCGCACTTCCGTTGATGGTGCCGGCCATCATGGTGGTCAGACTGTCCGGCCCCGTATCTTTGGCAATGTCCGCCAGCACGCCCTGCGCTGCTCCGCCGCTGAGCGGTCGGATGATCGCCATGGGCAGGAGTTCCTGCGGGAAATGCAGAAAACTCATCACGGGTTCTAGAACGCGCTGGATGATTTCCAGCGCCCCGGATTCCCGTAGCATGCGGATGGCCACCAGAATCCCCGCCACATAGGGAATTACGCGGAACACCACCTGCACCCCGTCCTTGGCTCCATCCACCAACTGCTCGAACACCTTCACTTTCCTGAAGGCCGCATGCAGCACGAAATAGCCCATGAAGAGCGGGATGATCAGCACAGAGAGAAACGTGCCAAAGCGCTGAAAGCCACTGGGTAAAATTTTCGCAAAGAGCACGTCGTCCGGTTGCTTGGTCGAATTAAGCCAGTTGGAAATCCCGAGATGCCAGTCATGGAGGGTTCCGGGGGAGACGACATACAGAATGCAGAGGGTCAGCGGGAAAATCAGAAAAAGGGCCAGCACGATTTGCTGCCACGCAGCAAGGCTGCCTTCCAGTTCCGGCTCCTCTTCCGCCGTGATCTGGGCGGCGATGGCCTCGGCGGCACGCGCCTCGGCTTCATCACCCGGTTTCGGTTGATAGACGGTGAGTCGTTGCAAGAACTTGCAGGCCAGCAGCGCCACCAGGGAGGCAAA
>CALQSQ010000069.1 GCA_943333275.1 Akkermansia muciniphila
CAAGCCCCTCCCCGCATCACCCTGCCAAAAACTTCAGGGTAAAAGGGCGAGAACACCACTGCTCTGTAGTGTAGACTCGCCAAGCCCGATGCCGCAACCGTAAGGCCTCAAGCCCCAGCTCACCCACGAGTCCGCGAAGTCGGGCTAGGGCGTGTTTGCTTGCCTTGGTCCATCCGGGACGATGCCTCGGATGGGGGATGTTCAAGGAGCGGGTGGGCTTTTAAGGTTTCAGGCATTGCGCACCTGAGCTCACCCCCAAATCGAAATCGCAACCAGCCCTATTCACGTCAAGCCAGCAGAGTCTTGATCACATGCCCATGCACATCTGTGAGGCGGCGGTCGATGCCGTTGTTGCGGAAGGTGAGTTTGGTATGGTCGATGCCCAGTTGATGCAGGATGGTGGCGTGGATATCGTAAACGGTGGTGGGATTGCTGCGGTCCATGGGTTTGTATCCCCATTGGTCGCTCTCGCCTGCGATGGCGCCGCCTTTAATGCCGCCGCCGCAGAGCCAGTTGGTGAAGACGAACGGGTTGTGGTCGCGGCCTTTGCCACCCTGGGAACTGGGCATGCGACCAAATTCCGTGGTCCAGAGGATAATGGTATCGTCCAACATGCCGCGTTGCTTGAGATCCGAGATGAGCGCTGCGGTGCCACGGGCCATGCCGTTGGAAAGCGGACCGTGGTCGCGCTGAATATCCTCGTGGGAATCCCAGTTGCGGCGCGGGAAACCATTGTCGTTTCCGCTCCAAATCTGGACAAAGCGCACGCCCCTCTCCAGCAGGCGACGGGCGGCGAGGCATTTCTGGGAAAAGTAAAATGCCTCTTCGTCGGCATTGATTTCTGCGGGCCACGCCTGCGGGCCGCGGTCTAAACCGTAGAGCTTCAGCACGTGTTCGGGCTCGGCCTTCAAATTTAAGGCTTCGGGCGCGGCGAGCTGCATCTTGGCGGCGAGTTCGTAGCTTTTGATGCGGGCTTCAAGGCGCTGATCACCTTCATGAGTGGCTGCATGCTCACGGTTCAGCGAGGCGAGCAGCGCCTGGGAGTCCCGCTCGCTTGCGGCGGTGATGAAGGTGCCCGATTTGTGTGGATTGAGATCGGCGATGGGGTTTTCGCTGCCTGGATAAATGATACTGCCGCTGTGCTGCGAGGGTAGAAAGGCGGAATCCCAGTTTTTAACTCCATTGCTGCCAAAGCCACGGTGATCGGGCAGAACCACAAAGGTGGGAAGGTTGTCATTCATCGATCCCAGCGCATAACTGACCCAGCAGCCGGCACCGGGGAAACCGGGAAGAACGAAGCCGGTGGCCTGCAGGAGCGTGGCCTGCGAGTGCACACCGCTTTTGCTCACCAGATTGTGAATAAAGGCCATGTCGTCCACGTGAGCACCGAGTGCGGCCACAGTTTCGCCAAGCATCTTACCGGACTGCCCGTAAGGCTTGAATTCCCAAACCGGCTTCATCCATGGACCAAGGCCGTCCTGAAAGGTTTCGACTTTTTCACCAAAATCGCTCGGCTTGCCATCATATTTCGCCAACTCCGGTTTATAGTCCCAGAGGTCCAGATGACTGGCGGCCCCTGACATGAAAAGCTGTATGACTCGCTTGGCCTTGGAAGGATGCGTCACGGAGGGATGAATGATGGGTGAAGCCCCCTGCGCCTCTTTTCCAAGCATCGATGCCAGCGCCATGGTGCCGAATCCACCACCGCTCTTCCGCAGGAAATCGCGACGCGACAGACCACCGCGTTGCGCTTGAGGACGATGAAATGGGGAATCGTTGTGCATAATCTAATCGATGAAGGTGAATTCGTTGAGATTGAAAATCACGCGGCAGGCATTGGCCAGGCCATGTTGTTGAGCGAAGGCGCTGAGTTGGGCATTTTCCTGCGGTGTCGCGGGACGGCCCGTGGCGAGGCGATAAGCGAGTTCGATCTGGGCTCCCACGTCGGGTCCGGCCTCGGCTTTGAGCCGCTCGGCGAAATGCGTGGACTGGGCGATCATGAATCCATTGTTGAGCATGGTGAGCGCCTGGGAGGGGGAGACGCTTTCGTTGCGCTTGTCCACGCGCATGGAGGGGTCGGCGCAATCGAGCACGGTCATGAAGGGCTGGGTCTGGGAGCGGACGATAAATCGGAAAATGGACCGCCTCCACGTGGATGGATCATTTGGATCGGCGAGGTCGTATTTATAGTGAGGTGAATGCTCCGGGAACTGGACAACGAAGTCGCGCCAACCCGGCCCCCCGGCGGTGAGGTCGAGTTTTCCACTGACGGAGAGGACTGAATCATGAACGGCTTCCGCTTCAAGTTTGCGGCGGTTCTGCCGCCACAGCAGAGAGTTTCCGTTGTCGATTTCCTCCGCCTTTTCGTTCCTCACAGCCGATGATTGACGGTAGGCCTGACTCGTGAGGACGAGCTTGTGGAGTTTTTTCAACGAGCCTCCGAAATCATCGCGGAAAGTCACAGCCAGCCAGTCGAGCAGTTCGGGATGCGTTGGCAGCATGCCCATGCGGCCAAAGTCATTCGGTGTTTCCACGATGCCCCGCCCGAAATGATAGAGCCACACGCGATTGGCGATACTGCGCCAGGTGAGCGGATTGCGGGGATCGATGATCCATTTCGCCAGTGCCACCCGGCGCTCCCCCTCGGGTGCGTCAGGGGCAAGCCCGAAGCCTCCGGGCAATTGGTCATTGAGCGCACTGAGTGCAGCGGGCTGGACTTCGCGGCCCGGCATGGTGACCTGGCCCCGGGCGAGAAAATGAATGGCGCGCGGCTTGCCGCCATTTCCTCCGGTGCCGCGGAAATTTCCCGAGCCATTGTGGACCGTGCCCGCAAAGACAACCTGCTGGGCGGGAAGTTGGGCAAGGTCCTTGATCGTTACTTCAAGCTCAGCGGCATTGGCTGCACGGGCAATTTTGGTGGGTTCATCGAGAGCTTTTGAGATCAGGGCATCACGCTGTTTGCGCAGTTCGGCGAGCTGCTCCCCACCTCCGGTTGCTGCCGGATAAATGCCATCGGTGAGATTTTTTCGCATCCAGCGCACGGGGGCCTCAATGCTGTCGGCACTCGTCACCGTCGCACCCAGCGCCACGTTTTTTCCGCTCGCATCGAAGGCCTGCAATTCCGAAAGGGCAAAAATGAAATCGTTCTGCCTTGGAGCTAATTTCGTGGCGGTGATCCGGATGTGGCGGCCGCTTTTTCCCTTCGCTTCAAAGGTCTGCGGCGCGGTGCCGGGATTCGGGAAATCCGTCAAATCCTGCGTGGCAATGACCACCGGTTCACCGCCGAACTCCGGATCATCGCTCGCCTCGATGCGAAAGCGGACCGGAAAACCAAACCCCGCCCCGATGCCATTAAAATCATCCCAAACCCCAGCGAGCACCACATGGTCGAGTGGCACACTCTTTCCGAGGTCAACCTGCACCCACTTACGCGTCTCCTGCTTCGGCTCGATGCCGCTATGCCAGCCATATTCGGGGCGCACGCCCTGGGATGCGGCTTTCTCGGTCTCCTTGATGTCATTGAGTATTTTCGAGTATTCCGGCCCTGCGGCTTTGGTCAACTGCTCGCTGATCGCCGTCTCTTTGGCCTCCAGTTCCTTCTTGCGGGACGTCAGGGCCGCGCGCCGCGCGCCGACCGCAGGATCCAGGTCGTATTGCTTGTCCGCACGGTCAATCGCTGCGAAGACCGCCTGTAGTGAGTAGTAGTCGTCCTGCGATATCGGGTCAAACTTATGGTTGTGGCATTGCGCGCACTGGACGGTGGTGCTGGTGAAATTGCCGATCGAGTTCGCCACCATGTCGTCGCGATCCAGATGCCGGGCGATCTTTCCATCGATTTTTTCCTCCGGCACCTCCGCATGCCCAATAAAGTCCCATGGCCCCGCGGAGATGAATCCCAGCGCGGTGATGCCATCCGCGGTGCCAGGGAAAAGCATGTCTCCGGCAAGCTGCTCCTGCACGAAACGCGCGTAGGGCTTGTCCTCATTCAGCGCGCGTATGACATAGTCCCGGTAGGGCCACGCGTTCGGGCGGGGCTGGTCTTTGTCGTAGCCGTGCGTGTCTCCGTAGTGCACCACATCCAGCCAGTGCCGGGCCCAGCGCTCGCCATAGCGCGGGCTGGCCAGGAGCTTGTCTATGAGGGTTTCATAGGCCTTATAGGCCCCATGGGCCCTATCTGATTCTTCTACAAATGCCTCCACCTCTTCAGGAGAAGGCGGCAGACCGATGAGATCAAAATACACCCGCCGGATCAGAGTCCTTGCGTCCGCAGCCGGGGCCATGACCAGTCCTTTCTCCTTCAGCTTCGCTGAAATGAAGGCATCAATGGCGTTCCCATTTACTTCCCCCTTCGGCAGCGCAGGCTTCGCCATGGGCTTCAACGACCACCAGTCTTTCTTATCCACCACCCGGGCGCTTGCCTCATCCGGCCATACAGCCCCGTCGTCAATCCACCGCCGCAGCATCCCAATCTGCTCCGGCTTGAGCGGCGGATCCTTCGGGGGCATCTGCATGTCCGGATCCAGACCGGCGACAAATTTGATGAGGGGACTCTCCGAGCTTTTCCCGGGAATGATATTCGGCGCGTGATTCTCGCCACCCTTCAGTGCGATGGACTTCACATCCAGCCGATACTCCGCCTTCTGCTTATCCGGCCCATGGCATTTTACACAGGCCTCTGCCAGGATCGGCTGAATATCCTTCACGAATTCAACCGCCCGATCCGCCGGAACAGGGAGGACCGGGACATCCGCCGCCTTGGTGGTGCCCGTGACGACTGCAAGAATGAAGACGTGAATTCTGATCATTGTTGCATTTACGCTAGCGCTTCGGGGCTGGATGACAATTCACACCATCATGTGAAATGCGTGGGTTGGCAGATCGCTCGAATAGGCGCAGGATGGTGTCATTTTACTTCCAGGACGATTTGCCATTCCCGCTTTCATTCCAAACATTTCTTGCTGCCGCAATTCTCTGCCGAGGCGGATTTGCTGCGGAGACATCGCTGTTGGAAAGCTGGCGTCGGGCGGTGCAGCCGGGGTTGAGGGAGAAGGAGCAGCGTCTCCACACCTTGCGGGATGATCTGGAGGCCCTGCCGGTTTCGGATTCGCAGCCGGACTTTTCCCATCCAGGCTATCGGAGCCTGCCAGCGGCGATGCAGGAAACAACAAAGTGGGTGCAGGTGGACCTTGGCCGTGTGATGCAGGTGGATGATATTGTGCTGGTTCCTGCGGTTTTGCCGTCTTCAACGGGCACGTCCATGGCGCTGGGATTCCCAGTGCGATTTCGCGTGGATACGTCGCTGACGAGAGATTTCGCTGAGAAAGAAACCGTCGGTGATTTTTCGACGGTGGATTTCCCAGATCCCGGGCCAATGCCAGTGGTCATGCGCAAGGTGGCGGTTGAGACTCGTTTCGTGCGGGTCACGGCAATTGTTTTGCGCGGAGAGCCTGACAACTATTTTTTGGCCATGGGTGAGTTGGTGGTGTGCTCTGGAAATCGTAACGTCGCTGGTCAGGCCCGAGTTGAGGCACTGGACGTTATGGATTCCCCGCGTTGGAGCCTCAATGGTCTGGTCGATGGGATTTCCGTCGTTGGCAAGCCGGTGGAAAGTCGGTCGCTTCCGACCAATGGCTATCACGGCCGGGAGGAGCAGCAACCTGATGCCGCCCAGTGGGTGCAGGTGGATCTGGGAGCTTCCTTCGTATTGGATGAGATTCGACTGAGGCCTGCCCGTCCGATTGATTTCCCTGACACGATTGGGTTTGGATTTCCGCCGAGATTCAAAGTGGAAATCGCCAACGATGCTGCATTTGCCAATCCAACGATGATTGCCGACCAATCGGCTGAGGACTTTCCCAATCCCGGAGACCGTCGGGTGGTTTTTCCAGCAAAGGGGATGTCCGCCCAATTTGTCAGGGTGACCGCACTCAAGCTCTGGCCGCGTTCCCGGCTGGCCAGCGAGTTCGTCTTCGCTCTCGCGGAACTGGAGGTGATCTCCAGAGGTGTGAACGTGGCACTTGAAAAAAAGGTTTCTGAATCATCGCCACTGCCGCTCACCGCCAGCAAATGGGCACCCGCATTCCTTGTGGATGGGATCGCCCCCAGGGAAGGCGTTGGCAGCTTTGCGGAATGGCTCGCCGCCGTGGCCAGACGACAGACTATCAGCACGGAAATCAAATCACGGGAAACCGAAGTCGCATCGCTGCGCGAGTCGGCAGAGGTTCGATTGGCTTGGTTGGCGGGGATGATTGCCGCCTTGTTCGTAGCGGCCGGAATCGCCGTTGTTTGGCTGGGCCGCGTCCGCCAACGACGGCAGACGCATCGGCTGCGGGGGCAGATTGCAAGGGATCTGCATGATGAGATCGGTAGCAACCTCAGCAGCATCGGAATCCTCAGTCAACTGGGGATGGATGCGGCTCCGGACACGGAATCCATGCGCCATGACCTGGAGGAAATCCGCCGGGTGTCCACGCAGACGGCGGATTCCATGCACGACATCGTGTGGCTGATCAGTCCCGGGAAAAAGACGGCGGGTGATCTGGCCGGACGCCTGCGGGAGACGGCTGGGCTGCTGTTGGCTGGCATGGAATGGACGATACAGGTGGACGGACTGGAGGGAAGCAGCGGGCTCACCCTTGAGGCGCAGCGGGATTTTTTTCTCATCTTCAAAGAAGCACTTCATAACATTCGCCGCCACTCCGCCGCCCGGCACGTCACAATTTCCCTGACCCAATCCGCCCAAATACTTACCTTGCGCATAGCGGATGACGGCACGGGCTACGATCCAGCCACCGTCCAGCGTGGCCATGGACTTCAGAATATGAAACAACGGGCGGTGGCCTGCCGGGCACTACTCCGGATGGATGCCTCACCACAAAATGGCGCCGTGATCACCCTAGCCATCCCTCTCAAGAAATGACACCCGGAACCCCCACCAGCCTGTGGTTGATTGAAGACAATACCACGTTTCGCTCCAGCGTGGCCCGCGGACTGGAGCGCACCGGTCAGTTTGTGTGCAGTGGTAGTTTCAGCTCAGCGGAACAGGCTCTGGAAATGATCCAGGCCGGGAATCCCCCGCAGGCTGTGCTCATTGACGTCGGCCTGCCCGGCATGGACGGTATTGAGGCTATCCAGATCCTGCGTCAGCAGTTGCCGAAGGCTGGGCTCATTGTCCTTACGGTCTTTGAAGACGAGGAAAAAATCATCCGGGCCATCTGCGCGGGAGCCCAAGGCTATTTGCTCAAAACCGCCCCGGTCTCCGAAATTGCTGCCGCAATCGAAGACGTTCTTGCTGGAGGTTCTCCCATGAACAGCCGCATCGCCCGCCGCGTGCTGGAGGTGTTCTCCCGTCTCGTCCCGGTGAAAAAAGATTACGGCCTGACGTCCCGGGAACAGGAAATCCTCCAGCAGATGGTGCAGGGCCACATCAAAAAGGAAATCGCCGTCCAGGTGGGCGTCAGTATTCATACCGTGAACACCCACATGCGAAACATCTACGACAAGCTGCAGGTGAATACCGTCAATGGCGCTGTGGCCAAGGCGCTCAAAGAACGGCTGGTTTGATCACGGGCGTTCAGCTGCCGCTGGACGGGGTAGAATCACACGAAAATGTGATTCCCGATCAAAGCTATTTGCCGTAGGATGGGCCCTCGCGTCGCCTGCCCAGGCCACATTTTTCGACCCCCCTACCGAACGACCACCATCGCTGGAATCCGTATGCAACTCTACATCATGAATCGTTCAAAATTCTCAAAATTCCCGGCGGACTTACCGGCCTTTTTTCCGCTCATAAATTCAATTCCATCCGATATCCGGGCCTCTCCGGAACGTGAACCCTCTCTTACCGCGTGTGAGTCCAGAGATTCCTTCAGTGGCCTCCAGGCTGCGTCCCAAACTTCCCGATGAAACTGATCCCCGCTTTCCTCTCCGTTCTCACTGTCGCTGCCTGCGGCGACTCCGTCGTCGTCTTCAACGAAATCCACTATCACCCGGACACGGCGGAGGCATCCCGGGAATACATCGAACTGCACAACCAGATGGCGGTGGATGTGGACATGTCGAGGTGGGCGCTCACGGGCGGGGTGAATTACACATTTCCAGTGGGCACGGTGATTCCGGGGCGCGGCTATCTTGTAGTGGCCGTGAATCCCGCGGGACTGCTGGCGGACTATGGAGTGACGGGGGCGCTGGGACCTTGGACGGGACGGCTTTCCAACAGCGGAGAGGACCTCCACCTGCGCGACAACAACGGACGTGAAATGGATCAGGTTATTTATGGCAGCGACGGCAAGTGGCCCGCCGGTGCAGACGGCGCCGGCCCGAGCCTAACCAAAGTGAATCCCAATGCGGCCAGCGACGATCCGGCAAACTGGACGACAAGCTGGCAGCACGGGGGCACGCCCGGCACAAGAAATTTTCCGGATCCCAGCGCGCCGTTTGTGAAGCCGGCTGGCTTGGTGTCCTGGTGGAGGATGGAGGAAGCCTCGGGTACGACGACAGCAGATGCAGCCGGAGACAATACGGGCACCCTCGCTGCCGGCACCACGCGAATTGCCGGGCTCACCGGCAGCGGGGCGCTCAATTTTGACAATAGTGCGGCTGCATCGGTGAACGTCGGCATCGGAGCGAACCTCGCGGTGACCGCTGGCATTTCGATCGAGGCAATCATCAAATCAACGTGGAATGGGACCGGCAGCGATGTGCTTTTCAGCCGTAACAACACGAATGTGCCAGCCGATCTCGCGGCGTGGTATGCCTTCAATGAATCGGCCACCGGCACCGCCGCCGCCACCGATGCCGCGGGAGGACCCAACGGCACCTTCATCGGAACGGCCACCCGCACCGCCGGCGTCAACGGCAGCATCGGTGCCATCCATTGCAACAACTCCGGCGCGGATGGAGTCAACATCGGGAGCGGTCTGGCCTTTGCCTCCAGCCTGACCATCAGCGCCTGGATTAAGCCCGCCTGGAGCGGCAACTTCAGCGATTACGACGAAATTTTTCGCAAGGAAGACGGCGACAATCGCATCCTCTTCAGCTTTCAGAACGACGGTAACAACGGCGGGGCCAGTCCGCCCGTCACCGCCGGGCCGGTGCTCTCACTGGGCCTCAACAACGGCGGCTACAAGGAAATGGACATGAAACTCGACGGCGTGAGCGGCCGTCCGACGCTGGCGCAACTCAAGGACGGCAACTGGCACCACGTCGCCGCGAGCTATGACAGCGCGACCGGCGTGAAGGCCATCTATGTGGATGGCACCCTGCGCTTCAGCACGACGCATAGCGGAAATGTCGTGACCGGCGGCGGCGCGGCAGCAGTCATCGGCAATGCCGGCCCCGGCGGCGGCGAGGCCTTCACCGGCGACATTGATGATTTTGCACTTTTCCGCGTGGCGCTGACCGCCTCCCAAGTGGCGAATCTCGCCAGCGGTGCGAATACACCACTCAATGTTCTGCCAGGTTCCACGCAGCCGGCACGCGTGCTGCTGGCTCTGCGCAACAGCGGCGGACCGGCATTGTCGTTCGGGCTGAACACCGGCGGCACCTACAGTGAGATGGACATGCCGCTCGACGGCGTTGCGGGACGTCCCTCGCTGGCCGGGCTGACGGACGGTCAGGAACACCATGTGGTCGCGACCTATGACTCCACCACCGGAGCCAAGTCGCTCTATGTGGACGGCACGCTGCGACACAGCACGACGCTCAGCGGGGTCGTTTCCGCAGCCGGAACCGCTCCGGCCACGATCGGCAATCTCGCTCCAGGCGGAGCGGATGCCTTCACTGGCGCGATGGATGAGGTCGCATACTGGAGCCGCGCCCTGACGTCTGCGGAAGTCGCTCAGCACTGGTCGAAGACGCAGAGCGGCCTTGATTATTTTGCCGCATCGGTCGCCGGCACGCCGCCGCCCTCTCTTCGGCTCAATGAAGTCGGCGCGCCCGGCAGCTTCTTTGTCGAACTGCAAAACACCGACGCGGCACCGCTGGATGTTACGAGCTTTGTCATCCGGGTCACGGGCCTAAGCGGCGGGAGCTATACTCTGCCATCACAGATGCTCGCCCCCGGCACTCTGCTAACGGTGACCGCGGCACAGTTGGGATTCAATCCCGCGGCCGGCGCAAAAATCTTCCTGCTCACGCCCTCCAGCGCACAGCACGTTGACAGTATTGAGATCGAAGCCACCGGCCGCGGCCGCACCGCGACGGGCGGATGGGCCACCACGAGCGGGTCGACGCAGGGCACGGCGAATATTTTCGCTTTCAACGACGGAGTGGTAATTTCTGAAATTATGTATCACCCGCGGCCGATCCCGGGCTCACCGGCGGTCGTGCAGAACAGCACGCTCGTGCCCTTCACGGGAACCTGGCGTTATCTCGACGACGGGAGCAATCCCGGTGCGGCGTGGAAGGACGCGGGTTTCAACGACACCGGATGGCCGAGCGGTCAGGGGATGTTTGGCAGTTCTACCGCCGCCGATGCCTACGCCGCCGTCGTCGCCGCAGACGCACCACTCGCCTACTGGAAACTCGACGGCTCCACAACAAGCATGACCGACTCCAGCGGCAACAGCCGCACGGGCACCGCCACCGTCGGCGTGACGCTCGGAACCGCTCCACTGGTGAATGATGGTGCACTGAGCAGAGCGATCACGCTAAGCGGATCGAATCGCATCACGGTCCCTGGTTTCGAAAAGATAGGACCCGGCGGCTGTGCCATCGAATACTGGGTGAAGGTGGTCACAGTGCCCAGTGGATTCATGAACCTCGTCGGCGACGGCGAAAGCGGCGGCGACTTCTTCATGATGAATTACCTCACGCCCGGCCTAGCCATTCGCCCGCACTACGGTTTTGGGAATACGCCCGTGTCGCTCGAATCCGGGGGCACGCTGGGCATTGCGAAGACTTATCACATCGTGACGTCATGGGACGCCATTAATCCCACGGAAAATGGCGTCATCTACATCAACGGCGTGGCGGACACTACGGGCACCATCTCGCGCAATCTGCCTGCCGCCGGCACCACTGGTAACAATACCATCTTCATCGGCTACGACAATCGCGAGTCGGCATCCGGGAGCTACATCATGGACGAAGTGGCCGTCTATAACCACCCGCTCACCCCCGCGCGCGTGGCCGCACATTATGCTGCCGGCGCGCTGCCCGGACCGCGGAATACGACGCTCGCGACAGGACCGCCAACCCATTACTTCCGAACGACCTTCACGTTCACCGGCATTCCGGCCGCGACCGAACTGTTCCTGAATCTCGCAAGCGACGACGGGGCTGTCGTCTGGCTCAACGGCACGGAACTACGCCGCGACAATGTACCGCCCTCGGAACGAGCGTCCGCCACGTTGAGCGGACCAATCCCCGTGCCCGCCGCAGCCCTTGTCAGCGGCTTGAACGTGCTGGCGGTGGAAGTCCACCAGTCGGGCGGAGATCCGGATGTCTTCCTGGGTGCGGAACTCACCGCGCGTGAAACGACGGCCCCCGCTGTCGCCTCCGCGGAGAGCCGCAATACGTGGATTGAACTCTATAACAAGAGCGGCGCGCCGGTTGTTCTGACGGGCTGGCGGCTTGATGCAGGAGCGGATTTCCATTTCGCCAGCGGCACCAGCATCGACTCAGGCGACCGCCTCGTAGTGGCGAATGACCTCGCCGTTTTCAATGTCTCCCATCCCGGCGTGACCGCCGTCGGTCCGTTGCTGAACAATCTTTCGCGCAGCGGCGAGCGAATTCTCCTGCGCGATGCCGCGGACAACATCGCCGACAGTGTGACCTACTACGACAGCGGCCGCTGGCCCACGGCGGCAGATGGCGGGGGCAGCAGCCTGGAACTCAGCGACCTGCGCAGCGACAACTCCGCTCCGGAATCGTGGGCGGCGAGCGACGAAACAGCGCGCGGCACATGGCAGACCTACACCTATCGCGCCACGGCGTCGGCCGATGGAGGTCCGGTCAATTTCAATGAATTCGTGCTCGGCCTGCTGGACGAGGGCGAAGTGCTCATCGACGATCTCGTAGTGACCAGCCAGCCCGGCACCGGCAGCGAGGCGGTGATTGTCGCGGGCGGTGACTTCTCCAGCGGTTCCACCGAATGGCGGATGCGCGGCACTCACCGTTCAAGCGCCATCATCGCAGAGCCTGGCAATGCCGGGAACCAGGTGCTGCGCATCACCTCCACCGGCGGCACGGATGTTCTCCACAACTGCATCGAGATCACCCTGAACGGCAACACCTCCATCGTCGACGGCCGCGAGTATGAGATCAGTTATCGCGCCAAATGGCAGCGCGGCGCCAACCTGCTGAACACCCGCCTCTACTGGAACCGCTGCGCGAAAGTCACGCGCCTCACCGTTCCCCCGAACGGCGGCACACCCGGCGCGGTGAATTCACGGAACATGGCGAACACCGGCCCCGCGTTCGCCAATCTGCGTCATGCACCGGTGGTGCCCGCAGTTTCCCAGGCCTGCACAGTGAGCGTGGACGCGAACGATCCTGACACGGTGGCCTCCGCCACGCTCTTCTATGCCGTAAACGGCGGGGCGTTCACGGCCGTCAGCATGACGAACTCCGGCGGCACATGGAGCTCCGTCATCCCAGGTCAGAGCGCCGGGGTGGTCGTCCAATTCTACGTTCGCGCCACCGATGGTGCTGCGACGACAGCAGACTTTCCCGCAGCGGGTCCAGACTCGCGCGCCCTCATTCAATGGAATGACAGCCAGGCAATCCTTGGGCTGGCGCACAATGTGAGGCTCATCATGACTGCCTCCGATCAAACTCTACTCTTCACCAATACCAATCTGATGGCCGACGACGACCTCGGCTGCACCATCGTCTATGATGAGAGCGAAATTTTTTACCACGCCGGAGTCAGGCTAAAGGGAAGCGAACACGGCCGTGCCGACGCCGGGCGTCAAAGCTACAACCTCAGCTTCCCGCCGGATCATAAGTTCCGGGGCGTGCATGACAGCGTGCTCATCGATCGCAGCGGCAACTGGGGCTACGCTGGTGCTCCGTTCGGCCAGAACGAGATCCTCGTGAAGCACATCATCAGCCACGCCGGCGGTGCTGCGAGCCTTTACGATGACATCATCCGCGTGATCTCCCCGCAGGCCGGCCACACCGGTTCCGCACTGCTGCAGATGGCTCGCTACGGTCAGGATTACCTGGACAGCCTGTATAACCACGGCAGCGACGGCCAGCTCTACAAAATGGAGATCGCCTATCACACGACCGGGACCGATGGCAGCGTGCCCACCGGTCTCAAGCAGGCCCAGGAGAGCAGCTATTCCAACATAGACCTGGGCGACTTGGGGGCGGATCCGGAAAGCTACCGGTGGTTCTTCCGTCACGAGAACAACACGGATCAGGATGACTCCTCCGCAATGATGGCCGTGACCCGGGCGTTTGCGAAAAGCGGAACGGCGTTCGATGCGGAGGTCGATCCTCTCATCGACAACGACGAATGGATGCGAGCGATGGCATTCGAAAGCCTCTGCGGCATCGCTGACATTTTCAGCCGCGACAACGGGCACAATGCAGTATTCTACCAGCGCCCGAAGGATGGTAAAATGCTCCTCCTGCCGTGGGACTGGGATTTCGCCTTTGTCCAGGCCACCACCGCGCCTCTCTGGAGCAGCCGCCAGATCAGCAAGCTCATCCAGCGTCCGCACAACCTGCGCCGGTTCTACTGCCACCTCCAGGACATCATGACCACGACGTTCAACACCGCGCACATGGCCTATTGGACGGATCACTACGATGACTTTACACCCGGTCAGGATTTCAGCAGCATCCTGCCTTGGATCACCGCGCGGGCCGCTTATGTGCAAACTCAGATTCCCGCGCCCTCCGCATGGGCGGTGACCACCGCGCCAGCGAACGAGGCTTTCATCGTCGCCGACAGCGTCAATTTTTCCGGCACCGCGCCCTACAATTACAAAACCGTGCGCTTCGAGACGCCCGCCTGCGCTCATGTGGAAGCAGACTTCTCCAGTCTCAGCGGCTGGGCGGCCACCGTGCCCGTCATGCTCGGACGCCAGACAATCTCGCTGCGCGTCTATGATCCTCAGGGCATTCTCATTCCGGCTGCCTCGCAAGATTACGTTGTCATCGGCACTAGCACAGCCCTCTTTATCGATACCGATCTCGACGGCCTGTCCGACTCATGGGAATGCGCCACCGGCCTCGACCAAATCCCCGCCGCCAAAGCCGCAGGGGATGACGACAACGATGGCCAAACCAATCTCCAGGAATACCTCGCCGGCACGAATCCACTGGATCCAAGAAGTGTGTTTACGCTAGGCATCCAACCGATCACGGGGAATATCGTCACACTCAGTTTTGCCGCGGCTGCAGGACGCACCTACCGCGTCCAGACCAGTGCTTCCCTAACTAGTTGGATGACGATTCAAACCCTAGGCCCGGAGACAACAGATCAGACGCTTTCACCCGTTATTAGTCAAGCACCGGGGACCGAACGACTATTTTTCAGAATCGCGAGTCCTTAGTTTAAGACAAGGTATGATCCTTGTTTTCCCATGCATCTCAAAAGCACCCATTCCCTGCGAACAAGACTAGCCTCTTTGCTGGCCACATTGACGTCCTGCGGCTTCTCGGTGGCCGCCGAAACCGACAGGCTCATCCTCGCGCACTACTTGCCCTGGTATGGCACCAAGGAGGTGAGTGGGCAGTGGGGATGGCATTGGACGATGAATCATTTTAATCCTGATCGGGTTGGCTGGACTGGAAATCGCGAGGCGGCAACGCATGACGCTCCGCTGATCGGTCTCTACGACTCGGGCGACGCGCACGCGCTGGAGTGCCAGGTGCTGCTGATGAAGCTTGCGGGAATTGATGGTGTGATCATCGACTGGTATGGCACAAAGGACTTCAACGACTATGCAACCAATCATCGGAACACCGAGAAGCTGGTGACATGGATCAAAAAAGCAGGCCTGCGCTTTGCCATTTGCTACGAGGACCAGGCCATCGGGCAGATGATTCAGGGCAAGGGGTTGACTGCGGAGGAGGCAGTGAAAGAGGGGTCGCTTGATCTGCAATGGGCTGAGCAGCATTGGTTCAATGACGAGGCTTATGTGAAGCAGGAGGGGCGTCCTGTATTGCTGGTGTTTGGTCCGCAGTATTTTAAACGTGAGCAGTGGGAGACCTTGCGCGGTGCACTGCCCTCCAGGCCACTCCTCTATGCCCTGCCTCATCTGGCGAAGGACCACGGCGCGGATGGCATCTATGGATGGCCGCCCGTGACCGGAGGGAAAACGCTTTCCCCGGAACAATGGGGCAAGGAACTTGAGGTGCTCTATGCCCGCGGTGCAACGGGCGAATCCGTGATCGCCACTGCGTTCCCGGGATTTAACGACATCTACAAACAAGCGGGCGTTCATGACAGCTATGGCAGCATTGCATGGCGATCCGGAGCGACCCTGACCGAGACACTCGATCTCGCGATGAAGAGCGGCTCCAAGATTATTCAGATCGCAACTTGGAACGACTACGGCGAGGGCACGATGATCGAACCCACCCGTTCCAACGGTTATCGCAACTTGGAACTGGTGCAGGCCAAGCAACAAAGATCGAAGACCTTCAGTGTAGCCGACCTGCGTCTGCCCGTCGCTCTTTACCAACTCCGCAAGCGAAGCATGGGTGATGCGGAGATCACGGATGAAGTCGACCAGGCTGCCAATCTGCTATTTGCTTCCAAATGCCGCGAAGCCGAAGCAGCGCTGGACAAAATTGCGATCAAGTTGGGCCAGCGACCCGCTACGTTTCCCGATTTCCCCAACGAACCCCGCGAACACTACCGCCTGCTGACCGAAGTGCTCTATCGCGACGGCAAGGATCTCACCGCAGCGATGCAACAGCGCTGCCGCCTTGATTTTTATTATCCAGTCGATAAACCCTTCTCCACGGTCGTATGGTTCCACGGCGGTGGTCTCACAACCGGGGAGCGTTTCATTCCAATCCCGCTGCGTGAAAAAGGCATCGCCGTTGTGGCTGTGAATTACCGCCTCAGTCCAGGTGCAAAATCTCCCGCCTTTATTGAAGATGCAGCCGCGGCGGTGGCGTGGACATTTAAAAACATCGCCAACTACGGAGGTTCCACGAACCGAATCTTTGTCAGCGGACACTCCGCCGGCGCTTATCTCACCGCCATGATCGGCCTTGATAAACATTGGCTCGCCGCGCATGAAATCGATGCGAATCGCATCGCGGGCTTGATTCCCCTCAGCTCACAAATGATCACGCATTTCACCATCCGTGGTGAGCGCGGTATCGATGGACTGCAACCGATCATCGACGAATTGGCCCCGCTGTTTCATGTTCGAGAGGACGCGCCTCCCATGCTCCTCGTCACGGGGGATCGCGAGAAGGAGTTGATGGGCCGCTACGAGGAAAATGCCTATTTCTGGCGCATGATGCAACTCGTCGGCCACAAGGAAAGCCCACTCAAGGAACTCACCGGATTCGACCATGGAGGCATGGCGGAGCCAGCGATGCCCTTGCTGTTAAATTTCATCCAGGAGCACTCCCCGAAACCACTCCTTATGGATGATGCCGGGAAACCCATTGATTCGCCCAAGGGCTGGGAAAAGCAGCGTTTCGTGATCAAAAAGGCATGGCAGGACATCCTGGGAAATTTCCCAACCGAAAAAGCGCCGTTGAAATCTGAAATCATCGAAACCCAGACTTTTCCTGATCACACCCGCCAGCACGTGAAGTATCAGATCGAGAACGGCGTCTTTACGGATGCCTGGCTGCTCATTCCGAACCAGGCAAAGACAAATACCCCTGCAGTCGTGGTCTTTCATCCGACAGTGAAAACCCATGCGCAGCAGGTGGCGGGGGTGGATGCTTCCAATCCAGAATTGATGCAGGGTTTACAACTCGTCCAACGCGGCTACGTCGTGCTGTGCCCTCGCTGCTTCATTTTCGACGATGGCGCCGACTTCGCCGGCAACGTAAAACTCATGCAGGAACGCCATCCTGCCCGGACAGGAATGGCGCGCATGACCTGGGATGGCATTCGCGCAGCGGACTACCTGGAGTCGCTGCCGCAGGTGGATCGGGATCGGATTGGATGTCTGGGACATTCCCTTGGTGCCAAGGAAGTGCTCTATGCCGCAGCGTTTGATGAACGTTTCAAAGGGGCGGTCTTCAGCGAAGGCGGCATCGGTCTGGATTTCAGCAATTGGGATGCACCCTGGTATCTGGGTCCCCAAATTCGGAAACCCGAATTTAAACATGATCACCACGAATTGATCGCCCTCATCGCGCCGCGTCCGTTCCTCCTGCTGGCGGGGGATTCCGCTGATGGGGAGAAGAGCACAGCGTTCATCGAGGCGGCGCGGGCCGTTTATGCATTGCTTGGAAAGAAGGATAATGTCCGCATGCTAAACCATCATCTGGATCACCGTTACCCGGCTGAAGCGCAGGCGGCGGCAGGGGAGTTTCTCGATCTCCTCCTCAAAACCGGAAGCAATCCGGGCTCTCGCTGAACGCGGCCGACGTGAAAATCATGCCTGGTTCCGAATGCGAAACTGCCTCGGGGTAAGACCGGTTCGCTTGCGGAAGTGCTGGGTGAAAGTGCTTTGGTCGCAGAATCCGTGGGCAATGGCAATCTCAATGATGGGATCGCGCGTTTTGATCAGAGCTTCGGCGGCCTTTTGGATGCGCGTGCGAAGCATCAGTTCGTAGGGCGTGATCGCGAGAGCCTGCTGAACTTTGCGATAAAGTGTTCGCTCTGACAGACCACACCGATGAGCCAACTCGGCTGTGGAGAGGATTCGGTTCGCGTGCTGCTGCACCATGTTCAAGACCAGGGCGATATCGCTGTTGGATTGATAGGCGGCGCGGCCTTCGTCACGCCGGGTGATGCCCATGAGCCCGATGACGGCTCCGCGTTGATCGTGAATGGGCAATTTGGTCGTGAGGCACCATTCAAGATTGCGCTTTTCATCATACCAGACCTCCAGCCGATCAATGAGCGGCTGGCCGGTGCAAAAGATTCGATTGTCATCGCTCCGAAATCCATCAGCAATGTGTGGCGGGAAAAATTCACCGTCCGTTTTTCCCAGCATTTCGGCTTCGTCCCTGACGCCAAGCCGTTCAAAAATAGCCGGACTCGCGGCAATCATCCGGCTGTCGCGATCTTTGACAAAGAAATATACACCCGGAAGATGCTCGAAAAGTTTTCGGATGGCCCTAGGGTCTGCCATGCGGGAGAAGAATACGGATTGAAGTGAGCTTTTAATCATGGCGGGATCTTAACACATTTTGGCAGTATTTCACAAGATCGCAGCAGCGGGAACTGCTAATGATTGCTTCATGTCAAAACTTCCGTTTCCTAAAGCGCTCCTGCTGGTCCTCGCAGCCGTTGGCCTCAGCCCGGTATATCTGCAGGCAGAAATCTCCCTGGAGACGTTGCTCCATGAAATGGTGGATGTCGACGCCCTAGCCCGATGGCCTCAACATGAGTTCACCTGCAGCCAGGCCAGCAGCTACGACCGTGCCAAGATCGCTCCAGACAAACCCGGCTGGTTCGGCAACAACGACAACACGCAGTATATCCGGACGGAGGAAAAGGAGGGTCGCAAGGAGGAGGTGATGATGGATGCAGAGGGACCGGGCGCCATCGTGCGCTTCTGGCTTACGGTGGGCGGAGGTAATGCCGGAGTGTTGAGAATCTATCTGGACGGCGAAGCAAAGCCCGCATTGCAGTTTCCCGCTTATGATCTGCTGAGTGGCGATTTGAAGGTGGGGGAACCGCTGGCCCAGCCGCATCCCGGTTACAGCGCCAAGGGCGGAGGGAACACGCTGTATTTCCCAATCCCCTATGCCAAACACTGCAAGGTCACCTGGGAAAACAAAAGTGAGGGAGCGCGGTATTACCAGATCAATTATCGCACTTACCCTCCGGGCACAGTGGTGCGCACGGTTTCTATGCCGCAAGTTGAGACTGCGAAGGAATTGATTCAGGCGGTGAGTGCGCAATTGCTGGCACCATCACATTTTGTTGCGGGCAGTTTATCGTCGCTGAATCAGGAAATCGCTGGTGGCGCAGACGCAGCGCTAAATTTGCCAGATGGACCCCATGCTGTGCGGCAAATGGAACTGCGCCTGACAGCCAGGGATCCCATCGAATCCGAACGCACCCTGCGCGGCACCATTGTTGAAATGACCTGCGATGGCGAGACGACCGTCTGGTGTCCGGCCACGGATTTCTTTGGCAGTGGGGTGGGTATCAATGAACTTCGCAGTTGGTATCGCACGGTCAGCCACGATAGCACGATGCGCTGCCGCTGGGTCATGCCTTATGCGAAGGAGGCGCGCATCACCCTGCGCAACGTCGGTCAGCAACCGGTGCTGGCCACGCTGCATACGATCGTTTCACCGTGGAGCTGGGATGATCGATCGATGTATTTTCATACTGCCTGGCATTTCGAATCCGGTCTGAAAACCCCTCCCGTCACGGATTGGAATTACATCCGCATCCAGGGCCGTGGGGTCTATGCAGGCGACTCGCTGGCGCTCTTCAATCCGGTGGCGACTTGGTATGGTGAGGGCGATGAGAAAATCTGGGTCGATGGCGAATCCTTTCCCTCGCATATGGGGACGGGCACGGAGGACTATTATGGTTACTCCTATGCTCCCAAGGGAATCATCCAGACTCCGTTCGTGAATCAGGTGCGGATCGATGAGCCCATGACCCAGGGACACAACGTGCTGAGCCGCACCCGCCAGCTGGATGGCATTCCATTTCAGAAATCGCTGCAGTTCGACATGGAACTGATGTCGTGGAAACCCATGTCGCTGACCTATGCCGCCACGACCTATTTCTACGCCTTCCCCGGCGCAGCCACCAACCTTAAACCGCAGCCTGAGGATGCTGCCGCTCCCATCCCTACTCTCGAAGCGGCGCAACTCGCCCGCAGGAAACACATCCCCGGAGCCATCGAATGCGAGAAGGTAAAGATCACTGCAAAATCTGAAGGCATGCCTGCAGAGCCACAGGACATGAGCCTATGGGACAGCGCCCGCTGGAGTCAGGGCCATCATCTCGTACTAAAGGCCACGAAGGAAGGTCAGTTCGTGGAATTGGAAATTCCCGCCCCCGATGCCCAGCCCCGGCAAATCTTGCTTCACGCCACCCAGGCCCCCGATTTCGGAATTCTGAAATTTTCCGTCAACGGAACACCCTCTACAGTCACATCCGACCTCTGGGCCGCAGAGGTTCAGCCTGCCGAACCCGTGAATCTCGGCACATTCACACCCAAGGATGGCCGCTTCCTCCTGCGGGCCGAAGTGACCGGTGCCCATCCTAAATCAACCGGACCACGCATCTTTTACGCGCTGGATTGCCTTGTCCTCGAACCAGTGAAATAGCATTCTCATCAACGCCACCACCATGAACTCACACTTCCGTCATCCTCTCCCAAATCCGCAAGACCCGCTAAGCATCAACGCCACCACCATGCACTCACACTTACGCCCTCGATTTTCAAAGGCAATTCACAAGTGCCTGGTGATCATCGTTCTGGCAGCTGTCCACCTGCTCGGAGCCCCTGTGCAAGCGCAAACGGTTGACCCATTTCCGGCGATTTACGCCGATCCAGCGGTGCCGCTATTGCAAATGCCGACGAACTTCCGCGCCAGGCGCACCTCGGCGAATCTGGCCATGGAACCAGGCAAACCGGTGGAGATCTTCAATGCCACGGGAGCAGGCTGCGTGCGCCACTTGTGGTTTGTGTTTGGGGAAAAGAACATCGACGATTTGGCGATTGAGATCACAGTGGATGGCGCTGTCGAACCGCAGGTCAAAATGCCGTTTCGCTCGTTCTTCGGGGCGCTGTTGAGCTTCGAAGATTACCACATCAACAGCGCCGGACTGGCGAACTTCCCGAACTTCACGGTCACCAACGATCCCCATATTCCCAAACAGGCCTCGCCCGGATGGAATCTTTACCTGCCGATTCCTTTTTCCAAAGGATGTCGCATCGTGTTGCTCACTGGCTCGGGGAAAAACGGTGGCGGCATGATCGACTGGCAGCAGTATCGCGACGAAGTAGCGCTGACGCCGCTCCGCTTTCACGCGCAGCGGAACATCGGTCAACCAGCAAATGCCTCGGAGCCTTTCCCCATCGCCGAGACCGAGGGCACCGGATTCCTCGCCGGATACATCATGGGCTGGCGTCAGAAGGACCATGGGGACATGGTCTTCCACAATGGCGGCACGCGACTTCTGATCGATGGGCAGACCGATCCGCACGTGATCTGCGGTCACAATGTCGAGGATGACTTCGGTTTCTCATGGGGCTTCAATCAGTATCAAACCCAATGGGCCGGCTGCCCCTACCGCGACAACCGCGGGCGCAACGATCAGGACGGCGTTTTCTATCGATTCTTTGGCCCGGATCCCATCCCGTTCCGATCTTCGCTGATTTTCACCTCCGCCTCGCGTCCTGATGACTACGAGGCGGTTTCCTACTTCTACAAAGTGCCGGGTTCAAAAGCCCCGCCAATCGTGACACCGCAAGGCTGGCAGGTCGTCGGCCCATTCCCCGATGGCGACAATCTCGAAGCATTCAAGAAAACCGGAGACGACCTGGTGAAGCAACTTTCGCAAGGAGACTGGCCTGAGAAACTCACGCTGAACGGAACTGAACTCACAACGAACAATCTCACCGCCAAGTTTGGCTGGGTCCGGCTCGAAGGCGTTTATCAGACCCGCACCGCCTATCCTCGACTCGATGCATCCGTCTACATCCGCGGCATCGCGAGCAGTCCATCAAAGCGCGCTGCGGCACTGCGGATCGGTCTGGACAACTGGGCAATCGTTTACATGAACGGGCAGCAGGTTGCGATGCTTGATCATGCCGACGAATTCCAAACCGTGAAAATTCCCATCACGCTCAATGAGGGCGACAACCAGATCCTGATCAAAACGAACAACCGGATGAATCGCGACCGGCACCTGTGGGCGATTCACTGCGCGGTGGAGTAGGTCGGATTCAACCCCGCACTTTACGCCAAAAATCAAAGCGAGCATCAAACACCAGCCAACCAAAACCATGAAGAACACCACCGAATCAACCTCACGCAGGCGTTTTCTTCGCCGCTCCGGCGTGATGATGGCTTTGCCGCTGATGGAATCGCTGTTACCGCGAAGCATGGCTGCTGAGGCTGTCAGGAGGCCAGTCAAGCGGATCGTCGTCCTCTCGAACAACTACGGCTTTTATCCACAGGCGTTTTTCCCGGCGAAGACCGGGGCCGATTATGAGATGCCGGAAACGCTCAAGGCGCTGGAACCACACCGCAAAGACTTCAATGTATACTCCAATCTCGACCACGGGAACACTGGCGGTCATCAAGGTGTGCCAGTTTTTCTCAGCGGCGTGCAGACGCATCTTGCCGGACACTACCCGGAAGGGAATATCAGCCTCGATCAAAAGGCGGCGGAGTTTGTCGGCTCGGCCACGCGCTATCCGTCGCTGACTCTGCAGGTGAACGAAGCGAACCTCATCAGCATCACTCGCACGGGCGTGCAGGTTCCGTCGCTTGATTTGGGCGCGGCTTACAGGGCGATGTTTGTGGATCAGGATGCCAGGGACAAGGCCGCGACCCGCGAGCGGTTCGCCCGCCATGGAAGCATCCTCGATGTCGTGCTCGACGAGGCGAAATCCGTGGACAGGCAACTCGGCAAACGGGACCAGCAGAAATTTGCAGAGTATCTTGAGGCGGTGCGCGGACTGGAGCAGAAAATCGTGCGGCAGGAGCCATGGGTTGACCGTCCCAAGCCCGCGCCGGGCATGCCCCAACCCCCTCAGGGCAGGGGCACGGAGCAGGACTTGAAGGCCATGATGGAACTCATTGCGCTGGCCATCCAGACAGACTCAACCCGCATTTTCACGCTGGCTAGTGGTTTTACCAACGGTGATTTTGGGTTGAGCGGCGGGTATCATGGATTTTCGCATCACGGGCAGCGTGATTTCGAAGTGGGTGCCCTCAAGAAAATCGAGGGCCATCAGATGTCGATGATGGCCCACCTGATCGATCTACTCAAAGCACAGTCGGACCCAATCAACGGCGGAACGCTTTTTGATCACACCATGATCCTCCACGGCTGCGGCATGGCGACGGGCGAGCATTCGAATAAAAACATGCCGCTCATCCTTGCTGGGGGCGGATTCAAGTTCGGCGAGCACAAGGGATTTCCCGTGGACAAGGACACCCGCGTGCCCGCCGCAAACCTCCTGCTGTCCATGCTGCAGAATTTTGGTCTGGAGATTGTTCGTTTCGGAACCAGCACGGGAACTCTCACCGGATTGGAGTTGGCCTAGTTGCTGGCAAAATTAAGACGAATGCTCCGATGTTAGACCGCTTTTCAATTGTTTTGGGTATCTCATGCCTGATGGCTGGCGCAACCGCCTCTGCGGCGAATGATCCGGAATTACCCAAGCTCCAGCCTTTTCTCGAAAAGCATTGCTCTGCCTGCCACGGCCCCGAGAAGCAAAAGCACGACCTGCGTTTTGACACGTTGAGTCATGACCTTAATCATGTGGAAACGCTGCGCACCTGGCAGGACATTCTCGATCAGGTGAACTTGAGCGAAATGCCGCCGCCGAAAAAGCCCCAGCCTGCAGCCGCCGAGCTGACAAATTTCATCCAGACGCTCACGGCCCGGCTTGATGCAGCGTATGCCCAGCAAAAGAGCACCGGCGGATCCACCGTTATGCGTCGGCTCAATCGTGCCGAGCTGCGCAACACTCTACGTGATCTGCTTTATCTGGACGGTCCCGATTTTCGCAACCCGGCGGTCAGTCCGGAAATCGTCGATCCCTCCGGCAGCGGCGCGATCATCAATGTCGCCACCGGCGTGGAGCGGGAATTTCCGGAGGATGAGAAACTGCACGGCTTTGACAACATTGGACAGAAGCTCGTCATGTCGGATTTCCTGCTGAAGCTGGTCATCGGAGCTGCCGAGGATGCCTTGGGCCGGGCCACGGCGGAGGGCGATAAGCCGAAGACGGAGGCGCGGGGATTTTCCGGCCCGATTCGCAAGGATCCCAGGGGACTGCTTGGGACGATTTCCCAGGAACTAAATCCACAGTATGACGGAATCTACGAAATCTACCTTGAGCCCGGAGCCGCCGCAGGTGGGGTGGGGCGCGTTTCGCCATCTGCCATGGGAGAATCCGGCGTTGGCGCCGCAGCGCGCTATCGCATCACGATCGAGGCATCAGCCCACAACCAGAAACATTCCTGGGGCGAGTTGATTGAAACGCACCAGGACGAGCCGATGCTGCTCGGGTTGCACATGGCGAACGCGCGCAGGGGCGGTTTCGGCGATGGCAATCCGACCGATCGTCCGGTGGTGCAATGGCCGATGACCGCCGACGGGCAGGTTCAGAAATATGTTTACGAAATGTGGCTCGACGCCACATGGACCGCATGGATTGGATGGGAGAATGCACCGCACGGGAGAGGCTACAAGACCACGCAAATCGTGGAAAAGTTTCTACCCAATATGTTTCGTCCACCACCGCCCAACAACGCCCCGGAAAAGGAGAAACAGGAATATGAGGCGAATACGGCCAAAGCCCTGTTCGGTGCGGCGGGTTATATGGGACCCCATCTGCGCATCCACAGCATGACGTTTGAACCCCTGCTCGACCAATGGCCTCCGCGCAGTCATACCTCGCTCTATGGCGTCACGGGCACCGAGCGCATTGCGGATCTTCTGCTCAAATTCGCACTCCGAGCCTATCGCAGTCCCGTGCTCCCGGCGGATGTGGACCGCTACGTGAAGCTCGTCGAGTCCGAGATGGCTAGAGGACGCAACAGGACGGAGGCCCTGCGGGTGGGCTACACCGCCATGCTCGCGGCGCCACGGTTCTATTATTTGCAGGAAACCGAGGGGCCGCTGAATGGCTACCAGCTCGCCTCCCGGCTCAGTTATTTCCTCTGGGCATCCATGCCAGATGAAGAACTGCTCTCGCTCGCTGCCAATGGCATGATCATGGAGCCCGCTGTGCTGCGTGCGCAGGTGGAGCGAATGCTCAACCATGAGAATAGCCGGGCCCTTAGCAGGCGCTTTATCCTGAGTTGGCTGCGGATCGAAAAGCTGGGAGCCATGCCTCCCGAGCGGTCCGGGCCGTTTCGTTATTACTATGACCGTCAGTTGCAACCGCTGTTGCCCGCAGAGACGGACGCCTACTTCGCCGCCCTTCTGGAAACCAACGGTCCCATCCGCGAATTCATCGATTCAGACTATACCTTTATGAACGAGCGCACCGCGCAATATTTCTACAACCGCAGGGACGTCCGGGGTGACTTTATGCGCAAAGTCAAACTCAACGATCCGCGGCGCGGCGGCGTCCTTACCCACCCCAGCGTGATGACCGCCACCGCCAATGGCGTGGACACATCCCCGGTCATTCGGGGCGTCTGGGTGCTGGAAAGCCTGCTTGGCACACCACCCTCGCCACCGCCGCCCGATGTCCCCGCACTCTCTCCAGATCTGCGCGGAACAAAGACCATTCGTGACCAACTGGAGGCGCACCGCAAAAACGAATCCTGCAACAGTTGCCATCAAAAGATCGATCCGATGGGGTTCGCGTTTGAGAACTTTAACCCCATCGGCCAATGGCGCGACAACTATCCCGTCGGCGACAAGAAAATCGATCCTTCGGCTGAGCTCCCCAACGGCGAATCCTTGGCCGATATTGTCGCGCTGAAGAAATATCTGCTCACCAAGGAAAAACAAATCACCCGGAACCTTTGCGAGAAGCTTATTTCACATGCCACCGGCCGCATGATCGAACCCACCGACCGCGCCGAAGTGGACCGGATCCTCCAAACGCTCAGCAGTAAAAACGGCGGTCTGCGCGACCTCGTTCACCTCGTGGTGCAAAGCACGATCTTTGCGACCAAGTGAACCTCATCCTGGGCGTTTCCCAAACCGACACTTTTTCTCTAAATTACCCATTTTGAACTCCCCTTTTTCTATTTACGCGCTGGATTGCCTTGTCCTCGAACCAGTGAAATAGCATTCTCATCAACCCATCACCACCACACTTATGAAATCCCCCACCCCTTCCACCCTGATCCTCGCGATCGGCTTCCTTTTCACCTCTCCACTCCATGCCGACGATCTGTTGATTGCGGATTTCGAAGGCGAAAGTTATGCTCCCTGGACGGTTGCTGGTGAAGCCTTTGGATCCGGACCCGCCCATGGACCGCTGGCCGGACAGATGAATGTCGAAGGATTCAAGGGCAAGGGTCTCGTGAACTCATTTAACAAGGGCGACGACAGCACCGGCTCCCTCACCTCGCCGGAATTCCGCATCGAGCGGAAATTCATTTCCTTTCTGATCGGCGGCGGCATGAATGTCGAAAAGCTCGCGTTGCAATTGATGGTGGATGGAAAAGTCGTCCGAAAGGCAACCGGCCCCAACCTTCAGGCCGGTGGCAGTGAAGCGCTCCAGCAGGATGCCTGGGACGTTACGGAGTTTTCTGGGAAATCCGCGACGCTGAGCATCATCGACGAGGCAATGGGTGGATGGGGGCACCTCAATGTGGATCACATTTTGCAGACGGATGCCAAGCCCAAAGGACTCTTGAAAGACGCGGAAAGGCAAATCACCGCAACCACCCGCTACCTGCACATCCCCATCAAAAATGGCGCACCCAAACGAGTCCTGACGTTGATGGTGGAGGGAAAGGAAGTGGTGCGCAACGATGTCGAGCTCGCCGACGGAAAGCCCGACTGGTGGGCACCGATGGATGTGAGTCCATGGAAGGGCAGGGCACTCACCCTGCGCGTGGACAAGTTGCAGGAGGATTCCACAGCGCTCAGTTCCATCGAGCAAGGTGACGCACTGAAAGAGGCCGGCGATCTTTACCGCGAGCCGTTGCGCGGTCAGTTCCATTTTTCACCACAACGCGGTTGGAACAACGACCCGAACGGCATGGTCTTCTACAATGGCGAGTATCATCTCTTCTTCCAGCACAACCCCTATGGCTGGGGCTGGGGCAACATGCACTGGGGCCACGCCGTCAGCAAAGACATGGTCCACTGGGAGGAACTGGGCGATAAACTTCTGCCTGACACCATGGGCCCCATGTTCAGCGGCAGCGCCGTGGTGGACTGGAAAAACACGAGCGGTTTCGGCAAGGATGGCAAGCCGCCGCTGGTGCTCATCTACACCGCCGCAGGAAATCCCACCGTGCAGGGCATCGCCTACAGCAATGATGGGCGCACCTTCACAAAGTATGAGGGCAACCCGGTAATCAAGCAGGTCACCGGGGGAAATCGCGATCCCAAAGTCATGTGGAGCGAACCGACCAAGAAATGGGTGCTGGTGCTCTACGTTGAGTGGGAGAAAAAGCACACCATTCACTTCTTCACTTCACCGAATCTCCGCGAGTGGACGCTTGCCAGCATCACCGAAGGCGATGCACCGGGGAAATCATTTCTTTTCGAATGCCCTGACTTTTTCGAACTGCCCGTGGACGGTGATGCGACGAAGAAAAAATGGGTCCTCACTGCGGCCAACACCGAATACGCCATCGGCACTTTTGACGGCACGCGCTTCACGCCGGAACAGAGCAAACTCCCCGGCCATCGCGGTCGCGGCTTTTATGCTCCTCAGACCTTCAGTGATATCCCGGAGAAGGATGGACGCCGCATCCAGATCGGCTGGTTCCAGACCGAGACCAAAGGAATGCCATTTAACCAAGCCATGACTGTGCCCTTGGAGTTAAGGCTCATCAGTACCGCCGACGGCCCGCGCATGACGTTCACGCCAGTGAAAGAACTGGAATCGCTTCGCACAAAATCCCATCACACCGCCGCTGCCCCGCTCAAGCCCGGCGATGCCAATCCCCTGGCAAACGTGAAGGCGGAATTGATCGAACTGCGGGCCGAATTCGAGCCCGGTGATGCCAGGGAAGTCGTCTTCAACATTCGCGGAGCCACCATCACTTACGATGCGCAGAAGCAGGAACTCGCCGTCAACGACCACCGGGTCCCCGCTCCGCTCCGCGAAGGCAAACAGCGCCTCACCATCTATTGCGACCGCACCGGCCTCGAAGTCTTCGCCAGCGACGGCCTCTGCTACGTGCCCATGCCCTTCCAGCCGCAAGCCGAGAATCTCACCCTGAGTGTTTCCGTCACGGGAGGCACCGCGAAACTATCCTCGCTCGACGTGCATGAATTGCGTTCGGCCTGGGGTAAGAATTAATACCACCACGAAGCTTGGCCCTGACGACGTGGCGCGGGCATCTTGCCCGGCATGCGGGCTGGAAGCCCGCGCCACGACGCATGGCTCAGTTGGAGATACCGCGTCTTGGTTGCGTGCGACGTCTGCATTGACAGAAGAATCGAGTGGCGATGTGATGCTAGGCTTATGAACCGTCGTCGCTTTATTCATCATGCGGGCCAGGCCGCTGCATTTTCAGCCTGCCGCTCGGCCTCGAGTGCTGAGCCGGCACAGCCGTCCCCGTCGGAGGAGGAGGCGATTCGATTGCTCGCGGAAGGATTTCTGCGGGAGCAGGGCATCAAGGCGCTGGCCATTGCTTTTGGTAGTGATGGGAAAATTGCGTTCGAGCAGGGTTATGGTTTTGCGGATGCAGAGGGCAAGGAGGCGGTGACGCCGGAGCACCGATTCCGCATTGCCAGCATTTCCAAACCCATCACGGCCACGGCGGTGATGAGATGCGTCGAGCAAGGCCAATTGAAGTTGGATGGAAAGGTTTTCGGCCCGGAGGGAATTCTGGGTGATTCCCATGGGAGGGAACTTCCTGATTCCGTGCGCGCGATCACCGTGGACCACCTGCTCACTCATGCCAGTGGTGGCTGGAAGAACGATGATCAGGATCCCATGTTTCAAAATCCCACGATGAACCACGACGAACTCATCGCGTGGACGCTGGCGAACCAAAAGCAGACGCATCCGGTGGGCACACACTACGCCTATTCGAATTTTGGCTACTGCGTGCTGGGTCGGGTTTTGGAAAAGGTGACGAAGGTGTCGTATGAAAAATTTATCTCGGAGGAACTTCTGAAGAAGTGCCGGATCACAAGCATGCAGATCGCCGGGAACACTCTGACGGAGCGTCGGCCCAGGGAAGTAATGTATCTCTCAAATCCGCCTGAAGAAGCCTATGGAATGCAGGTTTCCCGCATGGATTCACATGGGGGCTGGATCGCCACGGCGGGTGATTTGGTTCGCTTCGCCTCGCAACTACCCGTTTTACTCAATGCCGATTCCATTCGAACCATGACGACGCATGGCATCGACGAAGGCTACGCCCGCGGCTGGGCCGTGAACAAGGCGGCCAACTGGTGGCACGCTGGATCGCTGCCTGGCACCACCACCATCATGGTCCACACGTCCAAGGGCCTCTGCTGGGCAGGTCTTCTCAATGGCCGCACCGACACGAGCAATGGAGCGCTGGATAAACTGATGTGGCAAATCGGCCATTTGGTGAAGTCCTGGGCATTGTGAAATTTACCGCGCCCCAATTTATGCAAATCATCCGTTTCCTTCAGCTCATGCTCGCAATCCCGTTTGCCTCTTTTGCCATGGCGCAAGATCCCGCGAGCATTACATCCACCTTTCCAGACCCAGCGGTGCCGATGATTCAGTTGCCCATGGATTTCAGGACGCAGCGTGTGAATACGCAGGTCAATTTGAAGAAGGGCGAGTCCGTGGAAATCCTTGATGTCAAAGGGCCGGGGGCGGTTCGGAGCATCTGGCAATTGTTCGCGGAGAATTTGGAAATCGAAGTGACAGTGGACGGCGCGGAGCAACCGCAGCTTCGTGTTCCCGCCAGACCGTTCTACGGCGTGATGCTCGGGTTGAAGGACTATTTCATCAACAGCGCAGGCATCGTTGCCTTTCCCAATCCTGCGCCGGGCATGCCAGGAAATCCTGGCTACAATTGCTACATGCCGATGCCTTTCAGCAAATCCTGCAGCATCCGCCTCCATGCCTCGGCGGATCAGCACGTCGTCACCATGGTGAACTGGCATCAATATCCGGAAGGGACGCCGCTCACGCCTTTCCGCTTCCATGCGGTCTACAACATCGCGAAGCCCGCAGTGAGAAACGACGGATTCAAAATGCTGGAAACCGAGGGGCGCGGATTCGTCGC
The DNA here is from genome assembly GCA_943333275.1 of Akkermansia muciniphila. Lineage (GTDB taxonomy): Bacteria > Verrucomicrobiota > Verrucomicrobiia > Verrucomicrobiales > V1-33 > JAGNEJ01. The sequence goes on from CALQSQ010000069.1 coordinate 30,178, forward strand.
GGGCCTTTTCATGGGAGTGATTCAGAAGGAACATAGCGACATGGTCTTTCATACGGGCGGCATGCGCATCCTCATCGACGGCGAGACGTCTCCGCACGCCATCCGCGGCCACAACATGGAGGACGACTACGGGTTCACCTGGGGATTCAACGATCGCCAAACGCCCTGGACTGGCTGCCCATGGCACGCGAACCGCGGTCGCAACGATCAGGACGGCGTGTTCTACCGCTTCTTCGGACCCGACCCCATCGCGTTCCACTCATCCATTTCATTCACGACCGGATGCCGCGAAGACGACACCGAGAGCGTGCTCTACTACTACCGCAGCCTCGACAGCAAAGCCCTGAAAGTGGTCACCCCAAAGCGCTGGCAATTCACCGATCCATTCCCAGGCAGCGACACGTGGGAAGGATTTATCAAACAGGAATTCGTTGAGAACGCTCCGGCAGGAGACTGGCCGGAAATCGTCAATGAAGGCGAGCAGTCGAAACGCATCCACACGACCGAAAGCAAATACACCTGGCTGTCCCTGAACCAGCTTTTTCACGAAATGGAAAACCACTCCGTTTACGCCCGCACGAGCATCGAGAGCGCGGAAGACACCGATTCCGTCCTGCGCCTCGCCACCGATGATTGGGCCATCGTGTGGCTCAACGGCGAGAAAATCGCCACGCTCCGCCACGAAAAAGGATTGGAAACCACCCGCATCCCCATCCGTCTCAAACGCGGCCAAAACGAACTTCGCATCAAGAACAACAACTTCATGGGCAATGACCGTTGGCTGTGGGCGATCAGTTGTGTCGTGGAGAAAATGCAGACGAGGTAGCCAGGCGGTTTGAAAGAATTTTTATGTTGGACGGAAATGAAGGGATTTCCACTCCACGGAGCTATTTTCACCTAGCCCGACTTCGCGGACTCGTGGGTGAGCTGGGGCTTGAGGCCTTACGGTTGCGGCATCGGGCTTGGCGAGTCTACACTACAGAGCAGTGGTGTTCTCGCCCTTTTACCCTGAAGTTTTTGGCAGGGTGATGCGGGGAGGGGCTTG
>CALQSQ010000070.1 GCA_943333275.1 Akkermansia muciniphila
GGAAGCGGCGCCGGACAGGATGCCACGTCCAGTTCGGTCATCAGCGATCTGGCGGACGCCGTGGACAATCTGCTCAATGAAGCGGGCACCAACAGCGGGTTTGTCCCGACCGGGAAATATGGCGATTGCCTGCCGGTGGCGGAAACGATTTCCAGCTACTACCTGAGGCTGCGCGTGCTAGATGTGCCGGGGGTGGTCGCGCAGGTCGCGACGGCGCTGAGTGAACATGGCATCGGCATTTCTTCGATCATTCAGCCTGAATCCGAGAGTGGCGGTGAGGCAGATTTGATGATCATGCTCCATGCCGCCGCCTTTGGAAAAATGCAGGCCGCCAGCCGCAAGATTGCGGAACTTAGTTGCGTGAAGACACCACCGGTGCTCATCCGGGTGGAATCCCTTCCCAGCAAATAATCCCCGGGCTCAGGGTGCCAGCCTGGCGCTGAGCATGCGGTCGAGATATTTGGCGAGCATGTCAAATTCCACATTCGCCCGCTGACCGGCGCGCATCTGACAGAGGGAGGTGACGGCGTGTGTGTGCGGTGTGATCCAGGCGGTCACGGTGTCCGCCGTCAGGGAGGCAATCGTCAGGCTGATACCGTCCAGGCAAATCGATCCTTTGTGCACGACGAGATTCCGGTGCTCCGCCGGCAGCGCGATGGTGTATTCATGGTCGGCCCCCTGCGCCTGATATTTGAGAACCTCCACGGTGGTATCGACATGGCCCTGGACGAAATGTCCGCTGAATCTGGTGTCCGCCCGCATGGCACGTTCCAAATTGACGATCCCGCCGGTCTTCAATCCGCCCAGGTTTGTGACCTGGAGAGTTTCCGCCAGCAGATCAAAGGCGCACTGCCCGGCACCGAACTCGACGACCGTCAGGCAGCAACCATTGACCGCGACGCTCTCGCCAAGCGTCAACTCTGCGCCAAAGGCAACATTTCCAAGGCGGAGCCGGCCCTGCTCCTGCGAGACAACCATGGCGGTGGATTCAATGATTCCGGTAAACATGGGATCAAGGTTGCCGCGTTGGAGGGGCGGATCAAGGCGACATTTCCGGCACTCCAGCCCTAGGCCCGCTCACCTTCCTCAGCATCCTGAACGATCGCTTCCTTGGCCGCGCGGGAGCTTCCGCCAAACAAACGGATGGCGGTTCCGCAATACATGCAGCGGAACCACTGAAAGATCAGCAAATGCAGGGACAGGCTGGCGACGTATCCGATGACTGGCAGCAAATGAGCGCGACGATTTTTGAAACATCGCTTTGAGACAAAGAGCTCACAACTGCACACGCGGCAGCGCGTCATGGAAATGACCCACAATTGCAAGAATCCCAGGGCAAAAAATCCCCCCAGCCAGCAGAGGATCACGGTGGTGGGCCGTTCCTCGGCCTCGTGATGCAGGGCGAGATAAACGGGCAGCCCCAGAAAAGTGCCCAGCATGGCCAGTCGCCAGAGCAGGGAAACAATCGCTCCGAAAATGGCCCGCATCGGAAACGGATACAGCACGCCCTTGCGATTGAAGCGCGAGGCCTTTGTTTCCGTGGTCTCTGGCAGCCGTGCCGGACTGGGTGAGGAGGAATTGGCAGAGCGGCGCAGGGGTTCGATCCCGCGTTCGTTGGATGCGTAGGAGTCCAGGCTTTGCAGGCGATCCCGGTCGAGACCCTTCCACTCTCCATCATCCAATAATTTCAAGGATTCCCGCACGGGGATGCGGTGTCCGGACTGGAAACCCGATGAAGCCTCGCTCGAAGCCGATGCCGTGTCCTGGCGCAGAAGCTGGGGTTCCGCCTCGGGGATCGAGTCGAAATCAATTTCGGCCTCGGGGATATCATCCAAACTCACCGCCTCCGGAATATCATCCAGGGAGACCGGCTTGGCCGTCGCCACCGTTTCCCGGGCGGACTGAATCCAGAGTTTGACATGCACGAGACTGGGTATGCTGGAGCCCTTGCCGCGTTTCCGGGCAATCATGGTGAGATCCTGCTGCAATTTCACCGCGTCCATTTCAGCCAATTCGTCGGCAGTTCGGGCACCGGCATCAGGAAGAAAGACGGAAAGGTCGGGTTGGATACCGGGCACTCTGGCCAGAGGGATCATAAAACAATTCGGGGGGGTGGTCGAACGAGTTAAGGTATAACTATCATTACGATGCTGTAATGTCACGATAGTTTACCATAAAATTCCTTCATATAGCTCTAATTTAGAGCAGTTGATGATCCAGCAGAGTCCATGCCAGAGTCCCCTGGTGAAATATTCCGGTGATCTGAAAACTGCGGCGCGCAGAGCGACGATGCTCAGCGCTGGAGGTTGTTCAGGAGTTGCTCCAATTGCTCAAGTTTCGCCGTAAAGTCCGTGATCCGCTGCTGGAATTCGGCGACCACGGCTGGTGGCGCGCGGTCAGCGAAGCTGGGGTTCGCGAGTTTTTCCTTCGCCTTGTCCAGGTCATCGGTAACTTTCGTATGTTCCTTCTCCAGACGTGCGCGCTCGGCGTCGAGGTCGATGAATCCTTCCAGAGGCAGGTAAATTTCGCCCACGTCGGTGAGGGCCGCAGGGGTGCCGGTCGGAGATGTGTAATTTCCATCCAACTTGATTTCGGCCGCACCCACCAGAATGCGCAGGACATTGATTTCGTGAGCCACCCAGTCGTTGGTTGGCTTGAGAATCAGGGTGACGTTTTTGTTGGTGCCCAGGTTGTATTCTGACTTCAGATTCCGCACGCGGTAAGCCGCCGAGTAAATGGCGTTGGCCCTGGTCTGGGCAGTCGTCACAGCCTCCGTTGGAATGCCCGTCAGGACGGGAGTGGTCGGCACCTGTGTTTGCATGAGGAAGGTGCCTTCGGTGCCGTAGCCCATTGTGATCCAGAGTTCCTCCGTAATGTGTGGCATGAAGGGATGCAGCAGCAGCAGGAATCGGCGCAGCACCGTGTCCATGGTTGCGAGCGTGGCTGGAGAGGTGTCGCCCTTGATGGTTTCCAGATAAAGATTGCAGTAATTCCCCCAGAAGAAATCGTAGAGGAGCGCTGCAGTGGTATTGAATTCGTAATTCGTATAGGCGGCATCCAATTCCTTCTGCATGGCGTCCAGCTTGGCGAGGATATCGATGGCGTAGGCTGAGGTTGGCGCGCCACCAGCCTCTCCGGCCTGCATTTGCCGGAAGCGGCAGGCGTTCCAGAGTTTGTTGGCGAAATTGCGTCCTTCCTGAATTTGATTTTCGTCAAATTTCACGTCCGTGCCCGTGGGCGCAATCCTCATGACGCCGAACCGCAGGCCGTCCGCACCGTAAGTGGCGATCAAGTCCAGAGGATCGGGCGAATTCCCCAGCGATTTGGACATCTTGCGCCCTTGTTTGTCGCGGATGATGCCGGTGAAATAGACGTTTTTAAATGGCATCTCACCCATCCATTCATAGCCGGCCATGATCATGCGGGCGACCCAGAAGAAGATAATGTCCGGGCCGGTTACCAGATCCGTAGTAGGGTAGAATGCCTTCAGGGTGTCCGTCTTTTCCGGCCAGCCCATCGTGGCAAATGGCCAGAGCCAGGAACTGAACCACGTGTCGAGGACATCGGGGTCTTGTTGCCAGGGAGAATTTTTGGACGCATCCGGGGCGTCCATTCCGCAGTGGACCTCGCCGGTCTCCCGGTGATACCACACTGGAATCCGGTGTCCCCACCACAACTGCCGCGAGATGCACCAGTCCTGAATGCCCTCCAGCCAGTGATCGAAAACCTTCGCCCAGCGATCCGGGTAAAACTTCATTTTGCCCTCCGCCACCACCGCTTGAGAGGCGGGCACGCTGGGATATTTCAGGAACCATTGTTCGCTGAGGCGCGGTTCGATCGGTACGCCGGCGCGTTCGCTGTAGCCGACGGTGTTCTGATATGGCTTCGTCTCCACCAAAGTGCCTGCGGCCTCCATGAGTTCCGCGGCTTTCTTCCGGGCTGTAAATCTTTCCAGTCCGACCAGGTCCGCGCCGGTCTCGGCCGTCATTTTTCCGTCGGGAGTCAGCACGTCAATGATCGCGAGGCCGTGACGCTGGCCGATTTCAAAGTCCGCCTTGTCGTGCGCGGGAGTCACCTTCAGAACGCCGGTGCCAAATTCGAAATCCACATGCTCGTCGCCGATGATTGGGATCAGTCGCTGCTCGCGCGGTTGCTCAAGCGGCAGCGCACGCAGGACCATCTGGCCAATCAAATGGGCGTAGCGCGGATCTTTCGGATTCACCGCCACCGCCGTATCGGCCGGAATTGTTTCAGGTCGCGTCGTGGCAATGGTCAGGAACGTGCCGGGTTGTTCGGCGAGTTCCACCTTGAAATAATACATGAAACCATTCTGCGGTCTCGAGTCCACCTCCTCATCGGATAAGGCCGTGAGGCTGGATGGGCACCAGTTCACCATGCGCTTGCCGCGATAAATCATCCCCTTTTTGTAAAGGTCCACGAACACCCGCTGCACACACCGCGAGTAATCCTCATCCATCGTGAAACGCGTCCGTTCCCAGTCGCAGGAGCATCCCAGCGCGCGGAGTTGCTTCAAAATGATGCCGCCGTACTGATCCTTCCATTCCCAGATTTTCGCGACCATCGCCTCCCGACCCAGATCATCGCGATGCTTGATTTCGCCGGATTTCTTGAGGGTTTTTTCCACGACATTTTGCGTGGCAATGCCGGCGTGGTCCGTGCCGGGAAGCCACATTACCTCATGGCCGGTCATTCGTGCGCGTCGCGCGAGAATGTCCTGAATCGTGTTATTGAGCACGTGTCCCATGGTCAGGATGCCAGTCACGTTCGGAGGCGGAATGACGATGGAATATTTCGGCTTTGGCGAATGCTCATCTCCATGGAAACAGCCGCCCTCCAGCCAGCGCTGATACCATTGGGCTTCAACGTCGGCGGGGAGATAGGCAGTGGTGAGTTCGGACATGGGTGGGTGAGGGAAAATTTTGGGCAGGCGGACTATTCCAAGCTCACAGGGGAAGTAAAATGGGAAAAGCGCCGATGCCGCCCTGCCGGGGATTCCCCGCGGGATTGGACGCACGGGTTTTAGGGGTGGATTGAATTCGATTCCAGTCCGGCAAAATTTCCAGTTGTCATTTCCGCCGGGTCAGGTATGGGACTGACCCGCGCAGCTTGCTGTGCGGAAATTGGCTGGATAGCTCAGTTGGTAGAGCAGTGGCCTGAAGAGCCTCGTGTCCACGGTTCGAATCCGTGTCCAGCCACCACTTTTCCCTGACGGCGCTAAATGCGCGGGGGCCCGGAAACAGATTACGGACCACCCACGGGACTGGCGTGACCCGAAGACCCTGCGAGGTCGACGACTTCAACGCGGAGGCTGGGAGCGGCGCGGGTGCTGTGATCCCAGGCCAAGACGAGGGTGTGGGTGCCGAGCGGGAGGTCGAGCGTGGCGAGGTTCTTCTCAATGCCGATTTCCTTTTCACCGAGGAAAAGGTGGACGTTCGTGGCGTCGTCGAGTTGGAGGCCGATTTTTCCTGCGGTGGTGACGGTGATTTCTGTCTGCACGGCCGAGAGTTTGTGCCAGAGGACCTGGAGTTTGGGAACATCCGTGCCGGGGAGGGAGCCGTTGACGGCGCTGTAGGCGGGGGTCCATTGGTAATCGGGATTTGGCCTGCCGAGCGCCCGCCAACCGTCCTTGTTCATCGGCTCGTTGAGGCTTTCGGAGAAATTCAGCACCCGCCAGCGGCGGACATAGTTGGCGGCGGCGACCTTGTATTCGCCTTCCTTGCCGAGTTCGGAAAGGAAGCGGACGAGGTGAATGAATTCGTCACGGCGCAGGCTGGCGGTGAGGCCGGGAGGCATCAGGGAAACGGGCACGGATTCCACCTTCGCCACGGTATCGCGGGCGATTTGGGTGAGTTTGCCAGCGGCGTCCCGCAGCGTGATATCCTTTTCACTTTGAGCGCTAAGGAAGCCGGTGAGAATCTCATTGTTCTTCAGGGTGACGACCGTGGTGGCATAACCCTCCTTGATTTTCTTGCTCGGTTCCAGGAGCGATTCCACGATGTAATCCACCGGGGCGCTGGAGCCGAGGCTGACGAGATTGGGCCCGATGATTCCGCCCGCAGCGCCAATGGAATGGCATACGCTGCATTGCATGGCGGCCCGGCGGTAAATGAGTTCGCCCTGGCGGGGATCGCCCGAGGTCTTCACCTCAGCCATGAGTGCACTCATTTGTTCGGGGGTGAGCTGCTGGACCATCGGCTCAAGTTTGCCAGCCTTGGTAAAGGCAGCCTGCAGAGCGGCGGTATCGCCCCCGACCGAGCTGGCTTTTTGCAGTCCGGCCATGGCGATATTCATGGGCAGTTGTTTGTCCTGAAGCGCGGCGGTGAGGGCGGCGGGACCGGCGGTCGATTTCAGGAAACTATCAATGATGCTGCCAGCCTGGGCGGGATCCTTTTCCAGGGCCGCGAGGATGGCCGGGGCTTCAGGCGCGGCTTTGTCCGGGGCTTGGGAGGCCAGCAGGGCGAGCGCTGGGGCCTGGATGGCGAGGTTGCCGCCAGTCTTGACCAGCTTGAGTAGAAAATCCGCACTTCCCATGCTCGAAAGCCCTTCCATGGCCGCCTGGCGCAGGCTGGTTTCGGTGGCCTGATCCTCGGCGAGCTTTTGCAATGTCTCCTTTGAGGATTCCAATTTCCATGCTCCAGCCAGGCGGGCAACAGCTGCCTTCAGCGCAGGGGATCCGGAACCGAGCAGCGCTTCCACGCGGTTGAGTTCGCCACCGGGGCGGACGTTGCGCTGCTTGGCGGCATTGGTCAGGGCGGCGAAAACGCTCACGCGCTGGGCCTCCGGCATTTTGGCCTGATCCACGGCCATTTCCACGAGCAGCGCCAAGTCTTCCGGCGTGCCGGCCTCCGCGATCAGCTGGAGGAGCGGGGAAATTTTCTCAGCGGGGATTTTGTTTTCGCGAATCAATTTCACCAGGGCCCCGGCGGCCTCGGGCTTGTGGGAGGCGGCCTTGAGGACGAAACTCAGCAGCGCGGGATCGGCGTCAAACGTGATGGTTCCCGCCTGCAAGGCTGGCACCCACAGGTCGGCGAGTTCCCAGGCAGTCAGCCAGAGGGCGTAATCGAGATTGTCGTCCACAGGCTGGCGCAGGGCGGTCATGGCCAGTTCGACAGACTTGGGGGTTCGCATCGTGCGCAGGGCATTGATGGCTTCAAGTCGGACGCGGGGGTTGGCGTCGCCGATGGCTTTGGCGAGTGCCTGGGTATCGAAATCGGAAGGCGCGTGCGGTTTTTCCAGCGCATCGGCCAGGCCGACTTCCGCGAGCACTTTGTTGCGCACGTAGCGCACTCCCGCAGCCCGCGCATGGGCATCCTCGGAGGCGAGCAACTGCGCCGCGATTTTCTCCGCGAGTTCCGGTGTCGTGTGCAGTGTGAGCGCGGCCCACATTTGCTCGGTGCGTTCCAACGTGGCGGCCACTCCCTGGGGTGGCTGGGCGACACGTGCAGTGAGGGCAGTTTTGGCTTTGTCGGCGGGGCGGGATTTCAGTTCCTGTTTGGCCCAGTAGCGCGTCTGATCCTCCGGCTCGCGGAGCAGATCAAGCAATTGATCCTCGCTGAGTTTCGCATAATCGGGAGTTTTGGCCACCGGGCGTCCCTTCATGCTCAGGCGCCAGATGCGGCCATGGACGTGGTCGCGTCGTTCATCGCGGAAATCCACCTCGCCGTGTTGAATGATCGGATTATACCAATCAGCCAGATAAATGGCACCGTCTGGTCCCGACCGCACGTCCACGGGACGAAACGCTCCGTGCGTCGTGGTGACCACGTCCTCCGTCTGCTTGGAAACATATCCGCTGCCCTCATCACGCAGCGCGAAACGATTCACGCGGTGGCCGCGAAAATCATTCGTGATCACCGTCCCCTGCCAGTCATCCGGAAACGCACGACCGTTGACAATTTCCAGGCCCACCTGTTTCGGCTGGCCGGGGTTCATGCCTTTTAGAATCCGTGGCCGTTGGTTGGGCAGGCAGAGAAAGGTCGCGCCCGGCCAGGCAAAATTGATCCCCTCGCCATAGGCACCATCCGTGGTGAAACTTTGCCCCCAGCGGTCCCAGATGTGCCCCCATGGATTCACCTGGCCCCAGGTGAAAATTTCCGCCTGTCCCGTTTCGGGCCGGAACTGCCAGATGCCGCTCCCCAGCAACCTGCGGGTGCCATATGGCGTCTCCATGTGGGTGTGGATGTAAACGGACTGCATCACATAAAGGCTCCCGTCCGGCGCGCCTTTGAATCCATGTAAAATATGGTGCGTGTCCTCGGTGCCAAATCCGCTCATGACGATCTGCTTGTCATCCGCCCGCCCGTCCCCATCGGTGTCACGCATTAGGAGAACTTCGGTGGAATTGGCCACATAGGCGGCATTGTAGCGGCCGGGCGCGGAGGCGGGCAGGGAGGAGTCAATCACCGGCCAGACCCCCGTGGGAATCAGCAGCCCGTCATAAAAGACCGTGCTTTTGTCCGCCTTACCATCGCCGTCCGTATCCTCGAGAATCACGATCTTGTCGTCCGCTGTCGCACCTGGTTTGACCTGCGGGTAAATGGCACTGCTGGCCACCCACAGGCGACCGCGGGCGTCCCAGGCCATCTGGATTGGCTTGGCGATCATGGGATCGGAAGCCCAGAGCGTGGCCTCAAGGCCCGGTGCCATTTGGAAAGAGGCGCGTTCGAGATCCGCATTGGGATCGGGAATGTCCTTTAGATCACGTTGGGCGGAAGCCAGGCTGGGAATCAATGCGGCACAGAGCAGGGAGAGTTTGAAAGGATTCATGCGGCCCCCATCCTGTGAAGGGCACCGCGAGAAGCAAGGCAAAAGACGGAACTGCCGTGAAGACGTCTTCAGCCTCCGGCCCATCTTTCTCCTACGACGACGCCGACAACGGAGTGAATCCGCAGATGGATCTGCGCCACGCCACGGGTTTACGATTGTTTCCGCCGGATCCGATGGTTCTCCTCATGCAGCCGCACGTGCAGGTTGTGATTCAGTGAAAATTTCTCCACCGCCGCCCGCACCCCGGGCCAGCCCCAGTCATCACCGAACATCATTCCGCCTGCACTGAGGATGTCCCAGTATTTTGGCGCAATCACTCAGCACGCCGGCATATTCATGGCTGCCATCGATGTAGATCATCTCCGCCGTGATCCCGTTGTCTTTGAAATACTTCGTCGCAACCAAGGACGTAAATGGGACTCTCCCCGTTCCAACCTTGCAGGTCCTTCGGCAGTGGTTCCAGCCCATGGTAGATTCCCGGGGTATCTGGATTCGCGTTACTCCAGCAATTCGAACGCTGCGCTGACGCATCACATCAAGCCGGATACGCTCGAGAAGATCGAGTGTGCATTCGGCCTGTATAAGCGGACGTTTTTCTGTGATCCGACGGTTTTGTATTTCTCGATTCTGGAGATGCGAGGGGCTCGCCTGTCTCCCGCAGGAATCGAACCGGTCCAAAAAACAACCCGGCCGCACTCTGAGATTCAGAATGCGGCCAGGTGCGGTTGAATTAGCGGTGCGGCTTTTAGGCGGATGCCTTGGCGGCGGCGAGCTTTTTGGCCTTGGCCTCGAGCGCGTGCTTGGACTGGGCAACAAGTTCCTCGAAGAGCTTGGGATCGGCGATGGCCATCTCGGACAGCGTTTTGCGGTCGAGGTTCACATTGACGGATCTCAAGCCTTCCATGAAACGGCTGTAGCTGACGCCGAGGTTGCGGGTGCCGGCGTTGATACGGGCGATCCACAGGTTGCGGAAGGTGCGTTTGCGGTTCTTGCGGTCGCGGTAGGCCCAGGTCTGCGCTTTGAAGAGCGCGTCCTTGGCGTAGCGGAAGAGACGGGAGCGGTTGCCCCGGAATCCTTTGGTTTTGAAGAGGACGCGGCGGCGGCGGTTGCGGCTGGCGGGTCCGTTGGTAGCTCTGGGCATGGGATGTGTTTTCTATTTTGAACGGGCTGTTATTAAATTCGCCTGCCAGCACTTCACCCATTCGAAGGCCCCTCCAATGTGCGGGACCAGGTGCTGTCAGGTTGGCCAGGGGTGGCCGTTGCCATCGGTGGGCAACTCAATTTCACTTACGGTTGACCAAAAGGCATGTTGCGGAGGATGCGCGGTGCATCGACTTCGGCGACGAGCCCCACTTTGCGAAGATTTCTCTTCCGCTTGCGGTTCTTACATTCGGCCAAGTGACGACGACCTTGCTTCCGGCGCAACAGCTTTCCAGTACCAGTGATTTTGAATCGCTTGGTGACGGCTTTGCGTGTTTTGCTTCTAGCTACGGACTTTCTCATAGGGGGCGGGATTCTAGGAGGGGAATTCCCCGACGCAAGGAGAAATTGCGGGTTTGCGGAAGCGAAATCGGCTTAAATATCAAGGCTTTGGGTGCGTGACGGGGGATGCGGTGGATTGGAGGGGTCCTGGAGGACAAGTGGGCCAGGTGAAATGTTTCCAAATTCAGGCCTTGGCTGCCGGATTTCCAAGTCGCACCAGCAGCGATGCCACCAGTTTCAGGTGTTCGGCGATCTTGGCCGAGGGACTGCCGGACAGGGAGTAGCGGATCAACCCCGGCCCGACCTCGATGGATCCGAGCAGGTAGGGCGAGGCCAGCCTGGAGGCCAGGGATTGGGTGAGGATCCCGGCGACAGTCTGCCGGAACGCGAGGAGGTCCCGGCGAAGGTCCGGAGTGAGCACGGCGAGGGCACCCCGTTCGTTGGAGGTGTAGAGGTGGAAGGCGGCGTCGAAATCAGAGTCTCCGGTTGGAACTATTTCAGGGGCCCCCTGTTGGTAGTTCTCCACAGCTCTGAGCATTCCCACTGGTTGCAGGCGGAAGGCGGTGGATGCGGAACGGGTGGGGAAGAGGGCGAGGACTGTCAATTGACTTCCAGCTTGCCGGGAATTCCTGACCTTGGTTCGACGGACGTTGCGAATGCAAACTTCGGCAGGCACACCCTCAATGCTCCCCTTCAGCAGCAGAGATTGGTGAAAATAAAACCCTTCGGCGGTCGTGCCATTAGTCTCGGACCGAGTGGTCGCCTGGGGCATCCCCAGAATGGAGGCGCATTCGGCAAAGGATTTCATCTGAGCCCGGTAGAGCCAGATCAGGACAGCCACGATGATGATGATACCGATGATGGCAGGCATGGGCAAAATGGAGACTCCGGGTGAGTGGTGTTGGCAAAGGTAAACGCTCCGCAAAGTTTTCCAAGCATTTCTGCGAGCATCAGAAACTCTCACGGTGCCCCGATTCGGGTGGTGCAGAGGCAGTCAGACGGGTGGCAACACTGCATTCGTTATTTACGCAGGCATTTCTTCAACTAAACTATGCGGATGCGTCTGCTGTTGCTACTACTCATCCTTTCATTCCACGCCTCGGGAAATCCTGCGGACGAGGCCAGGCTCGTTGATCCCAGGATCGCGGCCCGGCTGGAACAGATTGCAGCCATGCGAGCGAAGCCAGGAGGAACGGCGAAATTGCTGGAGGTGCTGAACGATTTCGAGCTGACGGTCTGCCAGTCGGCGGCGGTGGCGGCACTGAATGAGCATCCGGATCCGGAGACGGGAAAAGGATTGCTGCATCGCTGGCGGAGCATTAAACCCGGCGCGCGGATCAACGCTGTGCAACTGCTGGTGGCTCGGTCCGAATGGCGATCGGCATTGATTGAGGCTCTGGAAAAAGGCGGAGTCCTGCCCGCGGAACTCAGCCTCAACCAGACTCAACGCGCCCTGCTGCTGGATGATAAAAATTCCGACTTGGCCAAACGCGCCGCGAAATTTTTCGAGCGCAAGGAATTCGCAGGTCGCAAGAAGATCATCGATACCATTCTGAAGGTTCTGCCCGACGAGGGCAATTTGCATGATGGCAACGAACTTTACCGCCAACGGTGTCTGATTTGCCATCGGCACGGCCGGCTCGGAAATGCCGTGGGACCAGATCTCTCAGGCGAGCTGAAACGCACGGCAGAGGAATTCATTACCAACTTTGTCGATCCCAATCTGGTCATCAATCCAAGCTTCGTCACCTGCGAGGTCACGCGCAAGAATGGGGCCAAAGCCCTGGGGATTCTGGCCGAAGAATCCTTGGAATCCGTCACGCTGGTCAAGGGGATCGGGCTGCGCGAGGTAATCCCCTGGCAGGAAATCGCCTCCTTTCAGACAACTCCCAAATCACTGATGCAGGAAGGCCTGGAGAGCGGGCTTTCGCCGACCGATTTTCGATCTCTGGTGGAGTTTTTGCAGAGCGTGGATCCGCCGGCGGAGTAAATTCGACGATCCGCTTATTGTGAATCCGGCACCGCAGGCGCTGCGGGAATGGCTGGGGCCTCCGGCGCAGGTGGGGTGGGAGTCGAGGATGGAGGTTGCTTGGAGGGCTCTGTCTGCGCTCCCGGCGATTCATACTTTTGGGAGGAGTCAAATTTTCCACTTCCCTTGGGTGCTCCCGAATATGATTTCATGGGCGGGAGTTTTGATGATGCCGGTGGTGGTGCCAGTGTTTCCAGAGCCGTCGATGAAAGAGCGGCGTAATCCACAGCCATGTTGGCGAGAATGTCATTGGTGTTTTTCAAATCAGTGGCGAATCTGGTGGCCACTTCCGGAGTTGCGGTGGCGGCGAGCTCGCTGAGGGGCTTCAGGTATTCCGTCAACTGCGCGGCGAACTGGGGAACCTCGGCCCTGGTGACGCTGGCTGCGTGACTGCGAGCCTCGGTGAGCAGAGTGATGGCCCGGGCAATGAACTGCTCGTTCTTTGAAGTATCACCAGCCTTCTGGGCTTCCTGAACTGCGTTCGAGAGGGCCCGGATTCTGGCCACAAGGCCGGTCGCCCCGCCATTTGCAAACTGTCCGTTCGATCCGGGGGGCGGAGGTGGTGCGGCGACTTTTGGTTTGTCACAGGAGGCAAGGAGCAGGGAGAAGGCTCCGAGGATGGCTGGGAAAGTGAGGGCTTTCATTGGGGGGATTTGACGAAGAATTCTTCAGGGGGTGAGGGTTGACAATCTGCTTTTACCATGGGCGGCCCCGTTCGTCGAGTTCCATCCTGAATGGGGGGTCAGATAATTTTCACGGGCGAACCTCATTTTACCAAACGTTCCGCCCGGTTCACGAGGTCGGATTCCCCGCCTGATGCGGTTCCGCTTTCCCAATTTCCATTTGGATCAATCGCTGCCGCGAGAATTTTGATGATGGCTCCCATGGAGTTGAAGGAGGCTCCAAAGGGTTTTGCAGCCTCGCTGAATCGGTCATTGGCTTCGTTCATCGCGCGATACCTTTCGCACATCACGCGCAGCAGCGGCTTTTCGAATCCCTTCCATTTTTTGGCCACTTGGGGAGCCTGCAGCAAAATATCGCCCGCCATGATCCGTGTCGAGATGCCTTTGCCAATCATGTTGTCGGGCGACATTTTGTTCAGAAGGGCGATGAGATACTGATTCCAACCCAGGAACGCCTGCGGGAGATCCTGCCTGCGAAAACCCTCGGCCAGTGTCCGTGAGCCTCTCAGGGATCGCCGCACACCCATGCCGGGGTCGTCATACAATTTCAACCACACCGCCATCTTGCTGGTCAGAAAATGGTTCAGAAGTTCGGTGGTGGACGCCTTATTAATACTCTCGGCAGTCATGTCCTCCCTGGCGGCAATCTCCTGATCAAATTTCAACACGCCGTCCAATTGGGCTTCCATTTCGATTTCGTGATTGGAGGGGGTGGGCTTGAGATTTGGCGCAGCATCGGGCGCGTCCATTGGGCAGGCCTGCAAATTTGCCGGATGGATGCACGCGATCGCCAGCAAAACGAGGGTGGAGCGACCGAAAATAAAGGCACCAAATGATAATTGCGCGATTCCGTGGGCGACGTTCGATGGCTCCTTGGTGGTCTTCATTTCGGAGCGGGTGGCTGGTTGGGGATTGCGGTGTTGTAAATTTCAAGAAATGACAGCGCGCGAGTTTCGGACCAATACTCGCCTCCGGAGCCAAGGTTCATGAACCCAACATGGCCGCCTGAGGACGGCATTTCCAGCAATAAATGGGGATTCGTCTCTGCCTCCTTAACGGGATAACAGTCCTCGCCAAGAAACGGGTCGTTCCGGGCGTTGACCAAAAGCGTTGGAATCGAAATCTGATTCAACACCGGAAGGCAACTGCACCGGCGCCAGTAGTCCTCCGCATCCGCAAAGCCATGGATGGGCGCGGTGTAACGGTCATCGAAATCTTGGAACGTGCGCAAATTTTCGTAGTCATCATCGTTGATTTCACCCGGCGCGATTTTCATCCTGGCCTGAATTTTCTGTCTGAGACTGCGGAGGAAACTTTGCATGTAAATGCGGTTGCTCCGTTTCGCCAATTCGAGCGCTCCGGATTGTAAATCGCACGGCACCGAGTAGGTCACCGCTGCTTTGATGCGCGGGTCCAGTGCTTCACCCTGGTCGCCCAGATACTTCAGCGTAATGTTGCCACCAAGGCTGAACCCCATCAGCGCAATCTCGTCGTAATCCCTAGTCGCCGTGAGATGAGAGAGCACCGCCTGTAAATCCTCCGTTGCTCCGCTGTGGGTAAAACGCAGGCTGCGGTTGATTTCACCGCTGCAGCCGCGCGCGTTCCAGACCACCGCGTCCCAACCGTTTTTAGAGAGAGCCCTGACCATTCCCCTAGCATAACCACGCTGCGAATCCCCCTCCAGACCGTGCGCAATCACTGCGATGCGGCGCGCACCGTGGCAGGCCCAGTCAAGGTCCAAAAAATCACCATCGGGCGTGGTGATGCGTTCCCGTTGGTAGGTAACCCCACTCACCTTTCGAAACAAAGAAGCCAGGACCGTCTGGCAGTGACCGTTGGCGAGTAAGCGCGGCGGAACATAGCTTGAATGGGCAATGATCGGCATCAGTGACTTCGGCTTCCAGTTTCATCGAGAACCTTTGTCAGCGTCGCGCCGCCGTCATCGGAAAAATAGAGGCCGTCGGTATGCACGAACCACCACTGCTCGCCGAGGTTCACATCGCCGCAGACGGAGATGAGTCCGCCTTTGGGAGCGGTGCCTTTGATCGGCAGCCAGTCCCATTCGAAGGCCCAGCGTTCGCTCTTTGAGAGGCGGCCCGACACTGCGGGGTGGAGGGCCTGGGTGATGACGCGGCCGAATTTCTGGTCGCCCATCGCGGTGGCGCTGATCGCCGTGAAGGGGCGCAGCCATTCGAGGTGCTTTTGTTCCGGGTAGAGCGCCATGTGCGCCCCGGCGAAGACCTGCGACTGGCAACCGTGCGTGGTGGCGTAGCGCATTTCATTCACGCTTTGCAGCGCTTTGTCGAAGGCGACGTTGTAGAATCCGGTGTCGGGGCGCTCGTCGGACAGGGTGAGGGTCTGCACGCCGTCGGGGGAAAGGTAGCTGCGGCTCGTGGTGGCGGGGGTTTTCGTGGCGGGAGTGCCGCGGCCGAGGAAGGGCATCCAACGGTCGGGGCAGGTGATGACGCAGAGGTGGGTTTTTCCTTTCGCCGGAGCCGGGTAATACTTTTCCCAAGCCCACACGGTCACCGCCGTGATACGTTCGCCGGCGAGACCCAGGGAGGTCCACGTCGCGCCGGCATCGGTGCTCTTGAAGAAGCCCTTGGATTCGCAACCGGCGTAGATCGTCTGCGGCGTCTTGAGGTCGAAGGCGAGGACTTCGCCGCAGAGCGCGGAGGGGCCGGTGCCGTCGAAATCGCCGTCGAACGCGAACTGCTCCCAGGTCTTCCCGCCATCGGTCGTTCTCCACAGGCCGCCCGCACCGGCGCGCAGCATAATCAGCGGATTTTCCGGATGAATGGCGACGCTGCGGACGGCGAGATCGGGGCCTGTAAGTGAGCCATTGGCGGGCAGCCAGGTCCTGCCGCCATCGGTGGTCCGGAGAAGTCCGAGCGTGGATGAGCGCACGACCACGACTTGCGGATCGGAGCGCGAAATCACGACGCCGGTGAGACGTTCGCCGTCCGTCTGCTGCGCGACGGGCGGGACCGGCGGTACTGCGTCCTGAGCGACACCGGGCACGATGGACAGCTCCGAAACGCTCGCGTGGTAATGCGCCCGCGCATCCTGCGGCAGGGCGCTGAAAAACAGCCCGACATCCATCTCGGCATTTGTCTTCTTGAATTGATACGCGCCGAGGTCCCACTGCGTGCCGTCCGCTGAACTCCACGCCTTCCAGATGTTCCCTGCACGCACGATGCGCAGCCACGGGTGGTCCTTCGGCAATTCGTAGGACGTGATGCGTCCCGAACCGAAATCCGTGAAATCCGCCGAGGCGCGCAGTCCTTCCGCAGCGGTTTGCACGAGGTGAAAATCCTGCCCCCAGTTCCAATCGATCTTGTCACCATATTCGCGCGCGGTGAGGCCGACCCACGCGCGGTGGTTCACGGGTTCGCCGTGCGCGCCATTGTAGCCGTCGATGCGGCAGGTCGCCGTGAAGTCGCCGGTGATCCTGCGCGTCACTGTGTGCATCCCATTTCCAAAAAAGCGGAACGCCGCCGCGCCCGTCTGGTAAAGGCCGAACGACGCTTTCGCATCGCCGACGTTGCGCGCCGACCAGCCCGGGTCCACCGACGGGCCTGTGACATTCAGCGTCGCGGGATCGGAATCGACCGAATGATCGCCATCGAAAGTGACGCGCGCCCACAGTGTGTTCGCACCTCGTGGCAGCGGCCCGTGGAACTGCAACTCCGCGCCGCCGTTCTCCGCGAGCTGGAGCTGGCCGAGGAAAAGCACCGTCTTGTTCACCGCGTGACCGCGCGCCTCCACCTTCACCGCCACGCGTCCCGTGCCATCGTCATCGCTCTCCGCCTTCACGCTCGCCTGTGGATACGCGCCGGCATCGGCGATGCGCAACGCCTCCAGCGGAATTTCCTGCCGCGCGAGGCCCGGGCCTTCCCACTCGATGCGGAAATTGCGCGCCGGCAGTTCATCGAAAACGTGCGTGACCGCGAGCGCATGATCGCCCTTCGACAAGCGGCGGATCGCGGCCTTCTCCGTCGTCCCGTGCTGGCCGTCCCACGCGAGCGGCACTTCGCCATCGAGTTGCAAGCGATACGCGCCATCGATCTGGGCGCGCAGGATGTAGAGCCCATCGGCGGGAACGCGCAGCAGTCCGTTGAACTTCAGCGCATAGCCGGATGAACGCTGCTCGCGCACGCTGAGATCAAATCCGCGCGCCAGCCCGCGCCGCACGAGTTTGCCCCCTCCGAGTTCATCCAGCATCAGCCAATGGTGTTGCTCGTTCGGTTTTTGCAGCGGCTCGTAAAAGTAATTCACCTGCCGCTTTCCATCCTTGTGAAACAGCTCATACGCGAGCCCCGGCACCGTCGCCGCGTTTGTCGTCACGGGCGCGGCGGGCTTGGCCATCGTCGCCGCCAGCGTCACCGCCGGAGCCGCCTGGTCAAAGATGTCCGTGACCGTCAGCCGAACCGTGGGCGACGGCACCGCCGCCTCCACCAGCGCCTGCCGTGCGGATGGATTCCGCTCCTCCTTCACTGCATGCGCCGCGCCCTGGCACTCCGAAGTGTCGAAGATTTCGATGCGATAGGAAAACCCCGGCGATGCCGTTCCCGGAATCTCCCACGACACCGCCACCTGCACGCCCGTGCTCGCCGCGCGCACGTTCGCCACCGCCGGCTTGTCCAGCACCGGCAGATCCGGCTGCTTCGTGGTGAACGTAAACTTTTTGTCCCCGGCGAGCGGCTGGCCGGTGAGACGCTGCGGCATCAGGCCCGGTGTCTGCGAATACTCGATGGCCACATACTCGTGGTCGCCTTCCGGCAGCGTGTTCACCACGACGTATTGCGTCTTGTCGATCGCGATGGTGTCCGACTTTATCCAGCGCCCGTCCTTTCGGAAATACCCGAGCCGCCGATGCAGCGAACGCACCGCCTTTTCATTCGAGAGCGGCTCGATGAACCCGCTGTTCCCCGTGAACGAAGTCGCCGCAATCGGCAGCCGCGCGATGCCGATGAGATGCCACTGTCCATCCGCGTGATCCTTGATCCAGCGCCCGACAAACGCATGCGTGCCATCCGTCTCACCCACCGGCTGCCACACGCGCCCGAGCATCGTGAACCAGCGCTTCTGCTTCACGAAAGGCCAGCCCTCCGCGCCCGTCGTCCCGCTGCTGCCCTCGCCGCCGTAGTCGTTTTTGATGAACAGATTTGGCGTCACATCCGTGAACCGCACCGGCGTCCCCATTTTATCCGCGCCCCAAAAAGTCCACACTGATCCCGGCCGGAAAGCGTCCTGCAACTTCTCATCCGGGTTCGGCAAAAACCCCTCGCCGTCCGGCACCGTAGCGACGAACCCGGCGTAAAACGTGATGTTGTTCGGCTTCGGATTAAAGCTCGTGTTCCAGTTCGCGTAGTAGGTCCCCGACGGCCACCACGGCCAGCGCAAATCCATCATGATGATGTCCGCGCCGCTCTCGATGTTCTCGCTATACCATGTTGCCCATACTTTGGACTTGCTCTCGCTGAGTATCAGCATTGCCAGTGGAAGGATCCATTTTCCGAAGCTCGATGAAAGGACGCGTTGATGAATGGAATAGGGCATTGGGTATTACGGGGTCTCGTGAATCTCGCGCTCGTTGAAGGAAGTGCGACTGGAAATCGCACCCAGGAAATTTGCTCGCAGCCCGCTGGGAACTCCGGCGCTTAAAGACAGGTTCTGAGAGTGTTGGCGAAAATATGAATCGCTTCGGAAATCGCCTCGGAGGAGACCATCAGATTCGTCACCGCGCGCAGCGTGTCCGGGCCGACAGCGAAGACGCGCACACCGGCTTGATCCAGCTTCCTGGCCAATTCCGGGGCTGGCAATGTGGCCACGCGGATGAGGACGATGTTGGTCTGCATGGAGGCAGGATCGACAGCAAGGCCGTGAACCTTGCTCAATCCCGCCGCCAGGGCACGGGCGTTGGCATGGTCTTCGGTGAGGCGTTCGCGATGGTGCTCCAACGCGTGGAGTGCGCCAGCCGCAATGATGCCCGCCTGCCTCATTCCGCCGCCAAACATTTTCCGGAAACGCCGTGCGCGTTGAATCAACTCATGGGTGCCGCACAGCGCGGAACCGATGGGAGCGCCGAGTCCTTTGGAAAAACACACACTCACGGAGTCGAAGTGCGCCGCGTAGTCGCGCTCCGGAATCCCCGTCGCGACGGATGCGTTCCAAAGGCGTGCGCCGTCAAGATGGAGTCGCATACCGTGCCGACGGGACACCTCTTCAATTTCCCGAATGCGTTCGATCGGCCAGACGCTGCCGCCGCCGCGATTGTGAGTATTTTCCACGCAGACGAGTTTGGTGGGTGGAAAATGCTGGTCGGCGGGACGCAATGCGGCTTCCACATCACCGACGGTGAAGATGCCGCGCACCCCGGGCAGGCAGCGACACATCACGCCTGCCAATGCGGCAGGACCACCCGCTTCGTAATAGTAAATGTGGGCGTTGCCATCGATGAGAATTTCATCTCCCGGTTCCGTATGGGCCCGCAGCGCGAGTTGATTTGCCATGGTGCCGGAAGGCGTGAACACCGCAGCCTCCTTGCCCAGCATTTCCGCCACGCGGGCTTCAAGCCCTGCCACGGTGGGATCTTCACCAAAGGCATCATCCCCCACCTCCGCGCTGGCCATGGCTTCGCGCATCGCCGGAGTAGGCTGGGTAATGGTGTCGCTGCGTAAATCGATTGGCATGGGATCTCAAGGTAGGACGTCCTTCTGCTCCTTGCCCGCGCCCGTGGTTCGTTAAAATTGCTCGAGGGCCGGGCAGGTTATTTCTTGTCCAGCATTTTGATTTTGACGTCCTTGAACTGAAGCGTCATGGTGTGGCCGGCGTGCATCTGAAGGCCTATGACTCCATCCTTGCAGGCCTTGGGGCTGTTGTCGGTCATTTCGGTGGTCACCTGCCCGTTGATGCTGTAGGTAATGTGGTTGCCATCCACGATCACGACGGCGTCGTTCCATTCACCCACGGGCTTGATCTTGGCTTTGATCTCAGCGTCATTTTTTTCAAGGGGCGTGGCGGTCCGCTTGTTGTCGGCATCCCACACGGTTTTTTCTCCACGGTTGCTCATGATGCCACGACCGCCGGCCACGCCGCCCTCGTCGTAGATAATTCCGGTGTAACCATTGCCCGCGTCGATGTCCGCCTGGTAGCCGCCGACGTGCATTGCCTCCGCGTTGTCGATCTTGCCGCGAATCTGCAGTCCGGAATTTCCACCGGGGGTCAGCCATTTGAAGCTGTAGTGGATTTCAAAATTGGCGAATTTTTCGGGATGGTCCTTTGAGGCAAGCAGGATCAGATCGGTCTGTTTGGAGGTCTCATTCGTTTCGGAGCACTGGATTGCGCCATCCACCACGGTCCAGTAGCCTTTCAGCCCATCCCAACCCGTCAGGTCCTTGCCATTGAAAAGCGAGATCCACCCGTCGGCCCCGGCAGCAGGGATTTCGGCCTTGGCTTTGTCCTGGGAAAATACGGCACTTGGGAAAAAGCTGAGAGCCAGGACTGAACAAAATAGGGGAAATGGTTTCATTGGGTTGTGGATGCGGTTGTTGATGGGTAAAGTAAGGGAGCCCATCCTGATTCAGGCTTCACTGGCTGCAAAGCATTTGCTTTAACGTCAACACGGTTGGTTTCGGCATGCAGCTGACCGCTTGATAAAATACACCTCGGCGAAGTGATGAAAATTCCTGGCAGTTTCTTTGGATCTTTCAAAATTGGGCAGGCTGTGTGGCGCCGATCCTGACGCTTAACTGCGCTGTAAGGTCCGGCGGTTTATTCTCAGGGCACTCCTGTCGCATCCATTACCTTCGTGAATGGTGGTGCCTCTGCGGTTTTCACTGCGGAAGAAGCCGCGCGTGCCGCATGCGGTGAAGAGGAACGCGGGATGCGCGGGATAAAAGCAGACGCCGCCGCCGCAGATCGGCGATGAGCCTTCGTCGGAGAACTCGCCGGGAAAGCGAGCAGCGACCCTTTCCTTTCGCCTTCCTTTTGCCGTGAAAGCGGGGGTTTCTGTCCTGCGGAAAGATGCCACCATTGCAAATGTCCATTTGTTCCAGTCTGCCCGCCCGGGGCGTTCTCGCGGGGCTGTTGCTGGCCAGTCTTCCCGTCCTGCGCGCTGCTCCGGAGGCCGCTCTCGCCATGAAGGTGCTGAAAGCCCAATGCATTTCCTGCCACAACGAGGAGAAGCATAAGGGAGGGCTCCTCATGACTCCCCGGGAAGCGCTGCTGAAAGGCGGCGAGAACGGTCCGGCAATGGTGGAGGGGAAGCCGGAGGAGAGCGTGATGATCAAGTCGCTGGCGGCTTCCGCTGATCCGCATATGCCGCCGAAGAAACAGCTGTCTGCGGCCCAGATGGCGGTCCTCACCGACTGGGTGAGCGCTGGCGCGCCGTGGGATGCGGCTGCGCTCGCTGGTCAGTCGCCGCCGCGGCCGGTGACACTCGCGGCATTGCCTGCCCCGGTGCTCGCGGTCACGGCGCTGGCCGTCTCGCCGGATGGCACGCGGCTGGCCGCGGGCTGGCGGAATGAGGTGGTGATCTTTGAAGTGACGCCAAAAGGTCCGGTGGAGAAGGCGCGGGCGAGCGTGCATCCGGATGCTGTGCAGTCCATCGCGTGGATGCCGGATGGGCAGCGGCTGGTTTCCGGCGCTTTTCGCCGCGCGGTGGTCTGGAAGGCGGAGCCGCTGGCCATGGAGCGGGAACTTGCTGTAGGGCTGTCCGGACGCATCACGGCCGTGCGGCCGCTGCCGGATGGAGCGCAAGTCTGCCTCGCCGATGAATTGGTGGCAGAGAGCGGCATCATCCGGGTGCTGGACATCAATGCCGGGACGCTGACCCGCTCGTGGACCGCTCACGACGATACTGTGTTTGCGCTGGCGTTGAATCACGACGGGACCGTGCTGGCGAGCGCCGGCGGGGATAAGCTCGTGAAGTTTTGGAATCCATCGGACGGCAAAGAAACGGCGCGGCTTGAAGCCCACTCCACTCAGGTGCTCGGTCTCGCTTTCAGCCCCGATGGCTCGCAACTCGTCACTGTCGGCGCGGATAAGGCGCTCAAGGTCTGGGATGTGAAGACCCGGGAAAATACCATTGCGCCCGCCACGAAAAATGCCGCCTTTTCTTCGGTCGCATGGTCCAGCGAAGGCCCCGCAGTGCTGGCGGCCGGGGAAGACGGCGCGCTTTACCGCTACACGGATTTGAAAGCCCACACCGGGGCGCAGAGTTCGGAAACGGGCAATGAGCGCACGCTGGGCCGCGCCGCTGCCGCGGTGAGCAGCGTCGTCACGGTCGGCGGCCTCGTCTTTGCCGGGGCGGCGGACGGCAGTATTCTCTCGTGGGACAAGGACGGCAAGGCGCTGGAGAAATGGGAGGGTAAGCGTGAAGCGGCGCCGCCTTCCGGACCCTCGTTTGTCCGCGATGTGCTCCCGGTGCTCGCCAAAGCTGGATGCGCTTCCGGAGCCTGCCATGCCAAAGCAGACGGGCAGAATGGTTTCAAGCTCAGCGTCTTTTCCTACGACGCGAAAGCAGACTACCACGGGATCGTCCACGGAGCGCTGGGCCGCCGGATTTTTGCCAGTGATCCCGCGGAGAGTCTCCTGCTGCTCAAGGCCACGCATACTCTGCCGCACGAAGGAGGGGAGCGGTTTTCCCGCGACTCGGAGGCGTATCGCACCCTCGCAGAGTGGATCAAATCCGGGATGCCGTGGCAGCATCCCGGCGAGCCTGCGCTCACGAAGCTGGAAGT
The DNA here is from genome assembly GCA_943333275.1 of Akkermansia muciniphila. Lineage (GTDB taxonomy): Bacteria > Verrucomicrobiota > Verrucomicrobiia > Verrucomicrobiales > V1-33 > JAGNEJ01. The sequence goes on from CALQSQ010000070.1 coordinate 22,728, forward strand.
GACACCCGCCGAGCACCGGAGCGGCAAGGGCGTGAGCGCGCCGCTCGCGGTGAAGGCTCACTACAGCGATGGCTCCGCCCGCGACGTCACTGCGCTGTCGGATTTCTCCTCGAACGACAAACAAATCGCCACCGTCACCGACAGCGGCATCCTCACCACGGGACAGGTCAGCGGTCAGGCCGTCATCGTCGCCCGCTACATGGGACTGGTGGAAGGTGCGCAGGTCATGGTGCAGTCCGATGCGCTGCAGCCGGAGGAGGCCTACAAGGGGCTGCCGGTGAACAATTTCATCGACGAACTCGCCTATGCGCGCTTTCGCCAGATGGGGTTGCTGCCCTCGGTGCCATGCTCGGATGCGGAGTTCCTGCGCCGCGCGTCGCTGCACACCATCGGCCTGCTCCCCACAGCGGAAGAGGCCCGCGCCTTCCTGGCAGACGGCGCTCCGGACAAGCGGGCCCGCGCCGTAGAGGGGCTGCTCGCCCATCCCGGCTATGCCGACCACTGGGCGGCCAAGTGGGCCGACCTGCTCCGCCCGAATCCCGACCGCGTCGGCGTGAAGAGCGTCTATCTCCTCGACCAGTGGCTGCGCGAGGCGTTCCGCGCCAACAAGCCCTACGACCAGTTCGTCCGCGAGATCGTGCTCACGCAGGGCAACACGCACCGCTACGGTCCGGCGGTCATCTACCGCGACCGCCGCGAGCCGGCGGAACTGACCACCATGTTCAGTCAGATCTTCCTTGGCGTGCGGCTCGAATGCGCCCGCTGCCATCACCACCCCAACGAGAAGTGGAGTCAGGAGGATTTTTTCCGCATGGCCGCCTTCTTTGCCCCGCTCCAGCAGAAAGGCGGCGGTATTTCCGCGCCGATCAGCGGAGGAAATGAAACGTTCTTCGTCACTGCGGGGCGCACGCTGACGCACCCTGTGAGCGGGGAAGTGATGACTCCCCGTCCGCCCGATGGCCCCGCGGCCTCCGGGCCCGCCGGCGCGGATCCGCGCGGCGCGCTTGCGTCATGGATGCTGGATCCGGCCAATCCCTTCTTCGCCAAAGCCGCCGCCAACCGGCTGTGGGCGCAGTTTTTTGGCAGAGGCATCGTGGAGCCCGTGGATGACTTCCGGCTTTCCAATCCCGCGTCCAATCCCGCCCTGCTGGACGCTCTCGCGGCGGAACTCATCCGGGTGAAATACGATCTCAAATCGCTGATGCGGGTCATCATGAGTTCCCATCTCTATCAGTTGAGCAGCGAGCCCAATGCAGCCAACATGGCCGACACGCGCCACTTCTCCCGCTTCTACCGCCGCCGCCTTCCCGCGGAATCGATGGCGGATGCCATCGCGCAGGTCACCGGAGTCCACACAACCTACACTGGCCTTCCGCCCGGCAGCCGCGCGGCTCAGGCATGGACCTACAAGATCGATTCCCGCACGATGGACGCCTTTGGCCGGCCGAACTCCAGCAGCGACTGCCCTTGCGAACGCGATGTCAAGCCGGCGATCGCGCAGTCGCTCCATCTCATGAATTCCGATGACCTGCAGGCGAAACTGGCCCTCACGGACGCTGCTGCGACCATCGAGAAGCTGCTCGCTGCGAAAAAGGAACCGCGGCAGATGGTGGAGGAGCTTTACCTCGCGTGCTTCACCCGGCTGCCGGCGGAGGAGGAAATGAACATCGCCCTCGCCGCCCTCACGGCCGTCCCAGATGCCCCCATACAACGTCAGGCGCTGGAAGATATCCTGTGGGCGTTGATAAACTCCGCCGAATTCGTCTTTAACCACTAAACTCCAAACCATGGCAACCCACCAAAACTGCGACGGCCTTTTGCGCCGCGATTTTATCCAGCTTGGCCTAGGCAGTCTCGGGCTGTGCGGCCTTCTGCGCGCCCGCGCCGCCGCCAGTGAGACCGCGGCAAAAGCAGGGAGCCACATTAACTGCATCATGATCTGGCTGGATGGCGGGCCGTCGCATTACGAGACCTTCGATCCCAAGCCGGATGCGCCCGCTGACATCCGTGGTGTTTTCAAAGCCGTGCCCACCAAAGTGCCCGGGGTGCATTTCAGCGAGCCTGTCACCAAACTCGCGGGCGTCTTTGATAAATTTACCGTGGTGCGTTCCATCACGCACAAGGACCCCAACCACGGCGGCGGGAATCATTATATGGTGACGGGCGCTCCCACGCCGGTGCCGGTCGGCTGCGGCGCCTTTGTCACGTTTCATCCCTCCATGGGCTCCATGGTTTCCCACACTCGCGGGGTGCGCAGCGGCATCCCCGCCTACATGGCCACGCCGTCCAACACCCGCAGCGGCGGCCCGAATTTTCTCGGCGGCCAGCACGCGCCCTTCATTGTGAGCGGGCAACCGAATTCCGATTCCTTCCGCGTGCAGGACGTCGTCCTCCCCAGCGGGCTGGCGGAAGGCCGCGCCGCCACCCGCCGCGATCTCCGCGCCGCGCTCGACCGCATGAAGCGCTGCGCGGACCAGGCCGCGGAGGATCCAGCCGTGGAGTTCGACCGCTTTTACGAACAGGGATTTGATCTGGTCGCTTCGGCCAAAGCGCAGGAGGCATTCGACATTCACCGCGAGGACCCCAAAGTGCGCGAGCGCTATGGCCGCACCGACATGGGTCAGCGCTTTCTCCTCGCGCGCCGCCTTGTGGAGGCCGGCGTCTCGTGGGTCACAGTGAACTGGGGCGGATGGGACACCCACAGCGAACTCGAAAAAATGTATCGCGGCGACGCTCTCAACACACTCGATCAGGGTGTCTCCGCGCTGCTCACCGACCTCGACGAGCGCGGCCTGCTCGCCACCACACTCGTCCTTGTGCTGGGTGAGTTCGGAAGAACGCCGAAGATCAACCCCGGCGGCGGCCGCGATCACTGGCCCGGGGCCATGTCCGTGCTCATGTCCGGCGCCGGCATTCCCGGCGGACAAATCGTGGGCGCGACCGATGCCAAAGGCTACTACGCGTCGGAGAACGTGTATCGCCCGGAGGACTTCGCGGCCTCCATCTATACCAAGATGGGCGTGGATCCCAACCAAGTGCTGCACACGACCGCGGGCCGCCCCGTGGCGCTGGTCAACAATGGCAGGCTCATCCGCGAACTGTTTGTCTGAATGTGGCGCGCGCTGGCAGCATATTCCTGTCTCATCCTGACCGCGCCCGCGGCCGACCCCACGCTCACGCACATCCATCCCGCCGCCATTCAGCAGGGCACTACGATGGCTGTTTCCCTGAATGGAAAATTCGATCCCTGGCCCTGCCGCATCTGGGTGGATGAACCGGGCATCGAATTCAAGCCTGGAAAGGACGCGGGCACTTTCGACGTGAGCGTGCCTGCCGGAGCCCGCCCGGGGCCTCATCTCATCCGCGCATTCAACGACGACGGGGCTTCGGTCCCCATCTCCATGCTGGTCGAGACCGGGCCGCAGGTCATCGAAAAGGAACCCAACGATGATCCCCGTGCCCCGCAGGGAATCGAGGGCCCGACCTCCGCGATCAACGGCCGCCTGGACAAAAGCGGTGACATTGACGGCTACCAGATCGCCGTGCAGAAAGGACAGACGCTCGTCGCACGGATCGAGGCCAACGTGCTCGCTTCCGAGGCCGACATGATGCTGCGCGTGACGGATGCCGCGGGCAATGTGCTCGCCTTCAATCACGACCACACATCCATGGATCCCTTCATCGCGTTCAAGGCTCCGCTCGATGGCCTCTACACCGTGCAGGCGATGGGACACAAATACCCGGCTTCCTCGGAGTTGCATTTCACCGGCGGTCCAGGCTGTCCCTACCGTCTGCATCTCTCCACGGAGGCTACGGTGCGCAATGCATGGCCACTGGCCATCCAGCGCGGCACGCGCGCCCAAATCACCACGGAGGGTTGGAACCTCACGGCTTCCGCGGTCGAACTCGAGAGCGCCGCCCCGCTGCCATTTCCCATTTTGCTGACTGATGTGCCGGAGTTCCTCGCCGCCGCCGATCCGCAGCCGCTGGCGGTCCCCTGCGGCGTGAGCGGGCGGCTCGAAACTCCCGGTGACGAAGACCGGTTCACATTCCATGCCGCGAAGGATGCCGCGTTGCGGTTCCTTCTCACCGGCCCATCGCACGGCTCCATCATCGATCCCCTGCTGCGCATCCTCGGCCCCGATGGCAAAGAACTCGCCTCCAGCGATGACGAGGCTGGCTTTTCCGAGGCGGCGCTCACATGGAAATCTCCCGCCGACGGCGGCTACAGCGCGGTGGTCTCCGACCGCACTCAACAGGGCGGGCCGGATTACTTTTATCATCTCGCCATCACCCAGCCAGCGCCATCCGTGAGCGGCACCATCACAGTCCATTCGGTGAAAGTCGAAGCCGGCAAACCGGCTGAGATCAAAGTCAGCGTGGGCGTCGCGAACGGCTGGCAAAAGAAGCTTAAGCTCATCGCAAAAAACCTGCCCGCCGGCGTGACCGCCCCTGAGCAGGAGGTGCCGGAGCAAGGCGGCGAGGTGAAGCTTAACCTGACCGCCGATGCCGCCGCCGCCCGGGCCACGCAGCCCTTTACTCTTGTGCTCCGGGAGATTGAAGGCGGGGCCGAGCACGAGGTGCAGTTCTCTCTCGTCTCCGGCGGCGAAAACAACGGCGTGCCGCAGGGCTACCAGAGGCTCCTCATCAACGCGACGGACCAGCTTTGGCTCACCGTCGTCCCCGCACCTCCTCCCGCTCAAGCAGCTTGCCTTTAAAAAGCTGCGGGATCTGAATCCCAACGAATATCCAGGGGGATGTCTTTCCGTGCGATGCTGCGCATGCTGTGGGCGATCTTCTTTCCATTCGGAATGGGCAGCGTGTTCAGCGCTATGCTTTTGGGGCACCTGAGTTTCGGGTATTTGAAGAGCCTGAGGGTTAGACCTTAGTTAGGGGATGCCGCTTGCCCGTTGGCGTTTCTTTGGTTCCTACAGGGCTGGATATTTGTTCCCATTGGAGTGCCCGCGCTGGTTATCGCCATTCATCCCCCATAGTGGTCGCGGGCCGTCTTTGGCTTAGCCCTTGGGTGCGCGGTGGCGCTGCTTAAGTTTGGAATGAATGCTGAGTGGCGAACCACGGCAGCCCGCTTACTGGTTTTGCTGATCGGCGTATTTCTAACTCACCGCAGGAGTTCAAATCTGGGGTAAAATGAATTCAGCGAGAATGTTTCGCCAATTTCACTGCCGCCCCGCCAACTCACCGCCCTCCAGCCGTGCGCGCAGCATGAACAGCACGCGTTGGAAGGCCGCTAGGTCTTCTGGGGAGATGCCTTTGGAGAGTTTGTTGACCCAGGGGGCTTGGAGGGCCATGGCGGATTCGTAGGCTTGTTTTCCTTTTTCGATTAGGACTACGAGTTGGGCTCGGCGGTGGCGGGGGTTGGTTTCGAAGGTGATGAACTCCAGGGCGTGAAGGTCGTTGACGATGCGCTGGACGTTCTGGCGGTTGGCTCCCAGGTTGCGGGCCAGCCAGGCGACGGTTTGCGGTTGGCCGGCCCGGACGATGGCTCCGAGGATCTGCCAGCGGGCTCCCGTGAGGTCCAAGTGTGCAGCTAGGCGATCTCCTGCGAGCAGGATGAGGCTGTTCACACGGAAGAGGTCCATGGTCAGGGCGGTTAAGGTTTCGCCTACGGGAGTGCGTTTGGGAATTTTGGCCATTGGGGGTGCAATGAGGATTGACATCATGATGTCATATTCGAATACTCGAAGCGTTCAACCTAAATTCACCACTGCCAAATGAAAGCGATGAAACCAGCTCACGAAATGATTCACCAAAAGTATCGTCATCTCTTAATGCCAGTGGCGCTGGCCTGCCTTGGGTCTGTTTCAACGTTGTATGCGGATGGCGTGGCTGGAAAATGGCAGGCGGAATTTGACTCGCCACGCGGGCATCAGAAATATCAGTTCGACTTCAAGGTGGCGGAGGGAAAACTGGAGGCCACTGCGGCGGCGGAGATGGGCGACCAGAAACGGGATGTGGAGTTTATTGATGAGAAGCTTGATGGCGATACGATCACGTTTGCCGAGGTGCGGAAGATCCAGGATCGCGAGATGCGCATCGAATACACGGGCAAGGTGACAGATGAGGGAATCGCCTTCGCGCGGAAGGTGGGAGACTTCGGCAGTGCGGAATTTGCGGCAGCGCGTGTCGGCCCGCCGCCAGCTGCGGTGGCTGAACCAATGCCGGCTCCGACAAATATTGCCGGCCAGGAATTTCCGAAGATTCATCCGGATGGTCGCGTGACGTTCCGACTGAAAGCGCCTGAGGCCAAGAGTGTGGCGCTGAACTATGGCCAGTCGCATCCCATGGAAAATGATGGTCAGGGAAACTGGACGATCACCTTCGGTCCCATCGCGTTAGGCTTTCACTACTACACGTTCCTGGTGGACGGGGCCAACGTTTGTGACCCTGCCTGCGAGACGTTTTACGGCATGAGCCGCATGGCCAGCGGAATCGAAATTCCCACGCCGGGCGAGGATTGGTGGCAGACGAAGGATGTGCCGCATGGCGAAGTGCGGGAACGTCGGTTCTTCTCGCAAACGACGCAGTCTTGGCGTCGCATCTTTGTTTACACTCCGCCAGAGTATGATGCTCGTGCTGCATCGAAATTTCCCGTGCTCTACCTCCAACACGGCGGTGGCGAAGACGAACGCGGTTGGCCAGTGCAGGGGCATGTGGCGGACATCATGGATAACTTGATCGCTGAAAAGAAGGCGCAGCCGATGCTCATCGTGATGGCAAATGGATACGCCAGGAAGCCTGGTGAAGCGCCCAATGCCATGCGTCCGCCCGGCGGTGGTGGCCCTCCTCCGGATCTCAGCGCGATGTTCTCCACGTTGGATGATGTATTCATCAAGGACCTGATTACCTTCGTGGATAAAACGTATCGAACCAAGGCGGAACGCGATCAGCGAGCCATGGCCGGGCTTTCCATGGGTGGGATGCAGACGTTCAACATTGGCCTGAAGCATCTGGATGCTTTTTCCTGGCTGGGTGGCTTCAGTGGTGGCGGCGGTGGGTTCGGCGGCACGTTCGATGCCAAGACGTCCCACGGCGGTGTGATGGCAAATGCAAAGGCCTTCAATGACAAAATGCACCTGCTCTACCTCAGCATGGGAACGGATGAAGGCGAACGTTTCCTTACCAGCGTGAAAGGGTATCGCGATGCGCTCGAAGCCGCTGGAGTGAAGACCGTTTATTTCGAATCCCCCGGAACAAAACACGAGTGGCACACGTGGCGTCGCAGCCTGCATGATTTCGCTCCCCGACTCTTTCAGCCAGTGGCTGACGCGCCCGCATCCGCAGCCGCCAACCCCGAGCGTGGACGCGGTCGGTTCGGTGGTCCCATCGTGCTCGGCGAGGATGACAAGCCAGCGTTTCCCGCTCCGCCGGATGGCTTCGATAAAGTGCGCGAAGACATTTCTCACGGCAAACTAGAGATGGTGGAATATGATTCCAAATCCGTCGGCACCAGGCGCAAGGCGAACGTTTACACGCCACCAGGGTATTCCCCTGACAAGAAATATCCCGTCCTGTATTTGCTGCACGGCATCGGTGGGGATGAATATGAATGGGAGCGCGGAGGACATCCTGAGATCATTCTGGACAACCTCCTCGCTGACAAGAAAGCAGAGCCAATGATCATCGTCATGCCCAACGGGCGCGCGCAGAAGGATGATCGACCCAGTCCTGATGCCATGAAGACGGCACCAGCCTTTGGTGAATTCGACAAGGACTTGATTGGGTCGCTCATTCCCTTTATCGAATCGAAATATTCCGTCAAAGCCGACCGTGAGCATCGTGCCGTGGCCGGCCTTTCCATGGGCGGCGGGCAGTCGCTAAATTTTGGTCTTGGCAATTTTGATACCTTCGCCTCGATTGGTGGATTTTCCTCCGCTCCCAACACCAAGCCAGCGGCAGAGTTGGTGCCGGATCCTGACAAGGCGATAAAGTCGATTAAGCTGCTCTGGATTTCCTGCGGCAACAAAGATGGCCTCATCCGCATCAGTCAAGGCGTGCATACTTACCTCAAGGAAAAGAAGGTCCCGCACACCTGGCACGTGGATGAACATAATCATGATTTCAACCACTGGAAGAAGGCGCTCTATCAGTTCTCCCAGTTGATTTTCAAGCCCGAAGCTAATTAACTCGAAATTTTCAAGCGGTATCAGCCCGCTTAGGTAAGTGGCTGCTGTTGCCAGGAAAGCGGATGCGGACCGGGAGGCACCGAAATGCGCGCCTTGATGGGAATGATTTTCTTGAGGGTTCCTCGGCTGGATGCAGCCCAAAAGCTAGCCCGACTTCGCGGACTGGAGGGCCAAAACGCCTATTTTCGACCTTTTCAGGCGCTGGAACCCTTGATTTATCAAGGGTGGGCTCTGAAAATGGCTTGTAGTGAAGACCTTGGTGGTTGCACCTCAAAAATGATGACTATCTTTA
>CALQSQ010000071.1 GCA_943333275.1 Akkermansia muciniphila
CTACGGAAGGATAGGATGTTTTTGAATCATAAGAGCACACCCCTAACCACACCGCGCCCCCTTGTCTTCCACCAGACAAGTGCACCTCTCGAATTCACCAAAACCAACCCCCGCCGCGAAGCGTTGCGCAGAGCGCATTCGTTCAACCAGGCGCGGCTGGCAAGCCTCCGGGCTTTCTCCTTTCTGCCATGACTCACGGTAATTCCAACCCTAACCTTGCGTTCCACGCGCTGCCCCGCCCGGAGGCTGCCAGCGCTTGAGTCGTTAGGAGACTCCGCTTCACCCACCATGAGAACCACTATTCACTCGGAGCGACTGGATCTGGTCCCTCTCACTCCCGCGTTCCTGCGGGCTATGCTGGAGCACGATCTCGCCGGGGCCGGGCGGATCCTCGGGATGCCGGTCCCAGAGGGCTTGCTTGATGTCACAGATGCAATGAGTCTGTGGCTCAAGAAGCTTGCAGTTGATCCGACATTACAGCCTTGGTTGGCGCGGGCGATGGTTCTCCGGGAAGCTGGCGTGATGGTCGGCCATATCGGATTTCACACGGCACCGGGAGAGGAGTATTTGCGGCCCTATGCTCCGGGTGGTGTGGAATTCGGGTTCACGGTGTTTTCACCCTTCCTCCGCCAGGGTTTCGCACGCGAGGCGTCGAAGGCGCTGATGGGTTGGGCTCATCAGGTTCACGGCGTGACGAGCTTTGTGCTGAGCATCCGGCCGGACAATGTCGCCTCACAAGCGCTCGCCGCAGGACTCGGCTTCGTGCGCATCGGCTCGCACATCGACGATGTTGATGGCCTCGAAGACGTTCTTGTGCATATCCTCGGCCAACCAACAACGTCACCCGTGAGCCTGCGATTTCCCAGTTCGTTGTCCACTCGCAGGTTGCTCCTCAGGCGTTTGCAGAGAGCCGATGCTCAGGCCCTTTGCGCCTATCGTTCCTTGCCTGAGGTGGCTCGATACCAGTCATGGAAGACATTTGGACCCGATGACGCTGCTCGACTACTCGACGATCAGCAGGATAGAGACATCGGTATTCCGGGCACATGGCTTCAGGTGGCTATCGTCGAGGCCGGGACAGGCCAGTTGATTGGCGACTGCGGGTTGCACTGCCTGGCTGACGAGCCACGACAGTTTGAGATTGGAGTCACTCTTGCACCTAGCCGACAGGGACAGGGTTATGCTACCGAGGCTCTGGATTGTTTGGTTCACTACTTGTTTACCGCTCTATCTGCTCGCCGCATTTTCGCCACCACTGACGCCCTGAACGACCCGGCAGCAGCATTGTTCAGGCGGCTGGGCTTCCGACAGGAGGCACACCACATTGAGCACCGGGCATTCAAAGGCACTTGGACCAGCGAGTTTGTATTTGCGCTTCTGGCTCGGGAATGGGAGATGGAAAAGGGGTCGGAAAAGGGGGCGCGGAAATGAATCCTTGATCTTGAACGTTCTGCTGAAATCAAGAAAGGAAACACAAATGGGAACAAAAACCTTCATCGCAATTGTCACCGGAGCCTCCTTCGGTTGTTTGGCCATCGTATCGCTCAACGGCATCCCGGAGAATATGGTTGCTTGTTGGCCGCTGGCGGCCGCAGTGAGTGCAGGAATCATCGCGCTCGGAATAGCTCACCTGCATCGGCTAGAGAAGCAGCGCAACCTGAGTTCAGCTTAGCTCAGTTGGGGTATCCGTTTCCAATGGGCGCGTCCCCCAAGGTCATAGGAGTTCCTTCACGGAAGATTAGCAGAACAAGACTGTATTGGACAACAGGCTACACGCCCCGAGTCAAAATGACTCTCTTATTAAACCTGGTGCGGAGTGGCGCTCCCGGTAGCCGGTGCCACACCTCGACGTTAATCGGGACAGCCCCCTGGGAGGATGTGGGAAATCGCCGTCCCACGACCCTTCCACGACAGCGTTAGCGCCACTGAAACACGGGACGCACCGGCGTTGCCATTTGCGGTTCCCCCATGTGGAATGCCCGCATGGTTCACTCTCTGAAATTACTGCCCCTGCTCGCCTGCCTCTCGTTTTGCGCCGCCGCGGAAACTCCGCGGAGCATTTACGATCATGAGAATCTGATGGCGTGGTGCATCGTTCCCTTCGATGCCAAAAAACGCGGGCCTGAGGAACGTGCGGTGATGCTGGAGAAACTTGGTATTCACCGGTTCGCCTACGATTACCGCGCGGAGCACATTCCCACGTTCGATGCCGAGGTTGAGGCCATGAACCGGCACAAGATCGAATTCACGGCCTGGTGGTTTCCCGGCGAATTGAATGACGAGGCGAGGACGATTTTCAAAACCATCGACAAATACAAGATCACCCCCCAGCTCTGGATCATGGGCGGCGGGGACATGCTGCAGCCGGGCAAGGCCAACGATGCCCGCGTGGTGGCGGAGGCGAACCGCGTCAAGACCATCGCCGTTGAGGCCAAAAAGCACGGCTGCAAGGTGGGACTCTACAACCATGGGGCCTGGTTTGGAGAGCCGGAGAACCAGATCGATATCATTCAAACGCTGCTGAAGGAGAACATCGACAACGTCGGCATCGTTTACAATTTCCACCATGGCCACGAGCACCTGCCACGCTTTGGCGAACTGGTGCGCAAGATGAAACCCTACCTGCTGGCGGTGAATCTCAACGGCATGATTCCGAAGGGTGATGCGCAGGGAAAGAAGATCCTGCCGCTCTCGCAGGGAACCCAGGAACTGGAGATGATGCGCGTGCTGGAAGCCAGCGGCTGGCATGGTGCGGTGGGGATCATTGATCACCTACCGGAAACCGACAGCGAGAAGACGCTGGGTGAAAATCTGCTGGGATTCAAATGGCTCGTGGCGGAACTGAGACAGCCCGGCTCGGGCGGACCACGGCCGTTTCCCGAATTGAAGGCCAATGCTCCGAAGTCGGCAGAGGGGCATCGCGGCCAGGCCTTGAACGCCGCGAGCGGTGGCCTGACGTTTCCAGGGAAACCGGAATACCGGCAACTCCCGCTGGTGCTGGACTGCTGGGCAAAACTTCACAGCAGCACCGCGTTCAACATTCTCGTGGCCTCCGATCCCAAGTCCTCTGCACAGCACTGGGAGTTGTATTCGTTTGCCGGATCCGGGGAGTTCTGCGTTTACCAACCGGGGCGCGGTGGCAATTTCAACAGCGGCGTGAAAATTTGCGACGACAAGTGGCATCATGTCACGGCCATCCTGGAGGCGAATCGCGTGCGACTTTTCGTCGATGACAAACTCGCCAAGGAATTTCCCGCCACCCCTGAAACGGGTGCGGCGAGTCCAGGAGGATTTGCCATCGGCCAGCTTGTAGAAGGCGGCGTTGGCTGCGATGGACTGATCGATGAGGTGCGATTGCACCGGGGCACCGAGTGGGATGCGAATCAGGCATCGTTGGGCGAGTGGTCGCTGGACACTTTGGAAAGTCCGGCTGCTGCGCCCGCTGCGGCGGCTTTTTTCCCGGATGCCCCACCGCTGGATCCTGCGGAGCATCCGTATCACGGGCACAAGGTGAACCGGGATCGGATGTATGATTTCTATGCCAAGGAAGCCTTGAAATTTGCCGCCCAACGCCCGTTGCCAACGCTCGTTCCTGCCTATCCCGGCTTGGACAGCGGCCGTTATGGTCACTGGGGCAACCAGAATGAGGAGGTGTGGAATGATTCGCGCTGGAACACCATGGACGCCGGCGGAATGCAGAGCGGCATTATCCAGATCGGACCCACCATCATGCCGCGAGGGGTTTGTGTGCAGTTGGGAGACCAGCGGAAACTGGCGGCGTGCTTTGATACTGACACGCTCACTTGGAAAGGATGGTGGGCGGGAGGAAAATTTCTCCACTTCGATTCCTTCCGCTGGGGAATGCTCGCCGCGCTGGCACCTGACGGCAAGGCGGAGCCATTTGCGCAACCGGAACACAAGGGAGCTTTCACCTACCACGGGTTCTACCGCCACGGAGGCCGCGTCATTTTCTCCTATGCCCAGGATGGTGAGGAATGGCTGGAATCGGCCTGGGAGGAAGGCGGCAAGGCTGTCGTCAAACGCGAAAAACGCGGTGGAACTCTGGATGCACTCACCAAGGGCGGCCCGCCGCAATGGCCGCAGATCCTCGAATCGAAAGCCTCGCTTGGCCAGGGCCAGCCGTATGCAGTCGATGCCATTACGCCACCGACCACTCCCTGGAATTCACTCTGGCATTTTGGCGGGCACGATTTCCTGCCGAATGGCGATGCGGTTGTTTGCACGTTCGAAGGTGAAGTATGGGTGGTCACTGGCTTGGATGCGAAGCTTGATAAATTGCGCTGGAAGCGATTCGCCAGCGGCCTCAGCCAGCCACTGGGATTGAAAGTGATTGATGGAAAAATCTGCGTGTTGGGGCGCGATCAAATCACGCGGCTCCATGATCTCAACGGCGATGGAGAGGCGGATTTCTACGAAGCCTACTCGCGCGCCTATGAGACTCCCGTGGGTGGTCATGATTACCTGACCGGTCTGGAAACGGATGCGGAGGGGCGGATGTATTTCGCCTCCGGAAAAATCGGGCTCACGCGCATTTCCGCAGATGGCAAAAGTTCCGAGATTCTCGCCACCGGATTCCGCAATCCCAATGGCATCGCCGTCGGTCCGCAAGGCGAAGTGGTGGCGGGCGCACAGGAGGGCGATTGGACGGCGGCTTCACTCATCGCGGAAATCAAGCCCGGCGGGCATTACCGATACTCAGGGCCCAAGCCCGGACCGCTTGGCGATCTGCCGCCCACGATGTATTTCCCGCGCGGTGTCGAAAATTCCTGCGGCGGCGATCTCTTCGTGAATTCGGATCGATGGGGCATCAAGGTCGGTGAGTTGCTGCATTTCTCGTGGGGCACGGGATCGACGTTTCTGATCTTGCGCGAAGAGATCGGCGGTCAGAAACAAGGCTGCGCCATTCCGCTGCCGGGCGAATTCAGTTCCGGCGCACATCGCGGGCGATTCCGTCCGCAGGATGGACAGCTCTATGTGACGGGCATCACCGGCTGGGGAACCTATACGCCGGACGATGGATGCTTCGCCCGCGTCCGCTACACCGGCGGTGAAGTGGTCGTCCCGCTGGCGGTGCATGCCCACGACAATGGCGTGCGCCTGGAGTTTGCCCAGCCGCTCGATGCAAAATCGGTGACCGAGGGGCTGCATTTTGCGCAGCAGTGGAATTACCTCATCGGCCCCGCCTACGGCAGTGATGAATATTCGGTGCGCTGGCCGGGAACTCCCGGGCACGATGTTCTGGAAATCCGCAGCGCGCATTTGCTGGATGGAGGGAAGACGGTCTTTCTGGAAATGCCGCAGTTGCTGCCGTGCCATCAGTTGCATCTCCACTGTGACGTTCCCGCGCTGCTGAGCCGCGATTTCTTTCTCACCCTGCACAACCTCGGGCCGGCCTTTGTGGACTTTCCCGGCTACCAGGCCATTGCCAAGATCAAGCCGGGCGAAGTCTCGGCGGGACCGGGCTTGAAAATTGATCCCTCGCCATGGGAAAAAGGCACCCCGGGCCGCGCACTCCTGATCCAGGCCGCCGCGGGTCTGCAGTTTGCGCAGCGCGAACTCCGCGCAAAGGCTGGCGAAGCGCTTTCGCTGACATTTGAAAACCACGATCCCATTCCCCACAACTGGACGCTCGTGAAACCCGGCATGTCCGACAAGGTCGCCGAACTCGCGGATAAAATGCTCACCGAACCCGGTGCCTACAGCAAAAGTTACGTCCCCGACTCCCCGGAAATTCTCTGCTACACGCGCATGGTGGAAGCTGGGACCAGCTCCACAATCCATTTCCAAGCACCCGCATCGCCCGGTAATTACCCCTACTTCTGCACCTTCCCGGGGCACACCAAAGTGATGCGCGGGGTGCTGATCGTGGAGTAAGGAAATCGTGGCAGCCGGTGGCGAACTGGCTAGAGTGCACCCGCCCCACTACCCTTCCACGTTCTTGAACGTCACTACGTCATCGCCCACCAGTCGCATTCCGCTCTGGCTCAAGCTCGCCTACAGCGCCTATCTGGCGGTGTTGATTCCGGTCTATTTGAAATATTACGGCCCAACCAATTTCCTCTTTCTCTGTGACGTTTCATTGCTCCTTACGCTTGCAGGAATCTGGCGGGAAAGCGCCCTGCTCATTTCCATGCCGACGGTCGGCATCCTGCTGCCGCAATTGTTCTGGTCCGTCGATTTCCTGCTGCAACTCTGCGTGGGAAAATCCACCGGACTGACAGGGTATATGTTTGAGGCGGATCATTCGCTGCTGCTGCGCGGGCTGTCCGTCTTTCACGGCTGGCTGCCTTTTCTGCTGATTTTTCTGGTCGCACGGCTCGGCTACGACCGCCGCGCGCTACCCGCCTGGAGCCTGCTCTGCACGGTCATCTGCCTCGCAGCCTTCTTTCTGCTGCCTGCGGCGGGCGCGGTGCTTGCGGATCCCCTAACCCCGCGCAATGTCAATTATGTCCATGGATTGGATGACACCAAACCCCAGACCTTCCTCCCGCCTCTGGCCTACCTCATCCTCTGGATCTCCGCGATGATCGGCATTGTCGTCATCCCCACCCATTTCCTGCTGAAAAAATTTGCCCCGTCTGTAAAAAGCCTGCTTCCATCTCACTAAACTCATGTCCACCGATACTCCCAAATCCTGGCCCCGCGGCTTCTGGAATCTCATGTTCACCCAGTTCCAGGGGGCCTTCTCGGACAATGCCCTGCGCTGGCTGGTCATCTTCCCCGTCCTGGCGTCTGTTGCCCTGAGCGATCATGACAAGGAAAATTTCGCTTCGCATGCCACCACGCTTTTTGCCGTGCCGTTCCTGCTTTTCTCCACCATCGGCGGATGGCTGGCGGATCGGTTCAGCAAACGCAGCGTCATGATCGGCGTGAAGGTCGGGGAGATCGCGATCATGCTCTTCGCGACCCTTGCTCTCGCTTGGGCGAGCAGACCCCTCCAGCTCGCCGCCATCTGCCTCATGGGCATCCACAGCACGTTCTTCGCTCCGGCGAAATATGGGATCATGCCGGAAGTCCTGCCGGTGAGCCGACTCTCCGCTGGCAATGGCATTCTTGAGCTGCTCACGTTCGTCGGTATTATTCTCGGAACCTACGCCGGTGGCTGGCTGGCGGAAACCCTGATGGGCCGCGAAATCTGGTCGGGACTCCTGCTCACCGCCCTGGCGGCGGTGGGATTGTGCACCAGCTTCGGCATCGCCAAAGTCCCCGCGGGCGACCCCGGAAAGAAATTCAACTTCAACATCTTTGGCGAAATCTGGACGAACATGCGCATCATGAAATCCGACCGCGACCTCTGGCGCGCCAACTGGGGGAATACCGCCTTCTTCTTCGTCGCCACCCTCGTGCAGATCAATCTCGCGCTCTATGCCCAGAAAGTTTACCACATGAAACCCACCGACCAGGCCTCCCTCCAGGCGGCGCTCAGTCTTGGGATTGGGGTTGGCAGCATGCTCGCCGGGAAGCTTTCGCGGGGACACATCGAGTATGGTCTGGTTCCGCTGGGTGCCGCCCTCATGGCCATGGCGGCCTTATGGCTCGGGTGGCCGGGCATTGGCAAACCGGCCTTTGCCTGCGCCCTGGGACTCATGGGTCTGGGGGGCGGACTTTTTATTGTCCCGCTGGTCTCCGTCCTCCAACATCGCCCCTCGCCGCAAACCAAGGGCGCCGTCCAGGGGGCCGCCAGTTGGCTCTCGTGGGTCGGCATCGCCGCCGCCGCCACCACCCAAAGCCTCCTGGCCACCCAAGCCCATTTCTCCTATGGCCAGATCTTCTGGGTCTGCTCCGCCGTCGCCGTCGTCGCCGGGGGCTTCGTGGTCAGAACCCGCCCCCGCGCCGTGCCCGACATGCTGGCACTTTGGTTCCGCCGATAGGCTTTTGCTTGTAATGATGGAGGATGGAAATATTCGCGCTTTTGCGAAAAATTTCCCCGTGCGAAACCGAGCGCGCAGCGCCCTCACGGCAAAAATTTGAATTATAGGAAACAATTCTAATTATCATGATTTTCGGGAATCTATGTGGCGATTTTGTGGCGGTATTGGGGTTGAGAGAGGGACGAGATTTGTGTTATGAGGGGAATTATCGGCAGGAAGTTTGCTAATTGTCACCGTTTCCCCATTCCCCTCGTTCCTCCCCAACCCAACCAGCATGACCATGAAAATATCCCCATTTCAAAATTTCAGCACGAACCATGTGCGTCACTTGATGGCTTCAGCCTGCGCCGCCTTCCTTGTGGTTTCCTCAAATGGTGCTGATTTGGCAACTTGGGAAGCCAATGGGTTAACCAACTCAGGCCCCAGTCCCTTCGCTCCAGCAACCACAGCATCCAACATTACCGTGGGTGGATTGGCCAGAGGCAGTGCATTAACAACCGGAACTGCAGGCAATACTTGGGGAGGCACCAATTGGTTTGTAACAGGGGCGCCAGCGCAAGACGCCGCCACCGCAATCACGAACAACCGTTTCGTTTACTTTACGGTAACTCCGAACAGTGGCTACAAGGTTTCATTTTCTGCATTCAGCACGTTTAATTATCGGCGCAGCGGAACCGGTGCGAGTCTTGGAATCGTTCAGGTGGAGGTAGGTACCGGGAATGGATTTACGAACATTACTGCGCAGCTTTCCTATCCGATTACTGCGTCCGCGGGTGGTTCCGTAGCTCCCATCGACCTGTCCACGATTCCGTCGCTTCAGAATATACCAGAAAACACGGTCGTAACCTTCCGTATGGTCAACTACGCCGCAACGGCTACCACAGGCACCTGGTACATCAATAATGGAGCTACGGTTGGACCAGATTTGGTCATCACTGGCGCCGTAGAACCGTTCACCACCGACCCCGACCTGACCGTCACTAAAACCCACACAGACACCTTCACCCAAGGGGACACTGGCCGCACTTACACTCTGACCGCCACCAACAGCGGTGTTTCGCCCACCACCGGAACCGTCACCCTCACCGACACTCTGCCTGCCGGCCTTACCGCCACCGCGATGAGCGGCACTGGCTGGACCATTGATCTGCCGAACAAGACCGCAACGCGCAGCGATGCCCTCGCCCCGGGCAACAGCTACGATCCAGTGACCGTCACGGTCAATGTGTCCGGCGGAGCCCCGGCCAGCGTCACCAACGTGGCCACGGTCTCCGGCGGCGGCGAAACCAACACCGCCAACAACACCGCCAGTGATCCCACCACCATCGTTTCTT
This sequence comes from Akkermansia muciniphila, assembly GCA_943333275.1. Taxonomy (GTDB): domain Bacteria; phylum Verrucomicrobiota; class Verrucomicrobiia; order Verrucomicrobiales; family V1-33; genus JAGNEJ01. Next base: position 9,227 of record CALQSQ010000071.1, read on the forward strand.
CCACCCCAAGTCTGACGGTCTTCACTGACTTCGATTCCCTTCCCGAAAATGGAGGCACCGTGACCGCCACCGTTTACCGTCCGGATCCGTTTCCCTCCGCCGTCCCTGCCCTCACGGTAAACCTGAGCAGCAGCGACACCACCGAAGCCACCGTTCCCGCTACTGTCGTTATTCCTGAAAATGAACTCAGCGCCACCTTCACCATCACCGGAGTGCCAGACGGCACCTTTGACCCGGATGCCGCCGTGACCATGACCGCTTCCACGGCGGGCTTTAACGAGGGAACCAAGGTGGTGACCGTCACCAACGTGGACCCCGCCCCCGTGCTACCCCCCACCGTCGTGATCAACAAATACCTCAATGCCTCCACGGAACTCGTGGAACTGCTCGTCGTGGGCGATGGCATTCCCGGTCACACCGTCGACATGAATGGAATGGTCCTGAAGGATTTCAGTGGCAGCATTGCGGCAACGGACAACGGCGGCAAACGTGTATTCGCCAACGCGATCTTCAATGTGGTTCCGGTGGGCACCCTGATCGTCATTTCGAACGTCCCCGGAGCCTCCAATGCCACCACCACCGACACCGATGCCTCGGACTTCCTCCTCCGCGTCGCGCTGGATGATGACGCCTATTTCAGCGGCACCACCGGCAGTTTTGACATCGCCGCCACCGAAATGGTGATGATCAAATCGGCGGGCTCGCCAGTTGCGGGTTGGACGGGGGCCATGTGCGCCCTGGCTTCCGGGACCGCTGGCAGCTACACCCCCTACACTAGTGCCAATTGCTACAAGACGTTCATCGCCGGCAGTCCCAACGCCACCAATGGCCCGGTCATTACCAACACCAACAGCAGCCTGGCTGACTTCAACGGCGCAGTGAACGGAACGGATGGAACGATCATCCCACTGAGCCCCTCTTCCTTCGGACTGGCCAACGGCCCGTCGAATCTCATTTACATCCGCGCCCTGCGTGGCATCACCACCGCAGATGGCACCGGCACCGCCTCCATCGTCAACGCCACCCCGGCCATCACACTGCTGGGACACAATATCTTCGACCGCAACCAGGCCGGGCAGTCCGTGGCGCTGACGCTCACCGGCGGCATTCCCTCGCCCGTGCTCAACAGTTTTTCCGTGACAGTGCCCGTGACGTTTGGGATTCCGCTCCAGGCCAACTGCACCGTCACCGGTGCCGGTGCAGGCACTCCGGTCATCAGCGTGTCGGGTCAAACCGTGACCATTACCGGCACTGCGGTCAACTCCACCGACTCAGCCACGCTCACGATCTCCGGCCTGTCCACGCCCGATCCCACCGGCGTTACCGAGGATGGAAACAATCCCTTCGCGGTGCAGACCTCCAGTGCGGGAGGATTTCTCACTCCCATCACCACCTCCCCCTTCGCCGTGGTCATCATCCCGATCAGCGCCCTGCGCGACACCGATGCCAATGGTGTCCCGCTGGACCTTGGTAAAACCGTAGCCGTCTCCGGCGTCGTGACCGAGGAGAATTTCAACACCCTGCAGACCAGCGGATTCATTCAGGATGGGGACTTCGGCATCAATGTCTTTTCCTTCAACAACGGCTTCAATCTGATCAAGGACCATCGTTATGTCATCACCGGCAGCATTCTGCAATTCTCCGGGCTGACGGAAATTTCGCCCCCCACCCTGGCCGACGCCATCGACCTCGGTGCGGACACCGCACCCACGCCGCTGCCCCTGACCGCCGCACAAATTGCCGCGCCCGCCAATCCGCTTGATCTCGAGGCCTACGAAGGCCGTCTGGTCACCGTGACCGGTCTCTCCTACGTCTCCGGCACCTGGGCCATTCCCGCCAACACCACTCCCAACAACGTGGTGGTCACCGATGGTTCCGGAAACAACATCACCATCCGGTTGTTCGTTGGATCTTCCGCCAGCACCGTTCCCAATTATCCCATCACCGTCACCGGAATCTTCTCGCAAAGCGACAACGTCACTCCGTTCGACAGCGCTTATGCCATCATGCCCCGCAGCGATGCCGATGTCGTCAGCGCTCCGCTCTACAACTACGCAGCCTGGACCGAACTGCAATGGCCCGGAGAAACGGACCTCGCCATCATTGGATTCGATGCCGATCCTGACGGGGACAGCATTCCCAATGGCATCGAACACCCGCTGGGCCTTGATCCCAAGGCCGCCAACACCAGCCCCTACCTCACCCTCCTGGGCGATGCCAGCAGCCTCGCCTTCAGCCACCCCCGCACCAAGAATCTGGCCTCGGATGTCACGATCAGCTACGAGTGGTCCCTGGACCTTCAGGCCTGGTATGGCAGCAGTGCCGACGTGGGCGGGGTCATCGTTACCTTCACCGAGGACAGTGTGGACACCGCCCCTGTGGATTACGACATCGTCAGCAGCCACGCCTCAGTGATCGCGGGCAGCCCGACGGAAGTGTTCATCCGCATCCGCGCCACCAAGTAGCCTTTCAAAGGGCCATTACTCAATAGCACCCACGGTCCGCCCGTGGGTGCTTTTTTTTTAAAGACGCACGACGCAATACCGGAGGAAATCCCGTTGTCTTCTCCTTCATAATTACCTACCATTTCCGACATGCATCTCCTTCCAATCGTCTCCCTCATCGCATTTTCGTCAACGCTCCTGAAATCGGCGGAGCCCTACTTCCCGCCGCCGGACAGTGAAGGCGGATGGCGCACCGCGCAGTCGGCGCAGGAGGTGCGCGATCTCGCCGGCATGGATCTCCGCAAGCTGGAGCCAGCTTATGAAATCGCGCAGCGTTCCTCCGGAAATGGCGGACTTCTCGTCGTCCACAACGGCTACCTTTGCTTCGAGCGGTATTTCGGACGCGCCAGCCGCAACGCCAATCCGGACATGGCCTCCACCGGCAAGGCCTTCACGAGCATCGCCTGCGGCATCATGCTCAGCGAATTTAAGGACAGGATTCCTGAGGGGCTCGATACCAGGGTCTTCACGGAGAAATATCTCCCCGAAGCCTTTCCCCTCAACGATCCCCGCAAGGCCAATATCTCACTGGGTCAGCTCCTCTGCATGTCCGGCGGCTATTGGGGAGAAGGCGGACAACCCAGCGGATACGTCATGGGCAAAGTCGAGCAATTTGCCGCCGCCCCGGGCCAGAATTATCGCGACATCGATAAATCATCGCTCGACGTACCGCTCTGGAAAGACCCCGGCGCCGGCTACTCCTATTCCTCCGCCTCGCCGCACATCGCCAGCATCGTCCTTCGTCATGTCACCGGCATGGAACTCCAGGACTACATTATGGAACGCATGGCCAAACCCCAGGGCTGGGGGGCGTGGGGGTATTGCCTGAACCGGGGCGATTTCGTCATGGCCCACGCCAATGGTGCTGGCAGCACCGCGCTCCATGCCACCGATGCCCTGCGATTTGCCTACTGCCTGCTGCGCGATGGCAAATGGAAGGACCGGCAGATTGTCCCCGCAGATTATATCAAGAAATGTCAGATCACCTCGCCCTACAATCCGCACACCCCCTACAGCCTCCAATTCGAACACAACGCCGATGGTCACATCGCCGGGGCGCCCAAAGATGCCTTTTTCAAATCGGGTGCCGGCGGCTTCTGCCTCTACATCGTCCCTTCATTGGATCTCGTGATTTACAAACTTGGCGGCAACAACGATCAATATAATCCTGCTCTCACCGGTCTCCCGCAACCCGAACCGAGCCACGATCGCGACGACTGGAAACCCATTCCTGGAACCGGGTTCCATGAAGGATCCCTCGGCGGACAGGCCTTGTGGCGGGTGCTGGAAATGGTCTGCTCGGCCGTGCGTGAATAACGCATCGCGAAGTTCGGATGGACGTCAGGGCACTGCCACGCAAATCAAGCCGTTGCGGGTGCGAAAAAACAACGCCCCATCCTGAATCGCCGGCGTCGCCATGCTCTGCGCCCCCAGCGAACGCGTGCCCACGAGTTTGTATTCTTTTGCAGCCTCAATCAACTGCACGTCGCCCTCTTCGCCGGTAAAATAAACAATCCCCCCACTCGTCACGGGCGAGGCCGTATACCCACCCTTGGGCAGGCGTTCGCGCCAATAGTTCTCGCCGGTCCTGGCTTCATAGCAGGTCACGATTCCACCATCACTGCAGCAGAAAAAAAGATCGCCAGTCAACAACGGCGTCTGCATGTAGTTGCCCCATTTCCCCACGGACCAGACGGTCCCCATGGGTTCCTGGCCGGGTTTCACATCGGCAAGATTTCCTTTCACATCCTCCTTCAGCGCCACGACCGGGGCCAGATTGCCGTGCGCATTCGTCAGGAAAATCATGCCGTGTCCCGCCACCGGTGTGGGCACGGGAATGTCCCCGCCCCCCATCACCCACCAGATTTCCTCACCCGTCTCGTAATCGTATCCTCCCATGTGCTTGTAACCATTGACGATCACCTGCCGGCGACCGCCGATTTCCTGAATCAGCGGACTGCTCCACGTGGGCACCTCCTTGCGACCCTTGCGCCAGATCTCTTTGCCATCGCTCAGCGCATACGCCGCCAGAAATCCATCCTGCTGCACATCCGCCTGCACGAGGACGCGATCCCCGGCGATCACCGGCGAACTCCCGTATCCCCACTGGGCACTCGGCACCTGGTAATAACCGGAGTCGAGTTTTCCCAGATCCTTTTTCCACAATAGTTTTCCATCCAGATCGTGGCAGTAAAGTCCCTCCGCACCGAAGCAGGAAATGACGTGCTGCGCATCCACCGTGCAGGTGGAATTGGCATGCGAGGCCTTGGGATGCCGTGCGATGGTGGGCTTGCCGGTGTGCACGGTGTTTTTCCACAGGACCTCACCCGTCTTCACCGAATAACAAAGGACCCTGTATCGATGCACCCCGCGATCGGTCGAGGATTCGATGTCGCCATACAAACCCGTCTTCAACTCCACCACCTGCTCCGGCTCCCCTTCCCCGCCGGCCACCGCTGCCGTGATGAAAAGCTTGTCGCCCCAAATCACCGGGCTGGACAAGCCAAGCCCGGGAACATCCGCCTTCCAGCGAATATTCTTTCCGGATGAAACATCCCACTCCCGCGGAGTCGCCGCGCCCTCCACCGCCCCCTTCCCCTGCGGGCCACGGAACGATGGCCAGGGCGCTGGTTCAGCGCATGACAGCGTGGTCAGCAGACCAACCAGGCCCGCGCTGAGGTTGCAGACCTCACGGCGGCAGAAAAAGATGGAGTGGGATTTCACAACGGAATTCTAGGGTGGCGCGGCTATTTCTTCAATGCTTTCTCCGCCTGCACCCCTTTGCCGCTGGTGCGGCGTTTGGCGTCCCAGGCATTGATGTTCCCATCCTGAATGGTCTTGTTGTCGAGATTAAGATTCTGCAAATAGGCATCCTTTCCGAGCACCCCTCCATTAATGGATTGCGGGATCTGGGGTGGATCGAAGATAATTCCATTGTCCAAAGTCTGGATCTGCTGAGGATCCGGAAGCGTTACCGAGGATGTGGGCGGCGGGCTGTTCAGGGCTACCGCACCCCTGTGAAAAGCAAAACGATTCTCCCCAAGGCGCACGATCACTGTCGCCATTCCCTTGAGTCCGCTGGCTTCAAAAATGCCCCGCGGATCAGTCTGCCCCGATTGAATCTCCGCGCTGTCGCTGGCGATGGCCTTGACCTCCGCATCCGCCACATAGGCGCCATCCGCGGCATTGAGCACGTTCACCCGCACCGATCCCGTGGCTGCGTTCTCGCGGACATCCAGTCTCAACGCGGTGATCAGAACCAAACCGCTTGTGAACAGATCATCGCCGCGCGCGATCACCAGATAGGCGCCCTCCTCCTTCATGGGAAGGTCCACATCCACTTTATGATCCGTCCACGCAGCCGCCTTGGAAACATCAACCGGCACGGCGGCCTCCGGGGCGATCCCTGCGAGATTGACGCGGGTCACGCGGCTGAGATTTTTTTCGCGCAGGTAGAGTTTCATCAGGTCCACTTTGTAAATCTGCAGTGAGGCCTGCTTCACGTTGCGGTGGTCGACACTGAGCTTCACGGCTTCACCTGGCTTGAAAGTGGCGATCTCCGGCACGCCAATTTTCTTTTCCTCAAAGGCCAGCAACGCAGCCTCTGCATCCAGATACTTGGCCTTCACCTTCGTATACCATTCCACCGCTTCCGCTGGCTTACCTTGTGCATGGTAGACCTGCCCCGTGATGTAACCGGCGAGATCGCGATCCTTGGATTCGCCCTGCGCCACCGGTGCCGCGGCCGCCAGCGCCTGCTCAAAATGAAACTGCCAGAAATGCCCGAGCGCCGCCATGTATTGATACTGGCCGAGGAAGGGACTTTCCGCATACCGCTGCAGGGCCGCCTCCGCAGCGCCCACCACCCCGGGGTAATCCTTGAGTGCAAAATACGTGTTGGCCAGACTGAACGCCGCATCATCCGCCAGGGCATCCGACGGATAAAGGGTGATGAACCGCTGCAGTAAATCGCGGCTGCGGCCGAGCATGGCCGGTTTCTCCAATTTCTTCCCTCCGCGACGAACCGGGAGTTTGTCGGCCTCACCTGCCTTGCGGAAAAGACTCTGACTCAGGGCAAACAGAGCCGCGCGCGGGTCCTCGCTGTCGGAAGCATCAAACCAGAGTTTCTCCTGGAAATCGACGCTTCCCGCATAGTCCTGATTGTCTTCGAGCGCCGCACTGATACCGGAATCCGACAGGAAATTCGCATCGATGGCCGCGCTGAAGACATAGGCACCACGCTCATGCTCACCAATCTTCTGATACGCCGCCCCGACCTTCAAAATGCGATCAAAGGGGATCACCAGACTGGGATGCCGCTCATTGAGCGTTTCAAAAGCCTGCACAATTTGGGAGGCATCGCCATTCGGCTTGTCCGTCAGCAGCCATAGCCGCATGCGCGCCAGATCTTTTTCAAATTCAGGCCTGCGGGCCGCCGGGGTCAGGGCATCGAGATGTTTGATGCTTTCATCCGAAATTCCACCATCAAAGGTCCGCTTCGCGAGTTCAAAATGCTCGGCGAGATTCATCTCATAGACGTCGGGGGATTTTTCTCCCGGCTTCAGGACGGTGAACGTGGCCGCGGTGCCGGGACGAAATTTCGCGGGATCGTAGGCATCGGAAACGATCGACGCCGCAGCGGTGGATTCGCCGGGAACCACCGCCACCAGTTCATATCTCAAGGGTTCAATCACCCCGGGGCCGTAGGCAAACCGCAGGTGCCCCGGCATGATCTCGACCCGGTCCCAATTCCCCTGCAAACTCCCCGGAACCATTTGGAAACAGGCCGGAATCGGTTCGTCCCAGATCAAATATTGCGGATGTCTGGCCACTTCCGCCACACTGCTCCGGAGCTTGACCTCCACGCGCACCCGCTGGCCCAGTTCGACATTCTTCACCGGACTGGTGCTGGTCGCATTGATCTGGGTGTCTCCATACAGAAGCGTGCTGTGGAAATATTGGCGGCTGGCAATTTCCGGATGCGGCCAGGGCTTGGCATCCACGACTTCCTGCGGAAAAATCTCAAGAAGCAGCGTGAAGATCACCTTTTTTCCATCGCGCGGGCGCACGGCAATTTTGTTTCCCCCCACCGACGGCGTCATGCCGATCGTGGTGAGATCATTGGTCTGCACGGCCTCCACCCCACCCTGGGAGAAATTCACATACCCCGGTTCCCTCCAATCGTTGGCTCCACTGAACCACGCATCCAGCGCCACGGTCACCGGTCCGAGGGCCAGTGATCCACCATTCGCCGCCATGACACGGGAGGCGAGCAATCCATTCACCGCAGCCGCCCCGATGGCCGAGCCCGGCTGGAGTTTCGCGTAGCACCATACCATCATGGAGTTGATGAACTCACGCTCGCTAAGCCGGACAATGGCCTCACTCCCCTTCCACGTCGCTGTGGCGATCTTCGTGCCAATCATCCCACGCTCCGCGCGCGCTTCAAGAATCTGCAGCAACTGGGTGGCTTCCTCAGCCCGCTCCATGCGAATGAGCGCGGCGGTCAGAAACGCCAGCGCGGTATCGCTCAGTTTTTCGCGCACGCGCAGAATCGGGGCAGCATTGGCGTAATCCGCCCGGCCCACCGCCGCCATCGCATGCAGTACGGCGGCTTTCTTGTCATAATCGTCCGCAGGAATTCCCGCATAGTTGGCTTCAAGAAATTTCTCCACCCGGGCCTTCAATTTGTCGCTGACGACAATCCCGGCCTTGCTGGCGGCCTGCATCGCCCACCACGTCTGGGCCGTGGTCAGAATGTCCGGATCGATCCCCAATCCTCCCCAAGCCCAGCCCCCTTTGACTTCCAGAAGCGCCAGCTGCGATACCAGATCCTGGCAGAGTGGTCGCAGAGTCTCCGCATGCTGTTTCTCCGCATCAGTTCCCTGACGCAGCCGCTGCATCAGCGTGACGCGAGCGAGCAATTCCGCCGCCGGAAGATGTTCCGGAGGGAATTGCAACGTGTGCACCTGTTCACCCATGGAAATCAGCATCTCCGTCGGCGTCCTGAAAATGACCGCATGCATGTTTCGCGCGTCCTGCGCCCCTCCCCCAGCCTGCAGCAAAATTTCGTCCGCTTCCGTGATCACTCCTCCTGCCGATTGCAACTGGCGCGGCAGACGCGGGGCAGTCATTGCGCCCATGGTGGCCCATGGCTGATGCCAGACGCCCTGCACACCGGCCGCATTGGTCAGGGTCATTTCCGCAAGTGAGGTCCACGTGGCATTGCCAGGACTGAAGACAAACACCTCGCGCAAGGCACCGGCATTCAGGGATATTTCCTGCTTACCCATCACATACCCGTGAACCTGTGCAGTCAGTTTGCCCTCCACCTTGTCGCGATTCGTAACGACCAGCACACCATCCGAAGACTGCCCACCAGTGACACTCCGCTTCACGACTTCCAACCCCAGCGAATGCCTCCGCACAAAGGGCATGCTTGCCTCCACCATCCCGTGCTCGGCTGACCAGGCCCTCACCTGCAAACGCCATTGTCCGTCTTCGAGGCGATTCATGTCAAACTTCAAAGAGTCCGGCATCGCCACGAGGCCCTGCTCTCCCGATGCAAAGCCATCGAAGTTTCCGGACCCAAATCGCAATTCACTGGCAGGGTCGATCTCCTGTTGATACAGGTGGGCGCCATTGAAATTGAAAATCTGGGGGTTGGTATTTTCCATTTGATTCACTACCTGCGGGTGCCGCGGCCGGGAACGAAACAGCACCGGTCGATTCGTGATCACGGCGTCCGATTCCGGAACAAACGTAAACGCCCGGATCGTCTCCACCGCATCAGGAACTGCCGGAAGCATGGAGGATTGAATGAAGCTGTCGATACCCCGTTGAACCCCCTCGGCGAAAACCAGGGAACCCCTGTTCAGGCTCCCCGGCCCCTTGGTTTGCACAAAGCAATTCATCGCCGCGAACCTTCCGTTGTTGATGGAGAGCAGGGTGTTGCCACTGTTGAAATTAAGTTCCAATCCCTGCACTTGGAGCAATCGCTCCTGATCGTTGGCAGCGATGGTTTTCGTTTCACCAGTGGCACCGGTCGCCGCGTTGATTTTTACAGAAGTGCCCGGGAACATCAGGGCCGCGCTGGTGTGCACCGCAAGTCTCACATCGCGCTTACGCTGATTTGGAAAGACGCTGCCCTGGGACAGCGCGAAGCCGGCCATGCCCGCGTCAGGGTCCGGAGAGGTTTTGATGAGGGCTCCCAACACGGACGCCGGCACCGGTTTGCCAGCGAGGTCCGTGACCTCAACACTGGGTGAATCTTCCGGTTTGGCACCTGGCTTCAGGGCGATCTTCAACCCCCGACGCACCGAAAAGTCCATGGAGGCTGCCTGCAATTTTGTCCCCTCTATCGTCGTCGCGGTCACGCGGAAATTCGGCGCGTGGGCAGCGGTCACTTCAATCGGCAGCAGGGTCATCCCCGGCTGCACGGCGAGGATTTGGTGGCTGAGAAAATCGTCGCCATTGACCGTAATCAAGACATGTGAATGCGCTTTGAGTGCCTGCAGGTTGAGTTGCACCGTGGTTCCCTCATCCAACTGCTGCACGGGCGAGAACAGCCGCAGTCCATGGGGATCCTGCGCTCCGGAAATGTAAAACCGCTGGGTTTCGAGCAACTTGTCCTTGTCGCCCATGAAATGAATTCCGTAATGACCGCCGGGAAGTCCCTTCAAGATGTGCTCGGCATTGCCTGAGGTCGCGTCCGTTTGCAGGATGAATTCCTCGACCGTTTCCTCCGAAGCAGCAGGAGGCGCATAACTGATCCACGGCACTCCTTCGAGGACACGGGATGGCGGGGGAGCGGAGAATCGGAAAAACCTGGCCTTCACTTTTTTCGCGACCGGCCGCTGATCATAACCCTGCGTGTGAATTTTCACCGGAACGCCCGCATCAGCCGCCACAAGTTGCAGAGACTGCCTGAGGCGCATGCCCCATTCCAGATTGGTGACGATGTATCGCCCCTGCACGCTGGCACTGCATCCAGCCCTCGGCAGACTCACGGAGACCAAGTCCTCCCGGTAGATGTCCTGAGCACTGGCCAGGGTGCCGATCGCAAATTTCAACACCCCTGCGGCATCCGTCTTCATTCTTTGCGATTTCCCATCGGCGAAGGTGACCTCCACCTCCTCCTCAGCCACCGGCAATCCCCAAGGCCAGTTCGCAAAGAGCGTGGCTTGAATCGCGCCTCCGGCGAGCACTGTGGATTGGTCCAATTTGAGCGAGAGCTGCGGGCCATTGTCCTCGGGGGTCGGCACCACATTGAATGGTGCGCGAACGAAAACCTTTTCCTCCTTGTCGAGCAACTGCACCTTGTATTCACCCGCCGGGGCGGTCTTCGGAATATTGAAACTTCCCTGAATAGCCCCGCTGCCATTCCAATCCGCAGGTTGAGCCATGACCAGCCGGTCATCCGGAGACACGATGCGCAGGGTGACCGTGCCTTTGGCCGGGCTGAGCTTGCTGCCGTCCAGCAGATGTCGCAGGATCAAAAATTGCACCGTTTGTCCCGGGAAATATTCCTGGCGATCAAACGTGGTGTGGGTGGAGATCCTGGGCTGTTCCACCTTGGTGAGGGCGGTGAGATCCAGACCGGAAACCATCGCTCCCTGTGGGGTCAGGACAAAGGCACGCGTTGTGTTGGGCAGCAGGTCGGCCTTGTGACGGAAAACTCCATCAGCACCCGTCACCCCGGTGGCAATGATCTTCGTTCCATCGCTGATCAACACGGTGGCTCCCTCAGCAGGTTTGTTCTCGCGGGCATTGAGCGCAAAGACCAGCACCTCGCCACGGGTGGCCTCGCTGATGATTTCAATGTCACTGCGCACCACCAGCGTGGTCGCCTGCCAGTCATCACCCTCCACCCGCACCACGCAGGCACCTCCCGCATTTTCAGCAAATGGCAGATTGATCATCTGCTGGATACTGCGCCACGGCTGGAAATTCGGCACTTCGATCTCCCACGTTTTTTCCGGAGCAATCAAATCCACATCGAGCTTCTCCAACCCCCCGAGGCGATGCGCGCTGCGCAGCCATCCCTCCAGATCCAGGGCGTAGCGGCTGACCTTGAGCTTTTTGATGTTGCGCACACTCACGACCAACTGCGGAATTTCATTGGTCCGGAAAATTCTCGGCGCGGAAATGGCGAGGGATTTCTCTTCCAGAATCGCCACGCGTTCCTTGGCCGCTCCCGCCCAGTTTCCCCACGTCAGCCGCCGGAACATCGCCAGGCCCTCCTCCAGACGGTCCAGTTTCTCAGTGAGAATCAGGGCGGTATTATAGAGAGCGAGCGAAGATTCTTCGGTCTGAGGATATTTGGTGATCAGTCGCGACCATTGGTCCATGGACTCGCGATACAAGTTCAGCGTTGCCTCCGGCAGGACTGCAGTGGGGGAATTTTCCAGAAGCTTCATTTCCTGCGCCATGGCCTTGGCATAGGAAGTTTGTCCGTAAATAAAGAGAATCTGGCGGGCCCGTTGATCCAGGGGATACCTCGTCAGAAAGGCATCGAAGCGCTCCCGGGCCAGCTTCTCATCCTCGGCGGCCACGGCTTCGATCCCCAGTTGAAACTCCGCATCAATGATCCCCTGCTGCGCAGCCGCCCATTGCACGCCGTTGGGAAACTTGACGGTGTAATCGTGCCACCTGGCGATGGCGACCTCAAATTTTTTCCGTCCAAACTCCAACTGCCCAATGCGGAAAAACGCCGCCTGCTTATCGCGTTCCAACAATTCGGCCGGGGACAATCCCGTGACCAGGTCCGGCTTGGTGTTCGCTTCACTGGCGGGATCAAACTGGTATCCCTTGCCATCGATATACGCCTGCAGCCCGGCAATTCCGGCATCCAGAAGACCCCGCTTGAGATGGTTGTCCGCCATCATCAAGGCGGCTTGGGGCGCATGCAGGTACGTTGGATGCGCTGCCAGAAAGGACTGGAGTGCTTCATTCTGTTTCGTAGGATCTCCGGGCACAACAGCGACTTGTTGGGCTTGCTCATTTGGCTTCCCAGGCGGAGGCGGCACCTCACCAAATGTCATGCAACGCAACCAGGCCGCCGCTGCCACGACGCTCGCTTCCGCCGGCGGCTGCAGCGCCATAAGATCATCCACCGATTTGCGGGCTTCGGGCAATTGCCTCAGGGCCAGCTGGCTTTCTGCCACTTTCAACCGCGCCTCGTGAATATGTTTTCCCGCCTGCAAAAAGCGCTTCGCATCGCGCGGCTTTTCCAGTGTCGGACCCACACTGCCCTTCGCTCCCACGGGCTCCGCGTAATCCTGCTTCCTGATCTTAAACAAAGGCTTCCACTCCTTGTCAAACTGGACCAGGTAATCGTTGAACACCAGCATCGCATTCTTGTGTTGATTCAGTTTCTGAAAGATCACCGCGAGTTTGAAGATCGTTTCATCCATGAATCCCGGCGTGAGAAATTCCACCTCCAGAGCGCGCTGATACAACGTGGCCGCCCGCGCCAAGTCCGGCTTCGGAGCATCCAAATCTCCGGGAGCCGGCTCCGCCGCGACCTCGTCGCCAAATGATGCCAGCAGACCGGCCAGCTCATCCTTGCGAGCAGGGGAAAGCACCCGGGCGGCCTCCTCTGAAAAAATTGCCTCTGCCTCCGCATGCTTTTTCAGGTCTGTCAGCAAACGCGCCTTGAGCAATCGCGCCTTCCTATTCCATGGCGACCCCGCAGGCACGGCATCGCAAGCCACAACCGCATCGGCGGGCTTCCCGGCATGCTGCAACGCCACGGCCCGAAGCCAATCGGCATAACCACCCTCCCGCTGATCCAGCGGACATTCCGCCAGTTTCTGCGCGGCTTCATCATACTTTTTCGATTGGAGGAGCCCCTCCGCTTCGCGCACGATCTGCGCATTTGCAGCAACACCGAGCACCAGAACAAGGATGGAGGAAACGATCGGCAGAAGATTCATGGGATGGATGGGAGAGAGATGGGCAGAGACAAATTTCCGTGAGAAAATTACACCCCATCCTATCAGATCCCGTCACTGAATCCCGGGGATCTTTGTAAAAGCTTTGTAAAATGGGGGGCTCGAGAAAACTTCAACTCAGTCCACACTTGAAGCTTCCGCAGGTTTGTCAGGGATCGAACCTTCGGCAGGCAATTTCGATTCGGCCATTGGTGGTGGCATTTTGCGAAAGCATTCCTTCAAGGATTGGCGAATCTTGGCATCGCCTTCGGTCATGGAATCAATGCCCAGTGCTTTGTTCCGCAGCGTCCGATCCTTGTTGTCCAATCCCGACTCCAAGAGCTCCGAAGTTAACTTGGTCCCTGTGAACATGCAGTCATAGTTGATAAACTCCCGAATGGCGACGACCATTTGAGTCGGACGGGGTTCCGACATCCCGGCTATAGCTATCAGCCCTGCCATCCAGGCATTCTCGGCCATCAGAATTTTGGCATCATGCTCGAAATCCCTGAGTTCAGGCACCCGGAGCAGGAAGACCACCTGGTCGCCACGACGTTTGCAATAGGAGACAAATCCATGACTATCCCCTGCATTGCGCACACGATTCAAGACGCCGGGACCTGGGCCGGACGATTTCTCGATGTTCACATTTCGCAGATCCTCAGCCATGGTGGCGAACGTTTTCGCAGCTTCCCGCTCCGCCGGAGAGAATCCGTTATTTCCACCGCCTGAAATCCTGAAATCAGCCTCCGCAAACGGTTCTGTAGGCCCACTCTGATAACTAACCTCGTCATAGTCACGCATCCTCAATATGGCAAAACAAACAAACCCGACCACGATCACCACCCACGGAATCACCATGATGCGGATGAGCATCCCTCGAGCCCCGGCCCTGGGCAGCGGCGGCGGCCCCTGGGGCCTTCTGAAACCTGAAGCCTGAGGCAGCGGAGGAGGACTGAGCGGAGCTGTGGTGAATGAAAATGCAGGAAGCGGCGGCGGCAATTCCTGGGCTTCATTTCCTATGATTTGTGGCCAAATCTCTCCGGCTGCGCGCCAACCAGCCAGCGATGAATTCCAGACCCGCGTCTCCGGAGTGATCCTCCCACCAAGTGCCAGTTTCCTGATTTCCTCATGGGTAACTGTGATCGCTTCGTTCGTCGGCAAGAGGTAACTCCAATTCATTTGCGATGAGAGTAATCAAATTCCTCCTCCATGGTCAAAGCCCTTTTTACCCCAAGCACCGCACCGCAGGCACCTAAATCATGAAGATTGAGAAATGCCAGCGAACGCGATTCTCCGACACTGCCGCAATCGTGCGAAGCTCATGCCGCGTCGATCAACTCCTACACATCCAGATTCCTCACGTTGAGCGCGTTGTCCTCGATAAACTGCCGGCGGGGCTCCACGATGTCACCCATGAGGATGGTGAACATGCGGTCGGATTCGATCATGTTTTCGTCGTTCATGCGGACGCGCAGGAGCTTGCGGCGTTCGGGGTGCATGGTGGTTTCGAAGAGTTGCTTGGCGTTCATTTCACCGAGTCCCTTGAATCGGGTGATTTCAACGCCGCGGCGGCCAACTTCGAGCACCTTGCTGAGAATTTCCGGCACGCTGAAGACGGGGGTGATGTTGTCCTTGGATTCGATGAGTTCGAAGAGCGGCTGGTCCTGAGCGCTGAAGTGATCGATGGCGAGGCCCTTTTCCTGGAGCAGTTTCAGGAGCTTGGAAATGGACTTGGATTCGTGGACTTCGTAGAGGCGGGCGCGGCGGGTGGGCTTGCCGGGATCTGTTTTCGGCATGTCAGTGCCGAGTGGCACTGAAGCGTGACCAAAGAGGCTGAGGTCGGGATTGGCTTCGCTGAAATCGCGCAATTGGACATCGGTATTGAAATACAGCATGCGTTCGTCGTTGCCTTCGCGCACCTTGACCATGTGGGCGGGGAGATCCCCGGTGGTGGGATCGCGCGCGTCGAGGTATTTTTCAAAGTCGCCTCCCTGACGGGCAATGATATCGCTGAAGCGTTCCAACCGGCTGAGCAGCGTGAGGATTTCGCGCAGCTGGGTGGAGTCGATTTCGTTGGTATCACCGACCTTGCGCAATTTAACTTCCTCGGAGCCGAGGTCGATGAGAATCTTGGTCAGTTCGGCATCGTCCTGCACATACTCTTCGCGCTTCTTGCGACCGACGCGATAGAGCGGCGGCTGGGCGATGTAGACGTAACCCGCCTTGACGAGGTCAATCATTTGCCGGCAGAAAAAGGTGAGCAGCAGCGTGCGGATATGGCTGCCATCAACATCGGCGTCCGTCATGATGACAATCTTGTGGTAGCGGGCCTTGCCGAGGTTGAAACCACCCTCGCCTTCCGGCCCACCGCCGATGCCGGTGCCAATGGCGGTGATCATGCTGCGGATTTCCTTGTTATCGAGCACCTTGTCGAGCCGCGCCTTCTCCACATTGATGAGTTTTCCTCGCAGTGGCAGGATCGCTTGCGTCGCACGATCGCGGCCCTGCTTGGCTGAGCCACCGGCCGAGTCGCCCTCGACGATAAAAAGCTCGGATTTTGCCGGATCCTTTTCGGAGCAATCCGCGAGTTTCCCTGGCAACCCCCCGCCGCCCATGACGCTTTTGCGCACCGTCTCACGGGCCTTGCGGGCTGCCTCACGGGCGCGGGCTGCCATGAAGCAACGTTCGACAATCCGTTTCGCAAGGGCGGGATTCTCGTCGAAGAAAGTGGTGAGGCCTTCATAGGTGATGGAGGCGGTGACGGCTTCGATCTCGTTGTTGACGAGCTTGGTTTTTGTCTGGGAGTGGAAGCGCGGGTTCGGCACCTTGACGCTGATCACGCAGACGAGACCCTCGCGCACATCATCGCCGGTGAGCGCGGAATCCTTCTCCTTTAGGATCTTCGCGTTCTTGGCGTAGTTGTTGACGGCGCGGGTCAGGGCGCTGCGGAAGCCGGACAGGTGCGTGCCACCGTCGGGATTGGGAATGTTGTTGGCAAAACAAAGCGTCTGCTCGGTGTAGCTGTCGTTGTATTGCATAACGACATCGACAAACGCATCGTCCTCGATCGTCTTGCCGTCCACATCGACGGGCACGGCACGTTTCCCGCGCAGCGAAATGGGTTTGTCATGCAGCAGCACCTTGTTCTCGCCCAACTGTCCGACGAATTCGATGATGCCATGCTGGTAGAAGAACACCTCGGAGCGCGGGGTATTCGCACGCTCGTCGGTCAGGGTGATGTTGAGACCGGGATCGAGGAAGGCGAGTTCGCGCAGGCGGTGGGCCAGGATGTCGAAGTTGAAATCCGTGGTGATTTTGAAAATGGTCGCATCCGGCATGAACGTGATGCAGGTGCCCGTGGAATTTTTATCCTCGAGTTCGCCGACGACGGTGAGCTTCTGCGTGGTGATGCCGCGCTCGAAGGCGATGCTGTGGATCTTCCCATCACGGTAGACTTCGGCCTTGAACCAGTCGCTCAGGGCATTGACGCACTTGGCGCCGACGCCATGCAGGCCGCCGGAAAATTTGTAGGCCCCCTGGCCGAACTTGCCACCCGCGTGGAGGTTGGTGAGCGCCAGTTCGATGGCGGGCATGTTGGCCTCCTTCTTGAATTCGACGGGAATGCCCCGGCCATCGTCGCGAATCGAGCAGGACCCGTCGCCGTGGATGTTTACGAAGATATTTTTGCAATAACCGGCGAGGTGCTCGTCGATGGAATTGTCCACGACTTCGAACACGCAGTGGTGCAAACCGCGTTCATCGGGGTCGCCAATGTACATGCCCGGCCGGTGGCGGACGTTGTCGGGAAAATCGAGTTTGTTGATCTGGTCGGCACCATAAAGTTGCGAGGAATCAACGCCGGTATCAACGGGGTTGGCGAGGTTGTCTTGATCGGAAGCGGCCATGGGAAAAGTCGGTGGTTGAGGAAACAAAAACGAGGAGTTCCCAATGAAGGGAATCCCCACCCAATGTAAAGGGGAAAGGCAGGTTTAAAGGGGCCGGTGACGATGGCATTTTGGACCCATTACGACGCATGGCGCACCAATTGTGACACGGCCTACTTTCCCTCATCCATGGTCCCGGCTACCACGCGATTCCATCGATGGCACACTGGCGGGCCGCCTGGAGGTAATCGAGCAGCAATCCTGCGCCCAGTCCATGGGGAGCCGCGAGTTCACCGGCCCGGCCGAGCAGCCATGATCCCACGCCACCTGCGGCATAGGGATCGAGCCCCTGGCTGATCAGCGCTGCGCAAATGCCTGTGAGGACATCGCCCATTCCGCCGGTGGCCATGGCCGGGGTGCCCGTTGAGTTGTAGGCCAGCGGTTTGCCGCGCTGGGCGAGGATGGTGCGGGATCCCTTGAGCAACAAAGCCACGCCGAAGGCATGGGCGAATTCTGCCGCCTGTTTGGAGCGCGGCTTACTCACGAACTCAGGCTTCCAGGCGGCGAGCAGGCGAGTCATCTCACCGGGATGCGGCGTGAGCAGGCGCGGGCCCTCCGGAGATTCCAGGGCGCAGAGGCCGGTTTTGGACGACCAGTTCAGGGCATCGGCATCGACGACGGCGGGTTTGTTGAGGACCCGCATCCAATCGGCGATTTCCGGAAGGATTGTCTGGCCCAGGCCCGGTCCGATGCCCCAGGCATCCGCCTCCGTGGAGCGAATATCCGCGAACGTCTTCACCATGACTTCGGGGATCACGGACCCGGCGGCGATGGGATACAATTTCTCGGGAACGAAAAGCGTCACCAAACCCGCCCCCGCCTTCACGGCTGCGGCTGATGCAAGCCGGGCCGCGCCAATGCAGCCCGGACCACCTGCGACGATGCCCACGCGCCCCGAGTGACCCTTGTGGGTGTCAAAATCTCGCTTCCTCGGCAGGGTATGCCGCACCCAGGCAGGCGTAATCACGAAGTCCCCGGCGGAGGGCGCATTCAGGCCGGACAGCGGAATCAGCACAATGCGACCGACGCAGGACGTCACCGTGTCGGCCACCATATCCACCTTGGGAGCGCCGAGCGTCACGGTGCAATCCGCAATCACCCCGCCGGGAGCACCCAGTCCCGTGGGCACATCCACGGCGACGACATCGGTAAAATGCGTTTCGCGCCAGCGGTTCATGACCTGGCAGGCGTGCTTGACCGGGTCGGCCAGTTCGCCGGAGAAGCCGATGCCCAGCATGGCATCGAGCAGGATGGATTTGCCGTGAGGGACCGGAGCATCCACCGGGGCGATCTGGCAGCTGCCCAGTTGTTGAAATTTCTCAAGCGCGAGCGGTTTCATCAGCTCCTGCGGATGGACCAGTCGCACTTGAATCTGGCAGGGATGCATTTCCTCCAGCACGCGCGCCGCGACGAAGGCATCGCCGGCATTGTGTCCCTTGCCGGCAAAGATCACCAGCGTGACTCCCTTGCCCAGCCGGGGCGCCAGCAACTCGGCCAAGCCCCTGCCGGCTTGTTCCATGAGCACTTCCTCCGGGATGCCGCGGGCCAGGGCCGCGCTTTCCAGAGCCCGCATTTGTTTGGTGGTGACTAACTCATTCATCAGAAGGCTCCCTGACAGATTTTGACCCGGAGTAAGTGGAAAGAAGTCGCAGTTGAAATCGATTTTCCAGCCGTGCTCTCCTGCCTCCCGCCGTGGTTATTTGAAGCTGCTGCTGTTGAGATAGGCGATCCAGTCCGCCTGCATTGAGGCGACGTCGGCGAAGCCGTAAATCTTGGCGAGATCCTCAGGCTCGGGGATCTCGCTGCGCTTATCGATCTTTTCGAGCAACTCCGCATACTTGGCCATGCGGTCGGTATTGCTCTGCAAATAACGCGAGAAGGAATAAGCCAGCACGTTCATCTCAGGCTTGGCGCTCGCGAGATTGGTATTGTAGAGTTCCAGGATGCTTGGCTTGACCTTGTCACGACGCAGGAGTTTCTTCAACTCATCAGCCCAGTTCTTGTTGGAATCGAATCCCCCGGTGGTGCTAACTTCATGACCAGAACCGGCCTCACGCAGCATCCCGGTTTCTGATCGGCCAGTGATGAGAATTTCTTTGAAATAAGCATGCCCCGTCTCGATGGCGAAGAGCCCCTTGGCGCCGAAACTTGCAACACCCCCTGTGTGGATATTCATCATGTCCTGAGCCAGACAGTGGACCCGGAACGGAACGAAGACCCCCTTGACCTTCTCCCGCTTCGCGGAGCCAGAACCCGTGGAGGTTCGGAACACCCGGGCATACCGGAGCACGCCATATTCATCAGCCACTTCCTGCGTCATTTGCAGATTCGCGGAGGCGGCAGGTTTCCACGTGGCCATGAGACCATCGGCCGCCCGATCGGCATTCGGCTGTCCGGACTTGCGAATCATGTCGGCATACCATTTGCCGATCTTTTCATAATCATATTCCTGCTCCACCAGAAACACTGCCATCTTACGGTCTTTGAATTTCTGGCTGAAGCCGGGATGGAAAAACGTCATGTCCAGCCAGACCCGCTCGGCGGTTTCACCGAGGTCTGCGGCCTCGATTTTATCCGGGTACATGATGAGGAAATGCGGGGTTTCCAGAATGTTGTAGCTGGATTCGGGCAGCTTGAACCGGTCGGTGCGCGGCTTGAACGTCTTCTGGTCGATCTTCGCCTCCTTGGCGGGATTTGGGGTTACCCCTGGCTTCACAGGCTTCTCCCCGAGCAGCGGTGCGCCGCTCTTGGGAGCCACTTCCTCAATGTAACGAAGGTCGCCCTGGCTTAACTCGGCCCGTTTCACCACCAGCTCCCGGCCATCCTTGTCCTTCAGAACAATTTTGTCCCCATCTGCCCTGACGTATTCCGCCTCGATGGATTTCCCGCTGAGGCTGGTCCATGTTCGAATCTCCAGAGCCTCAGCGGGGAGTCCGAAGGAGAGGATGCTAAAGGCGATCAGGAGAAATGGGTGCGGTAATTTCATGCTGGAAATTAGACCAACATCCCCCCCGGTTGTCCACTGATAAATATTTCCGCGAATTCCTCAGGAAATGCATTGCCGGAGGGGGGGCTTTGGTGTTAAGCGCATTGCCATGAATGTCTCCGCACCCGCCTTTCGCCGTCTCTGCCTGACCACCCTCGCGATGCTCGCGCTACTGCCCATGGGCAGGGCGGAAACCACCGCCAGCCTCCGGCGATTTGTCGCCCGCGATGGCAAAACCTTCTACGCCGCCGTGCAAAGCCGCACGGACACGGCGGTGACCTTCAAGATGCAAAATGGAGCCACCTCCACTTCGCGCATCAGTGACCTCAGCGAGCCTGACCAGCAATTCGTGCGCCGCTGGACGAAGTTTAAGGATGAATTGATGAACAATGCGGAGTTCTCCAAGGTTACCGTCAAGGAACTGCTGGAATTGCGCGGCTACCAAAGCTTCGAATTCGACATTCACGGCAATCACATTTTTGTCGAAACTGAAGTCAACGCAAAGCCCATGACGCTGATGGTGGACACCGGAGCCTTTTCCTCGGTCTTCCACGTTGAGGCCGCCAAGGCCGCGGGCTTGGAAATCGGTCCGATGGATCAAAAAATCCACGGCGTCGCGGGCGATGCCCCGGCCGCGGTCACCAAGGTCCCCAGCATCAAACTTGGCGACGTGGAGGTCACCAATCGCAAACTGCTCTCCGCCGACCTGACGCCAGCCGGGATCAACCCCGCCGAGTGCGGCGGTATTCTTGGCGCCGATTTCCTGCGGGAAATGGATGCGGTCATTTCCTACCGTGAAGGGCGCATGTTTCTCAAGCCCGCTGGCACCGCCGCCAGCCCCGACAAGAAGACCGAGCCCAAGGCGCTGTCGGAATTCCGCCGTTGGAACATGGTCGATGGCAAATCGTTCGTCGCCGCCCTGACGGATAAAAACGAAAAGGAAGCCATCTTCCGCTTCCAAGGCAAGGCCCAGCCCTCCCCACTCCCGCTGGAGCGCCTGGTTCCCGCGGACCTTGATGCCGTGAAAAACTGGAGCAAACTCAAGGACGACCTCGCCAAACAAAAGGAATTCACCTCGCTCACCGTCAAGGAACTGCTCGAACTCCGCAGCTACCAGTCCTTCGAATACCGTCTGGACGGCAACCACGTGCTCGTGGACGGA
>CALQSQ010000072.1 GCA_943333275.1 Akkermansia muciniphila
CGTTGAGCCGTTGAGCCGTTGAGCCGTTGAGCCGTTGAGCCGTTGAGCCGTTGAGCCGTTGAGCTAATAATTTTCCGGCGAACATGCGCCTTTCATAGACAATTTATTTCAGGAGCGCAACAAAAGATTGCATGGATACATAAAGGCATCCTTTCAACGGGGGCGAAGGTGCGCATGGTTTGAAATGAAGAGGTGAGAAGGCATGCGGGTGGTCTGGCATACGGCAATCCGTCATGCAAAAGTAATGGATAACACGTCATCATGCCTTCAGGATGCAGCCATGACACGCTCGCATTTCCTAATTCTCTCGCTGCTGACGCTCAGCCTTACTTCCTTTGCAAACGCCGCTGAACCTGCGGACACCCGCTGTTATGAACTGCGGACCTACACGGCTTCGCCGGGCAAGATGGAGGCTTTGCAGAAGCGTTTTCGGGAGCACACGGTGGCCTTGTTTGCGAAGCATGGCATGACCAATGTGGGGTATTGGGTGCAGGTGGAGAAGCCGGAGGAGAAGTTGATTTATCTGCTGTCGTTCCCTGACCGTGCAGCGCGGGATGCCTCGTTCAAGGCCTTTGGAAATGATCCGGAATGGCAGGCGGTTTACAAGGAATCGGAGAAAGACGGGACTCTGGTCAGCAAAGTGGAAAGCCAGTTTTTGACGGCGACGGATTTTTCCAAGACTGACAAGGTCGAACCAGGCAAGGCTGGACGAATCTATGAGCTGCGGACCTATTCCTGCGGCCCCAATAATTTGCCGCACCTGCTTTCCCGCTTTCGGGATCATACCGTGGGTTTGTTCTCGAAGCATGGCATGAAACATTTTGGCTACTGGACACCATCAAAGGGTGAGCCCGGCGCTGACACGACTTTGATTTATCTGCTGATCCATGATTCCAAGGAGGCGATGGATGCCTCTTTCAAAGCCTTCCGTGCAGATCCAATCTGGATTGCCGCCAAGGAGGCATCCGAAAAGGCGGCGGGAGGATCGCTGACGATTCCCGACGGTGTGAAATCCTTGCCCCTGACCGCCACGGATTTTTCGCCGGCCAAATAACGAGAAGCAGGCGACGGGCATGTGCGGGCGCTACGAGTATCGGAAAATCAAGAAGCAGGATATCGTTGATCACTGGTCGGGCGTTTCTGGCATGGATCACGAGTTGCTGGCAACGCCCCGATACAATGTGGCTCCCACGCAATCGTGCCCGGTCATGGTGGAGGATCGCGACGGATTTGCAATCCGCTCCATGCGATGGGGGTTCAGGATGGCGACGCGCCTGCTGGTGAATGGTCGCATCGAAACTGCCTCCCAACTATCCGCGTTCGCAGGGCCATGGAGGGGATCGCGATGTCTGGTCTTTGCCCATGGCTATTACGAATGGCGCACGGATGGCAAGCTCAAGCTGCCGAATCACATTGCCCGCCCGGATCACAGCCTGCTGCCATTCGCGGGATTGTGGAGAAAGGAAGCAGGCCAGGAATCGGAATCGGCGTTTACAATTCTAACCTGCCCGGCGGGCGAAGCGACGCGGCACCTGCATGACCGCCAGCCTGTGATCCTTGAGGATGTGGACGTCGCGCAGTGGTTGCAGCCATCGTTTGGGGGATCCTCCCTCGATCAATGGCTGGGCGATGTCGTGCTGCCTCGCAACACGGCGCTGGACTTGAAAATTGATGCGGTCACGCCGCGCATGAATTCCCCCAAGTTTGAATCGCCAGAATGTCTGGTCCCCATTCAGGACGACTGGTTGCTGTGATGATCCGTGGGTTGGATTGTAAAAGAAATTTTAAGTCAGGAGCGACTCGATTTCCTGAAGCGTCAGCCCTTCCATCATAGGCTGTTCGCTCTCGAGGGTCGCGGCGATCATGGCGCGTTTCTTGTTTTGCAGCGCGAGGATTTTTTCCTCCACGGTGCCACGGGCGATGAGTTTGTAGCTGGTGACGATGTTGCGCTGGCCGATGCGGTGCGCGCGATCGGTGGCCTGGGCTTCGACGGCGGGATTCCACCATGGATCAAAATGGATGACGGTATCGGCTGCGGTGAGGTTGAGGCCGGTGCCGCCAGCCTTGAGGCTGATGAGAAAAACAGGAGCCTGGCCGTTTTGGAAATTCTGCACCTGCTGCGCGCGGTCCTGGCTGGAGCCATCGAGATAGCAATAGGTGATGCCAGCCGCTTCCAGGCGGGCGCGGATGTGGCCGAGCATGGTGACAAACTGGCTGAAGACCAGCACGCGGTGTCCCTCCTCCGTGGCTTCCTCGAGCAGTTCCAGGAGACGGTCCAATTTGGCGGAAGCTTCCTCATCGGGGGGCGGATGCTCCATGCCGAGGAGTCGGACATCGCACGCGGCCTGTCGCAGGCGAAGGAGAGCGGTGAGCATGAGCATGCGGGATTTTTTCTGATCCTTGGCGCTGGCGAGTTCGGAGAGTTGGCGGCGGGTGGTCTGGGTGAGTTGCGTGTATATTTCCTGCTGGGAGGCAGTGAGTTCGCACCAGGCAATCTGCTCGAGCTTTTCAGGCAGATCAGCAGCCACCAGTTGTTTGGTGCGCCGCAGCAGGAAGGGAGCGATGCGCCTCCGTAGCCTTGATTGCTCCTGGCCTCCCGGGCTGGAGGCTTCATAGCGCTGCTTGAATTCCTGCCGGGTTCCCAGATAGCCGGGCATGAGAAATTGGAAGAGGGACCATAGGTCGCGAGGGGAGTTTTCGACTGGTGTTCCGGTCAGGGCGAGGCGGTGTTTGCCCACCAGAGCACAGGCGGACTGGGCATTGAGGCTGTCCGGGTTCTTGATGTTTTGGGCTTCATCGAGAATGATCGCCGCATAGGTGTGGGCGCGGTGTTTTTCCAAGTCCAGGCGCAGGAGGGGATAACTGGTGATGACGATGTCCGCCGTGGCGATGTGATCGAAATTCCGCGACCGTTGCGGGCCTTCCAAGGCAACGACGCGCAGTTCCGGCGTCCAACGCGCGGCTTCCGCCTGCCAGTTGAAAATGAGCGATGAAGGACAAACGATCAGGCTGGGGCCCTGGCCTGAAAGGGTGCGCAGGAAGGCGAGTGCCTGGAGGGTTTTTCCCAGGCCCATTTCATCCGCAAGGACTCCGCTGAATTGATTCTGCGCCAGGAAATGCAGCCAGGCGACACCGTGCTGCTGATAGGGACGGAGGACAGTCGCGAGCGATCCAAGAGGCACAGGTTCAAGCCGCTCAACCTTGCGGGGATTGCAGGCCCATTGCCGCCAGGCCTGATCGCCGGCCACCTTGAGGCCGGAGTCCTCCGCAAAGGAAGCGAGGGGACCAGCCTGGCGTCGATCCATCCGATAAATCCCCGGTGCTCGTTGTTCGGGATGGCTGTCCTGCAGCAGGGCGCTGAAATCATCCAGCAGTTTGGGATCAAAGACGGTGATGCGGCCGTTGCCGCGTTTGTGATGGCTCTGTCCGCTCTCCAGCAAGCGCGCGATGTCTGCGGCGGAAAATTTCTCTCCCTTTGAGGAAGTCAGGTCATAGCTGAGATCAAACCATTGCTCGCCCGAACTGCGGATTTCCATACGGGGCGTGAGACGGTCGATTTCCGAAGTGACATGTTCAAAGCGCGGGCCGATTGTCACCTGCCATTCCTGCTGAATTTTGGGAAGGGCAGTGGCGAAAAAGCCGAGAATCTGGCGTTCGCCCTGCAGCACCCAACCGCCCTTGCTTTCGGTGAATCCGTGGCGTTGCAGGCGTTCACCTGCCTGGGGCGAACCTTCGGCCCGCAGGGAATTGAGCGATCCCTCGATGGAAATTTTTACTGGCGGAGGAGGGGGCGGAGGTGGTTCGGCGGGAATTTCCGGAAGGGTGCCCTCGCATTCGAAGAAGCTGGAGAGCATCGGCCATTCTTTGCGGAGAAAGGCCGGGAGCGCGGCAGCCGGAATGGTGGCCGGTGATTGAAAGATGGAGAAATAAGCCGCCGGCAACCCTGTGGCCACAGGCTGGAAGGCATGGTGGTCAAGCCTCCAGACCATCGCTTTGGAAAGCAGCAAAGGCTCCGACAGCAGACTGGTCAATGTCATGGATGCCTCAGGATTCATGGAAACGCGGAGTGCGGGTCGCAGGCCATCCTCATGAATGACGGCTTCCTCACCCTTGCCGAAAGTCACGCGTGGATGGCCGGGCAGCGCGCTCAAGACTTGTGCCATTTGCTCGCGATTCAATACCAGTACAGAGGCAGGCGTGCCGCCCATCAGGGGTAACAAAATTTCAGCGAGACGCACATCGGCGAAATCTCCGCGCCAGGGTGCTTTGTGCTGCCACGCGGCCAAGGGCTTGCGTACGGATCCGCTCTCGGCTTCGATCACTAGTTGGAGGGAATTTTTCTCCCACGCTGCGGCAAATTTCACTGGAAGAATCAGATGCAATTGCATCTCTGGTTCCGCAGAGGAAGGCGAGAGGAACGAGGACGGACGGGCGGGTGCGGACGGGGTGGGGGACCCGGGCGCAGGGGGCGCGACGTTTGGCTGCATGATTTGCAACGCCACGGCGATGGAGTGAGCGCAGACGATTCCGCGCCGGGTGGCATCGGGGCACGTGCAGAGATTTTCGATGTTCGTGGCGGATTCAATGCGCAATCCGCTGCGGTATTCGATTTCTCCAGAGCGCACGAACCCTTGGAGCAATGGGGGGCCGTAGGAAGCATCGTGGACGCGCCCGGCGGCATGGATCGCCCGCGCTTCCTTGAGAACCTGCCATCCTCCCGCATCAACGAGCAAATCTTGCGTCAACTTCACCATCGACGCTGTCTAAGGTGGGCGGGCGGAGATTGCAAGCACCAGACTTCAGAGTAGGACGAGTTTGCCGGTGGCGGCGCTGTCTTCGGCGGCCAGACAGGCGCGCACGGCCTCGCGCGATTCCTCCGGAGTGATGACCGTTGGTTTTTGACCGCTTGAAATACAATTGGCGAAGTAGGCAAGTTCGTCGCGAAGGGCCCCGCGGAGCTGGCCGTGGAGGATCGGCCAGTAGGTGGTGTCAGGGCAGCGTGAGCCATCCTTGTCCACGATCATGAGATTGGGGTGGGTATCATGAATGGAAATGGAGCCCTCGGTGCCAATGACCTCGAGGCGTTCATCGATTTGAAACGGAGTGGTGTCCGGCAGGCACCAGACGGCTTCAAGGATGCAGGAGGCGCCATTTTCCAAGCGATACATGACCTGGCCGAGATCGGGGTGTGTATGGTTACGAACGCGCACCGTTTGCGCATAGGCGGAGACGGCGCGGGATTCGCTGAACCAGAACATGAGGTCGGTGTCGTGCACACAGTCGCCAATGATAGGCCCAATCTTATCGAGAACCGTGGCCCCCACCCACGCGGGGAGATTGCGGCGGGCATACATGGAAATGATTTTCCCGATTTTCCCCGCAGCGATCGCTTCCTTGGCGGCGGCATAGCGGGGATTGAAACGGCAGATGTGGCCGACCATGAAACTGCCTTTGGCGGCATGGGCGGCAGTCACGATGGCATCGCAATCGGCGACGGTGGAAGCCATGGGTTTTTCCAGGAAGACATGTTTTCCAGCCTCCAACCCAGCAATGGTGGGTGCTGCATGCTGGTCCCACATCGTCACGATGCTCACAGCCTCCAACTCAGGATCCGCAAGCATGGCATGGTAATCCGTGAAGGTTTTCCTGGCGCCAAACTTCCCGGCGACTTCCGCAAGGCGTTCGGGGTTGCGGGTGCAGAGTGCGTGCAGTTCGACATTGGGAATGGCCGCGAGTGCCTCCAGATGTTTCTCACCAAACCATCCGAGGCCGATGACGCCGTATTTTACTTTTTTCATGAGCGAAATGACCGGTGATCGTTACCGGGCGGCTGCGTCGGATTTTTTGACTGGGTCCCGGAAAAAGATGAGGAAAAGCACGAGGACTGCCACAGCTCCCCACGCCGGGTAAATCCAGATATGCTGCCAGTCGTGCGCGATGTCACCCTGCTTCTGCGCGAGGGTGTGTTTCTGTTGGGACAAACCGGCGAGGGTGCTGCCAACGAAGTTGCCAACTCCCCAGAGGATGAAGGCGATAAACCCTTGTGCCGCACCACGCATCCGTTCGTTTGCCTCGTCGTCGACATAAAGCTGGCCGGCGATGAACAGGAAATCATAGCAGACGCCATGGAGCAGGATGGCGGCAAAGATAAAAGTGGTGCCAAGCCCTGGATTGTCCACGCTCCCGGCGAGGAGGAAATAACGGGCGCACCAGGCCAGAATGCCGATGCAGATCGTTTTCTTGTAACCGAGTTTACTCAACATGACCGGGAGCAGAATAAGGAAAATAACATCCGAAACCTGCGCCAGCGACATCTTGGCCGCTGAATACGTCCAGCCGAGTTCGGTGACGTAAGTGTTCATATTGACGAAGTAAAAATAGAGAGGGATGCAGATGAGGAACATGCAGGCGATGAAGATGGCAAAGGATGGCTTGCGCAGCAGCCCCAGGGCATCGAGTCCCAGGACTTCGCTGAGTTTGACATCGGCCCCCGTTTTCATCGGTGGGGTGTGTGGCAGGGTTAGCGAGAAGAGTCCGAAGACGATGGAGATGGCCCCGGCAAGATAGAATTGGATGGCGGACTGTTCTCCTTTGAGAAGGAGACTGAGCGTGACGCCTCCGGCAATCCAGCCAACGGCGGAGAGCGTTTTCACCAGCGGGAAATCACGCTTGGGGTCCGCGAGGTGATGCAGGGAAAGTGAATTTCCCAAGGCGAGGGTCGGAACATACAGGGCGCAATAAAGGATGAGCATGGGATAGAAAGTAGCAAAGTCCTTGATGGCAGGGAGGGCACACAGCAAGCCGCCACCGACAATACCCAGAAAGGCCAGCAATTTCTCCGAGGCAAAAAATCGATCCGCGATGAGGCCAACGAAGAACGGTGAGATCATGGCACCGATGGCAAAGGCCCCGTAGGCGAATCCAATCTGCACTCCGTCAAAGAGGAGCGTTTTACCGAGATAGGTTCCCATGCTGACGTACCACGACCCCCAGATGAAATACTGAAGGAACATGAAAATGGAGAGTTTGATCTTGAGTGATTTTTGCATAGCGAATGGCGTGTTGGGGCGGAGGCTAGCAAGGAGGTGCCTGTGATGGAAGGGAAAAGTGGGGTCGGGCAGCGTTCGCGTGGGCGAAAGCCGGAGCACACATTTCCCTTCAGGGAGGAACCTGCCAGCGCACATGCAGGAAGGCCTGCTGTCCGCTCGTGGCAACCGGCAGGGTGCGCAGCGTGACAATTTCCGTGCCATCATCCTGAGCCACCACTGATATCAATTCAGCGGGCGCGGGCGTCCAGGAGGTGAGGTTGGTGCTTTGCTCGAGCGTGGCCTGCAGGTCATCGGCTCCGCGTCTTCTGAGGTAGCTGAGCAGCACGTAGTTTGCCGGGGGTGGACCGGGAACGAGGGTGCTGACGACGGTGGGGTTGTGGCCGGCGTCGTTAGTGGTGGGGGAGCCGCCACTGGCGTATTCCAGAAGGGGGAGCAGGCCATCGCGATCGATGTCCACGGACTCGGAAGTGACGCCGGTGCTGGTTTTCCAGGCGGCATAGGTTGTGGAATCCCCCCCTCCGGGAGTGCCGTTGATGCTCACGCTGCTGCGCCAGCTGGCGGGGAGCGCGGGGTCGAGGGGCGGTGAACGCAGGACGAGGCTGGAGCCCGGCAGTCCCTGGGGCCAGGGATCGGCGGCATCATAGGTGAAGTCGCTGATGACAGCACCAAGCGCGGAGGTGAGTGCCAGCCTGTTTCCTCCGTCATTCAAACTTCCTTCAAATTCCCCGAGCACCCTGGGGCCGTTGCCGTAACGCTGGCGAAAGGCGGCGAGCCGATGCACGACCACGCCGCGTTCCCCGGCCGCCAATGTGACATCTCCGAAGGTGATTTCGACACCCCGGAACAATCGCACGTCCCGCAGATTCAAGGATTCGGTTCCGGTGTTGAGGATTTCAACGAACTCGAATTCATCCTTGTCGATGAAGCCCGCTTCGGTTTCCAGAAAATTGGGTGGCGAGGGAGCGGACATGATTTCGACAATTCTCAAAGGAGGCGGACCGGTGCTGCGAACGAACACGGCTTCATTCAGCGCGCTCCAGTTCGTGCCATTTATGACCCGCGCCCGCACGGTGGTCGTCCAGCCAGTCACGGCAACAGGGCCTGCATAGGTGAGCGAACCAAGCGCGATCGCTCCGCCCACGGCGCGTGGATCCTTCCCATCGAGTCTGTAATAAATGACGTTCGTGCCCGCGTTGGACTGCGTCATCGTGATGCTGGTTCCCACCGCCGGGATGCCGCCTCCATGCTGACTGAACACGGGCGCATTGAGTGCCGGGTAGAGCGGTTTGGTTCCTCCGTCATAGCCGCGCAACTGGCGGATGATTTCGTTTACCCGGCCTGTTCCTGAATTGGAGGTGGTGCCAAAGGTGATGAAATTAAAGAGGCGCTGATTCGCGGCCAGCCAGTCGTTGCGGACGAAGGGGAAGGTCTGCACAGAGTCTCCCCAGCGAGCGGATTCCCCCCAGATGGCCGTATCGATCATGGTGGCCAGACTGTTCATGCGGGCGTGGACATTGGCATTCGTCATCGCGCCATTATTGAAAAAATGCTTGTGCGCGCGGTCTCCAAAGAGCGTCCGGTATTCGAGACTCCAGGCGAGGTCCTCGTGCATGAATTCAGGATTGCTGCGGGTGTAATCGTTCAGGCCGGGGACTGTGTTGGACCATGGACGAAGCAACGTGTCCTTGCCCACTCGCTGATTGGTCCCGGTTTCCAGACCGAGCGATTGCTCGAAATCGTGAATGAAAAATCGGAAACCCTTGTTGCCGGTGCGATTGCGCAGCCCAAACCAATTGTTGGAAGCTCCCACGTAATCCGAAACCGGTCCATCATCGCCGCCCATGTAAAAAAGCACCAGCAGGTAATCCGCCAGATTTACGGAATCGAGCAGGACTGGGTCGGTCGTCGGCGTTTTGCCATCGCTGGCCAGGCCCTGGAGTTTAAAATAGTTGGTATTGGCATCGGCGACCGGGCCAGTGTGCACGCTGCGGGTTCCCTCCCAGAGCAGGTTCCAAGCGCTGCCGATTTCCATGGTGCCGTCGCTGGCCTCGGTGGTGTGGCCGCCCGGGTATCCGGAGGACTTCAGCACATCGTAATCGGCCTCGTTGCCGCCAAAATACTGCGCGCCGTAGCCTTTGTTGGGTCGCTCGTCCGTGTTATACAGGCCCCAGTATTGGCCGTTGATGTAAACGTGCAAATAGCGGACGCGGGAGGCCGGAGCGATGGCCAGTTGGGTGGCCCGTGACGTTTCATCGCGCAGGAAGGTGTTTTCGGTGCTTCCGAGATAAGCCCACGAGGCATCCTGGGACGTGCGCAGATCAAAGCCGTCGAAGGAGTCCGAACTCGCCGGGCCAAACAGGTCGTAATTCATTTTTCCCTTACCATATTCCGAGCGGAAAAACAGGCGGAAGGAATGCTTGGGGTTGTTAGGATCGCGGCTGAACCCTCCTCTGATGCGCATGCCTGCGTTCTGCTGAAAACCATTGGGATCCGGGTTTAGGGGATCATTGATGATTTCCAGCGAAACCGGCCGTTCGGCGTCCTCGCCGCGGGATTGGGGGCTGACGTAAATGCCCGTGGTGGGGTCGGTGAGATTGGCAAGGTCGGTGACGAGGGAAACGGTTGGGATGGCTTGGAGCGCGGATTTCACAATCGCCGGGGTTGCGGTGCCGGATGCAACACTGCCGTTCACCACTGCGGGATCCATGCCATAGTCGAAACGCTGCCCATTGACGCTGGTGGCGGGCCATCCTGCGGGCGCGCTGCCATTGGCGGACTGGGTGATGACATCGTCGAGGAAAAGATAGGTTTGCGTGTCGACATTGGACGGTTGGAATCCGGTGACAAAGGCTGCGGCGCGCAGGGTGGTGGTGGCATCAATCAGGATTGGGGTCGTATAGACAAAGCCGGTGGTGGCCGTGGGGGTATCGCCATTTTTTGTATAACGGATTACCGCGCCCGGAGTGTCGCACGAGAGCGTGACATCGAAAGGCGCGGTGAAAAATCCCCGGTGGTGCGAGAAATATGTGTCACCCACAAATCCCAGCACGCCGGAACCATTCAGCGCACCCGGCGTGGGCGTGGGCATGAATCCCAGGCTGGTGGTGCCATGGGTTTGAATCAACTGAGGGCCGATGAGAAAGTCGGAACTGCTCAGCTGCACATTTAATCCATGAATCGCCAGTACATTGAGCTGCGACGGCAGCAGGAGGCCTGCATGCTGATTTAGACTGATGTCCTCATACTGCACGGCCTCGCCATCCGGGTGGTCGGCAGCGGAGGCGGACTGGAACGTCAGGGGAGCGGGGGCATTGCGGCCGGCCGTTGTCAGCAGGGTGCCGTTTAAATAAACGGCAAACCCGTCATCGTAGCGCATCCTCAGTTTCAGCCCCAGTGTGTCCGTCGTGCTCGCGACCGTGAACGGGATGCGGATGTAGCAAGTGGTGTTCACTCCATTCATGGCTGGGCGGACATCCAGCCCGAGCAAGGTTTCGTAACCCGAGGAGTTTTCGTAGCCCACGGCCAGCGTTCCACTCTGCCACGCATCATCATTGAAGCCGGTCTGTGTCCAAGTGGTGCCCAGACTGCCATTGGTTGGAACCAGCGCGCGCGCCGGGGCATTGGCGGCAATAAGGGTCTCATCCGTGGTGGCGAGGGAGGTCACGCCATACGAGACATCCTGGTTCTGCGGGCCAAAATCAAACCGGCTGACGACCGTCACCCCGTCCGGTTTGATCAACGCGATGGATTCGCCGGAGGCGCTCAGACTGAAATTGGTGTGCAGATTGCTGCTCGCGACGGTGCGGTTTTTCCCTGAAGCGAACACGATGAGGTAGCCGTTGGGGTTGATGCTGATGGCGGGGAACTGCCAGCGCGTCGGCACCGAAATGTCATCAGTGAGATACCACCCCTCCAAATCCTGGGCGATTGGATTCGGGTTGTAAATCTCCACCCAGTCCACTTCGGCTCCATCTTCATCGGCGAGCCCATTTTTGTTGCTGGCCACAAACTCATTGATCCTTGGTTCCAGTGCACGGCAGGGAAATGCAGCGGCAAAAATGGGCAATAAAACCCAAAATGTGAACCACGACTGCTGCAACCAAGGCTGGGGGGCCACCTTCATGAGATCCATGCTAGGGATTCGCCCTAGGGAAGTCAAGCCCTCCAGAAACTTGGATTTTTAGCGTCTGATGGGTGAAATCGCCCATTTTTCTGCTTTTTCGCTTGAGGGAAAGTGGGAAATCGTTGCAACATGGCTCTCCCCGTAGGAAAATCCCCGACCCCCCAGCCGCCTCCTGCATCGTCCTGAAAATTTTTACCATAACTTATGAAAAACACCCCTGTCCATGTCCCTACCTCCCGCCAGCTAACGCTTGCCTTGATGGCATCGTTCCTGTCCCTGGCAAACGCCGATACCCTTAAACTCAAGGACGGCACCGTGTTGGAGGGAACTGCGACGAAGGTGACACCGGAGGAGGTGACATTCAAATGGCGGCCCAAGCCATCCATCTCGGACGAAAAGGTCTTCAAGCGCTCGGAAATCGCCGAACTCATTGTGCTGACTCCGGACGAGGCCGCGGCTGTCCCGCTGCGCAAACTGGTGCCAACGCCGGACAATATGAGCGCGACGGAATACGGCAAGGTCATCAAGGATCAACTCCAGCCCTACCTGAGCAAATTTCCCTCCAGCAAATTCGCCAAGGAGATCCAGGGCATTCTCGACACCTACACCAAGGAGATGGAGGACATCAACAAGGGCGGTATCAAGCTCAACGGAGAATGGATTTCCCCCACAGATTTCCGCACCAAGGAGTACATCTACAATTCGGTGATCATCCGCAGGGAGATGGAAGCCGAGATGAAGGCCGGCAACTACAAGGAGGCCCTCGACAAAATGACGAAACTCAAGACCGATTACGTTGCCACGAATTCGTTCGTCGAGGCCATCGATCTCTATGAAAAGGCGCTCATCGAGATGCAGGACTCGCTGATCAGTATGGAACAGGGCCACCCTGCGCTGCTGGAGGAATTGGAAAAGCAGAAGAAAACCCTCAACAAATCGGAACTGGATCAATTGATGATCGAGCTGAAAAAAAATGAGGGCGAACTCAAGATCAAAAACGACATCGAACGCAACAAGCGTTCCCCGATTCTAAGCTACGACAAATACAACCTCAACAGTATCAAGACCGCCAAATCAGCGATCGAAAAGGAACTGGCCGCGGTCAGCAAGCTCAAGGAGCAGAAGCCGAAATATGCCGAGGCCGCCCAGATCGTGGAGAAGGCCATTAACGAATCCGCCAAGGGAAACCCCACCCTCGCCCTGACTAACTTTGAGATGGCGAAGAAAGTCCTTCCCTCCATGGACACAAAGCTGCCTGTCCTGATGGCTGCGGCCAAAGCCAGCGTGGATGAACTCCAAAAAACCACCCCAAAGCCAACTCCAGCTCCCAGTGGTGGCCCGACTCCCAAGGGGGATCCCGCTAAGTCCGGTGACAAGTCCGGAACCAAAAAGCCCGAGACCCCAAAGAGCGACAGCTCAGCCGACAAGCCCAAAGGCGGTGCGACCGTCGAGGAGGAAGACAATACGATGACGTACCTACTCGCCGGAGCCGGAGTTCTGGTCCTCGCGGGCCTTGGCTGGACGATGATGGGCAAACGCAAAAACAAGGACGAGTAAGTTGAGCTCGCAACTCCGCCAGGCGCGGGTTGACGTGGAGTTTTATTTCGGGCACCGTCCTGCACGGACCAGCCCCTACATGCCCTTCAGCACCAGCTCCCGGTTGTTCCAGAAGTAACGAAGTCCCGAGAAAAGCGTCGTGGCAAGCGTCATAAAGATCAGGAAATTTCCCAAGTAATGCGGGCCGCATCCTGGAAGTGAAAAGAATGGCCTGATCCAGGCCATGGCTGATTCCTGGCTGGCCAGCAGGATGAGGAAGTAGCTGGCCGTGGTGATCTGCCAGACGGTTTTATGCTTACCCAGCGAATCCGCCGCCAGCACAAATCCCTGGGCGGAGGCCACCAGCCGCAATCCGGTCACGAGAAATTCGCGGGCCAGCACACTGACCGTAACCCAGCCTGGAAGCATGACCGCATGGTCACCGGTGGGGGTTGTTTCCGTGAGCAGCACAAATGCTGCGCACAGGAGAATTTTATCCGCCAGTGGGTCCATCAGCTTGCCAAAGGCTGTGATGAGTTTGTATTTCCTGGCCAGATACCCGTCCAGATAATCCGTGATGGAAGCGAATCCGAAGATGGCCATGCCGGCAGTATAAGCCCAGCCGGCGCCCCACCCATGCGGGTCGGCGGTGACGATGACGAAGATCACCGTCAGGACGAGACGTCCCAGGGTTAGCTTGTTGGGCAGATTCATGAAGTAATTGGGATAGGAAACGACATCTCATCGCGATGCAAGTAACCATTGCGATGGGTGAGGCCGGCTCACGGTGAGTGATACTTCACCAACCTCGCCCCCACGCCCTCCGAGGTGCAATAGAGCGCCTTGCCATCCACCGTGAAAGCCAGTGCCTCCGCCTGGGGTAATTTGTGCGGAGTCAGGACCTGGGGTTTGTGCGCCAGGGCCTCCGCCCAGGATTCGTTTTCCTTGCGCGGAAAGAGGAAAATTCCCGTGTAGGTTAAAATTGCCGCTTCGTTGCCGTCGCTCGTGATATCCATGGCGGTGGGCTGGCCGTCGAACAGGTGGCTTGGCAGGCTCCCAGGGTTGCTGACATCGGTCGTTCCGATTTTTCGGGCCTCGACAACCTCAGTCCCGCCGGGTTTCAGCGGCAGTTCATAGACCTCCGGTGGATGCGTGCGTTTGCTCACAAGAATGACTTTCTGCTGCCCGGCATCGACCGCCACACTTTCACAATCGCGCGGTCCATCCGGATAGCGGAAACGAACTGACCACTCCACTTTCACCGTGCCTTCCAATTTCTTGTCCGGCGAAAATTCAGGTTCAACCACAAAATAGAGCGTTGCGAATTCGCGCTTGGCGGCATTGTCCCCGGTATCCGCAACCAGCAGATAAGGGCGATCATCCAGATTGAATCCCGCCAAATCCTCCCAATCCGTATTGCTCGCCGCCTCCACAGTGACGCTGCCGAAATCCTCCCCTTTCAATCCGGCGAGGTGGAGCACGGGACCGGCCCCACTGTCGTTGATCAGCCAGAAACAACCGGGATGCCGCCGGGATTCGGTCAAGCCGCTGGCCTCGCGAAGGGCCGGTGATTGCAGTTTCACCACCTCGGCATCCTTGGCCATGGGCGCTTCCTCAGCCAGGACCGTAAGAGTTGCCCCGCAAATAAGCAAGGCTACCAGAAACATTTTCAGGAAATTAGAGGGGCGCGGTTTCAAAACCACAGAGTCCCTGAAATTCTTGCGTTTACAAGCGGGTAAAATTTCGAGATCCATGGAGAGTAAATTTCGGCAACCTACCCCTGGTTGCTCATAGAAAGCATGGCACAGATGCATGAGGGCGGCATTTGTCTGGCTCACTCGCATATCTCTTGCATCACCAACACAACGCGCCCCGTGCCTGCGGGCAGCGAATTGCCAGGCTGCCAATAGACTTTGGTCAAAATCGACATCATTGGCTGCGGTGCATTTGGGATTAATCTTTGAGGTATTTCCGCATTGATCGAGTGAATGTCCTGAGGATTCGAGCGGCGGTGGGATCCTTGCTTGCGAGCAGATTCACCTCCACCGCACTGGCTTCGAGAAGCGCGTTACCACGTCGGCGTTCTTCACGCAACCATTCCTGAACCTTCGGATTGGTGGCAAGGTCAGTATCTTGGACCTCAGGCGGCAGCGATTCCGCGGGGATATTTATCAGACCCTTGCCCATATCTTCAGTAAAGTCACGGACCACCGAGCACCAGCAAAGTGCTTCCATGACATGCGGGACGTCGCGTGCCCGTGCGCGGCACCCAGAGCAAAGGAGCAGGAGGTTCACGGACGGGCGGAATGTTTTAAGCAAATGCTCCTTTAAGGACCGCGAGGAGATTCGCAACCGCAGGGTTCGTCGTTCGGAATCAAATTGCATTGCCTCCAATAACTCGGCTACGTCTGCATGGGCAGTGTCGCCTTCGGTCATCGGAAGGGTCTTCAGTGCGGTGTGAAATGATTGCTCGAGTCGGCTCAGCACGCTATCTGCACTGAAGACTCCGTTGTTCCAAGCGACCCGCGTCCTGAGTGCCAACTTCTCCAACGATTCAGGGCAGGGGCGGTCGCCATCCATGAAGTCATCGAATAATTGGAGAAAGGCATAACCAATCCGTGCTGGACGTGCATCTTTCCATCGGCCCAGTGAACGCGCATAAAGCAGCAGGAAAATGACGAAGTAACGCGGATGCCTCAGCGAGAACCGAAGGCACTCGCGAGCACACAGGAGTTCGCGCTGCATCATGGTCATGAATGAGCTGTTGGAGGACGAAAATGTAGATTTCACGACACGGATGGAAAAGCTTGGCGCGAAATGAAGGTGCCAGTCATTTGGATTCTGGCAAGGGCCTGGGTCCCCGCCACATGCTCAGGTAAACACTTAGGAAGCTGGGGCGAGGCTCCTTGGGATCCACATATTCTCCCAAGTGCATCCACGGCACATCAGGATGCTGGTGATGCGCTTTGTGATGGTGATAGTTGAGGAAAAGCCACCGCACAACACGGTTGACTCGTAGGTTCCAAGCCCCTTCAAGCACATCAAGCGGGGACCACGCGTGATCGGCATACTGCAGGGAACTCCAATTTACTGCGAAGGCGGCATAACAGAGTAACCATCCTTGCCAAGTGACGCCAACCGGGAAGATCACAAAGGCTTGGAAGAGCAAGGTGAACAAAATTTCCAGCCGGATTTTATCGACTGGGGCATCGTCGAAGCCCGCCAGCATGGCATTCGCAGCAGTCTGCCGGGCGATTTGGGAATTTGCTCCGCGCAGGAGCTTGATCTGAAAAGCGCCCGGACAAACCAAATAGACGAGCATGCCCAGAGGGGAGGCAATCCAATAGAGA
The DNA here is from genome assembly GCA_943333275.1 of Akkermansia muciniphila. Lineage (GTDB taxonomy): Bacteria > Verrucomicrobiota > Verrucomicrobiia > Verrucomicrobiales > V1-33 > JAGNEJ01. The sequence continues at coordinate 16,059 of CALQSQ010000072.1, forward strand.
CCGGTCAGGATGGCATACCACTGGGCGCGTTTCAGCCAGCGGTTGTCCGTGGGGCGCAGATAATCGAACTGTTCCACTTCGGTGCGGTTGTTCCGATGATGCCGCAGGTGGAAGATGCGTTGGAACGTGAGCGCGGTGGGAAAAAATGCCGCTGCGACTCGTCCTCCCCATTCATTCACCCGCTGATTGGGGTGAAATATCCGATGCACTGATTCGTGCAGCAAAGAGAAAATGGTGTTGTTGAAAAATGAAAATGCCACCGCCGCCACCGCCGCTTGCCACCAACTGGAGGGGTGGGAGGCCAGATAAAGCAGGAATGTGTTCAGGCCTGCTGTGATCAAGAGCAGGCACACGTTGAGGGAGCCTGGAATAGGCACTTTTACTGCCGGGGAGGTCACGACGGGTCACGCAGGTTGAGCAACTCCGGACCGGCGGGATTTACGGCCGATAAGCCACCCTACGAGCAGCGCGGCCACACCTGCAATACCAGCGCCTTTGTAGATCCAACCTTTGAGGGCATCGACCACAGGATTGTCGAAAATGGAGGGACCAAATTGGAAGGCCGCGACGGTCCAATTGCCGTTGTATCTCGTCAAAGTGGCGGTCCAGCGACATTTTACAACGATCTCGCTGCCGTTTGTAAATTTATAGGTCCCTGTCGAGATGCCACGATTGATGGCAATGTCGGGAGATAGAAAAATACTGAGTTCGTCGGCAGCGAATTCATGCTGGATCCGCGCTATGGAGTGTCCTTCGGCAACCATGTGGCGGTTGAAGTAGTCCATGATGCCTTTCTTTCCTCTCACAGTTTCTCCATTCATGGCCGTCAACAGACACTCAGGGTGGACCAAATCAAGCAGGGGTGCCATGTCCTCCGCCTTGCCCGATTCACCCATTTTGTTAAATGCCGCCTGAATGGCTGCGCGGAAGGCAATCAATTCTTCATGTGCTTTGCGTTCAGCCGCAGGCACGGCCGCCAGCGAAGATGCGTCTGGAGGCGTCTGCGTCTGAGGCGGGGTGCTGGGTGTTTGGGCTGAGACGTTTGCCGCAAGTAAGGATGCGCTCAACATGAGTAAAACGGCGTATTTCATATGGATGGCTATATCAGAGTTAACGCTGAGGGCAATGGAAAAATGCCTCAGTCTCACGGCTGGATCTGAGCAGCCTGTCTTTTTATAAAGCGCAAATAAGCATTGAAGTAAGGGTCTTCCTGCTCGGAAACGGTCGGCGCAAATTTCATCTGATCCAAAATAGAAATATCCTTGCGCAGGAAGGCCTGGAACAGCCAGGCACTGTTTCTTAAACGCAGGGCTGAGGCGCCGGGCAAGCCTCCGCAGGTCACTGCATAGATTGGTTTCACGAGTGTGCCCCCATCGACGGGAAGAAAATTCAACCAGAGGAAGGTTTCGCGTTGTTGCGTTTTCGTCTGGATCATCAGCACTGAACCATGCCAACACCGGATGGTAACTTCGATGCGATTGCCAGAGAGCTTCCGCATGACACGATCGGGGAAACTTTGGCCAGTGGTTTGCGAGTTATAACGAAATTCCAAAGATTCCCCCTGGTCCTCAATCTCAGGAACCCCCAACAAAGCGCGTTCGTGGACCGTCTCAAAATGATTGAGATCGAACGCATTGGCCACCACAGCCTGCCAGGGGCAGCGCAAAAAAACTGGGCGTCCATGCCGGAAGTGAAGCTTACGGGATGGGACGGCGGGGAAACCTGGGGATTTGTTTTCCGCGACAGCACTCTGATTGAAGATCCACACCCCATCGCAGGCCTCCTGCACAGGATAACCTGCAAGACAGCGGATGTCGTTTTCAGGAGGATTTGCCGCGTCAGCTGTCCACTGCCAGTGGTGCAACGGACAGCGCAGCGTTTCTCCCTCCACCGTAGCATTCCTTAAATGGGTGCCCATATGAGGACAGTGTGCTGCCACGGCACGCACCACTCCAGCTGCGGTCCGATAAACCACCAATGGTGTATTCGGAAGGTCGATCCCCAGGACCGCCCCACAACCCAATGCTCGGGACTGGGTCACAAGAAACCAACCCTGCAAAGGCAGCGGATTTTGCCACTCCCCGCTCATGATTCTTTAGGACCCCGGTGGAGAGGTGGCGATAAGCGAACCCAAAGGCAAAGGGGGTGTATTGTTTGATCCCGGAGAGTTGGTTGGAGCACCACGATTGATTGTGAATTGTTAATCCTGCAAACCTAGTTTCGGCTCTCCGTGTTGCCAAGAAATTTCTAAGAGCCTGTCCGGTAAATAATGGTAACAGCCAGAACGGCGATTATTGGCTGAGGCGTTTGGCCGCGAAGCCGATCATGGCGAGATAGACAAAGGCTTCGTGAGGCTTGGGTTTGCGCTCATGATCCCGCACCAAGCGGCCGGATTTCATGAGCGAGCTAAGATGTGTTTGACCACTCAACGCCTCGGTAAATGTTGAAAACCTTTGGTATTGTCGCGGCGTTTGATGATTTCCAAGGCTAATGAGTCGAACCCGAAAACGCCTCTCTTTTGCTTCACTCAGGCTTCCGGCTTTCCTTGATAGCTGCCGTCCGCAATGATCAGGGTGACGGACAAAAAGAGATGGCAAAACAGGATCTTGGCCCCGTCCCGGCCCTGCATGCTGGCAGGGCCGACGCGGACGCCGGGAAGCAACCCCTGGGTATTCGTCAGGAGATGGCGTTTGCGCCCTTTGATTTTTTTAGCCCCGTCGTAGCCACCGCTGCCCGCCCCGACGGCCTCGGGGCCTTTGTAGCTTTGACTGTCGATGACGGCCGCACTGGGCAGGGCGTTTTTTTAGCTTGAGGCGCAGGACGGGCCGCAACGCCTCGTTGATACGGGGCCACAAGTCACTGGCGGACCATCGGGTGAAGGCGTCATGAACGGTGGAACGCGGCGGAAACTCCGCGGGTGACATCTGCCACTGGCATCCTGTATTCAGCAGATAGCGAATCGCGTTGTAGCACTCCCGCGCGCTGGCCTCGCTGAGTGCCCTTCCCGCCTTGCGGGTAGCGTCGGGTGGAATAAAAAATCGTTGAAGCAGGGACCATTCTGCTTCGCTCACATCAGTGGAGCAGGGTCCCTCAGACACCGACTATCCCCCCATTCTAGTAATTTTGCAAAATTGCCGGACAGGCTCTCAGCTATCAAGTTGCCCCGTCGTCTCTCCCAGGAAGAACAGTATCGACTTGATCAATGCCATGGCGCGTTCGGGCGGCTGGAAGTAGTGATCCGCGCCCCAGACCGGATAGATGACTCCCGGCCAGCGGATGGCGTCCGCCAGCGCGACGGTGCCATCGTTCGGCCCCAATCGGGCGATAATCCGGTGACAGAAGCGCGACAGGCCAGTGGTTCGGTGTTTCTGCAATGGAAAGCCAACGAGGCTGATGAGTTGCATTCCAGGAACGCGCGATACCACTGCATCATCGGCACGGCGGAGTTCAGTGATGAATGCGAAGTCACGTCGTTGGAAATGATATTGAAGTTTTAGAAGTGCTGACCGCCAACGGCTATCAAGAATCCAGTTGGCGGCGACGGTTCCGTTCAGGGGCCCACAGACGTTGTCCAAGCCACTACAGAGCCGAAGACCTTGGCCGCATCAGGCCTTGCCAGGGCACGTGTAAGATCCGTTCCGCCTTTGCTGAGGGAGACGAGCACCAGTTTCTGCCCCGCGTGCTCCTGCAAAAAATGCGCCAGGCGTGCGGAATTTTCCGTGACTGAAGCACGACTGGCCAGAGGCACTATCACTGTGCGCACGCCGAGCGATGCGGCCGCTTCGCGCACGATTTTGCCATCACCACCCAATTCAGGTCGCTCTTGGTAAAGGGCTCCGGGGACGATGGCGATGGTCCAATCAACTGGGCTCAGGCTGGTGGGTTTCTGGCTTAGTCCTGCTTCCACACGGTCGATAAACTTGGCGTGCTGCGGTGCATTCCGCAGTCGGTCATACAACACTGCGGTCGCGAAATCGACTCCTTGCTCCCGTGTTAGTTGTCGGACAACCTTCGGGGTCAGGTCCTCCAGTGGCAGGGCCTCATGCGCTGCCGCCCGCTGCAGGAGCAACACTTCATCGCAGGGCAGCGCATTCATGTCGCTCGTCATACCGCCTAGGCTGGCTGGCGATGGCGGGCCAGGAACCAACCCAAGGTCCCGCTCAGCACCAGGGCGCCGAGGCCGACCCATAGCGCTGTTTTGCGGACCACCAGGCTTAGGATTGGATTATCAACCAGATTGGCCGAGACATGGAACGCCGCCAGCAGCCAATGACCGTCTTGTTTGACAAACGTGGCCGTCCAACGGTTGGCAAGTTTGAATTCCTTACCGTCGGCAAATTTGAACTCCTGCTCCAGCGACCCAAAGGCGACCCCGGGGTCTCCGGATAGACTGGTCAACTCATCCACGTTGACGGTGGCCTGCGTGCTCTCCACCACTTTGGATTCGCCCTCGCCCATCTTTTCCCAAAAAGGCCTTGATGCCGTCGGGGTGCCGCGCCACTTCCGCATTCTGCCATGTAACCACCACATTCGGGTGGACGTGCTTCATGAAACTCTCCACGTCCTTGTGGTTGAATGCAGTGACCATGGCGTCCTTGATGGCGCGCAGTTCCTGGTGTGCGGGATCTTCCGAGGTCATTGCGGCGGGAGTTTGCGCAGGCAGGGTCAGGCCGGTCAGGCCAGTGATAAGAACAAGTAGTTTGATAAATGTCAGTTTCATGAATTTGGGAATTGAGTGGCGGGTGGATTGTGCGGCTGAGCACCCTGAGAAGCGGTCACCAGCCATTGGAAATATTCTTTGAGATGTTTGAAAGCGGCAATGAGTCGCCCCGGATGATAGCGCCCGCCCGCCAGCCTCGCAGCATCTGCCAGTAGAAAATTACGGAAGAATATTTTGCGAATATTGACACTGAGCCGGTCATACCACCAAGCGAGGAGGGGGGGGCGCGTGCGGCGTTTCATGACCATCAACCGCACCAGTACCTGATGTTCACCGAGCGGCTGTGTCATCACCAATCCAAAACTGCTCGCCCTGCAGAAACGAGCCGTGGCGAGCATTATATTTCCGCCATAATCCGTCAGGCTTAGCGCTGCCTCCGGGCCAGCCACCAGGCGGGTGAGGCGATCCTGCAGGGAGTTTCAGGAAACTCCGAAACGGGCGGAGGCCCGCCGGGAATATGGGCTGGGACAGACGATTTCCGGTTCGTCCAGCAGCACGCGATCATGTGCGGCCCGGTAATGCTGCAGGTCGAACGCATTGGCGCCGATGAGATACCAAGGGCAGTCCAGCACGGCTTCATGTGGAGTGCTGCAGATGAGATAATCCGGATTTCCACCATCATAAAACGGCAGGGGAAACAAGGCGGTGCGATCATTGAAGACAACAAATACCCATGGCGCTCAGCGCTGGGATAGCACCGCTGCCGGGCAAATACCGGAATTGGATCCCCAGCTGGAATGTGGGTGCAATGCCCATCGGTTCCGAATTCCCAATGATGATAAGGACATTGAATCGCTTACCCCACCATGCACCCTTTCCCCAAGTCCGTTCCAAAGTGAGAACAGCGTGCGTCCATGACCCGCACCACGCCCCGCTCGTTGCGGAAAGCCACCAAGCGCTGACCGAAGATTTCTTTGCTCACAGGTCCCTGTTCCAATTCGGCCAGCGATCCGAAGAAATACCACGAGACCGGAAACGCTGGGAACGCACCTGCTGCGGGGGCCGGGGTGTTGGTGGGTGCAGTCGCTGCCGGGTGAAATGGAGGCATAAGATTGCGAACCGGAACGGAACCTCCAATCTAGAGAGGTGACGTATGGACACATGAGCAAAAAATGATTCATGCCGAACAAGCATGGGGTCGCTCATGCCTTCATGTGATGTGTCATTTGCAAAGACTGCATTTTACCGCAGAATGAAACATGCCAGCTCTCCCCGAATCCATCAATCCCACCTCCCCCGCCTGGACCGTGGCACCGCCGGACATGCCAGTGCCGGATCGTTTGAATACCTGGCTGGCGGGACTGGTCTTTGTGGCCCCGCTGACGCTGCTTTGGCTGGGTTCCAACGTCACGGGTTGGGCGGTGCTGGCGTTGGGAATTGCCTTTTCCTATCTTTTACTCACCAACTACGCGCTGCTGCACGAAGCTACGCATGGAAATCTGCGGAGCACCAGTCGCGCCAACTATTGGCTGGAGGTGGTCACAGGGTTGTTGTTTCCCATTCCGTTCACCATGGTCCGCAACACTCACCAGGGGCATCACCAGCACAATCGCACCGATGGGGAACTATTCGATCTCTATTATCCGCAGGACAATTTGATCATCAAATACGTTCGCTGGTATGGTATCCTCTGCGGGTTTTTCTGGCCCCTGGTGCCATTAGGGGCCTTGGTCTATGCGCTTTTCACGGGCCCCCTCACAAAAACATTTCGGCATGATGGTGCCAACGAATATTTCTTTGGCAAGAACCGGGCTGCCACGGTGCGAGCAGTCCGGCTGGAACTATTGCTCATAATCGCTTTTTTTGCGGCGTTGTTTTGGCTGCTGGATCTGCGCTGGCAGAATACGCTGGTGCTCTACGCCTGTTTTTCCGTGAACTGGTCCACCCGGCAATATGTCAGTCATGCCTTCAGCAAACGGGATATCGTGGAGGGGGCATGGAACATAAAACACATATCCCCCATGAGTTGGTTGTTGCTGCATGGCGAGTATGATCTCAATCACCATCGGCATCCGGAAATTTCCTGGTTTTATTTGTCTCGACTTTGCAAGCCGGAGGACGACCGCCCCATTTACTGGCGACAATATTGGAAACAATGGCTGGGACCGCGCCCCAACCTGGAGCCGGAGCACAAGCCCGCAGACCCATGAGAGCGACTCCCGCCGCGCCTTGGTTGGCCTGGCCTGGCTGGGCTCATCTGCGCTATGCGCTTGGTCATATCCTGTTGGTGTCATTGTGGTTTGGCCTGGTTTATGTTGGACTTGATCGTTTAACCGCCTGGCGGACCTGGCGGGTGCCGATTCACATGGCGTGGGAACTGGACATTCCGCTGATTCCAGCCTTCGTGCTGGCGTATGTTTCCATGAACGGAATCTTTTTGTTGGTGCCCTTCGCGCTGCGGCAGCGGCAGGAAATTGCACGTCTCGCGAGGGAACAGATTTGGGTGATTGCCCTGTCTGGACTTGGCTTCCTGCTCCTGCCAGCAGATCTTGCCTATGGCGCACCGCAAAATTTGGGAATTTGGGAGCACTTATTTCGATGGGCCGATCAAGTAAACCTGGATCACAATCTGGCGCCCTCCTTGCACGTGGCCTTGAGCGTAGTCTGCGTCGAGCATTTGGCCACCCGGGATGGTCATGTCACCCGATGGTTGCTCCGTGGCTGGGCAATGTTGATCGCAATTTCCACATTGCTAACGCATCAACATCACGTGCTGGATGTCTTGACCGGCTATGCGCTGGCATTGGGGGTCAGATTCTATTTCCAGCGACGATGCTATAAATTGGCAGGATCGATGTAAGGCGTGGCGGCGGTCCAATTCGCATTTTGGGCCCCTTGCAAGACTTGATATAGAATGCCATCCGTCTCCAACGCTGGAAGCTCACGGGTGGCGGTGGATTTGGGGTCGCTTTCGTGAAAGGCGGTGGAAAGAAAGCTCAGTCCTTTCCGCGAGGCCAGTGCCGCGGCCGCTTGCAGCAGCATTCTGGTCAGGGCAACATCATCATTTTTAACCGTGAGAAAACTCGCGAATCCAATCGGCAGCACCTGCCCCGGAATTGGCAAAGCGGGGGCTAAATTGAGCGCGGCCACGAGTTGGGAAGGAAACTTTGCCATTCGCCACAACCAGGGCGTTTCCACCACCCGCACTTGTTTGTAGCGACGCAGATCCCGCACTGCCACCACTCCAAGAATTTCCGGCCCACGCCTTGCCATGATGAAATCATTCGCCTGCAAATCCGGCCAACGCCTGCCGTGCATCAAATCCAGATCCGCCACGTAGGGGGCGAGGGGGCGAGGGGCCAGATTTTGCTGGAGGAACAGCGTGATTTCCGGCAGGTCAGCCGCACAGGCGCGGACGCAAATGCTCCCTGCCGGCTCAGGGTGGCGGCGCTTGACGAGCAACAATGGACAAATCAGGCGACCCCGATTAGCATAATCCGGCAATCCAGCGCGTCCCCCCACCAGCGTGGTTTGCGCGACCGTATTGCTTTCAAAAACGGCCGTCCAAGTGGCGGCGGCGGGATGTTGACGGGCGCACTTTTCCAACAAGCGGTATCCTCCGAGCAAGGCTCGTCCTACACGCTTCTGAAAGTTAGGGTGCAATCGTAAGTCACTCAGATAAGCCACCTCCTGTTCGCTTCCATTCCAGCAAACCCGTCGCAGCACGCGCGATCCGCACGCGACGGCCTGCCCGAGCTGCAACACCAGTGCGACGTCATGCTGCGTCACGTCGAAATCCGCTCCAAAGAAAGAAGGTTCACGTTCGAGGGTGACTCGGAGCAATCCGGCTACGGGCGTCTCGCGCAAAAGTTGCCGCAACGCAGCATCATGTGCGGAAGTTGCTGCGATCAATTCAAGAGATGGAGTCATGGCTGGTAATTTCCTTGAAACCACTTTTCCCAGCCCGCTGCGCGATGCAGCGCGGTGGCTTTGACGGTGCTGCTGCGCTGTCCCAGTTGAGTGCAACGTTCCAAATATTTATGTGAGGGAAATTCATCCGTGATCAGAAATTTCCTAACTGGCAGCAGTTGTCCAACGCTGACGGCATGAGCGTAGTAGGGATTCTCTTTGAGAGCGGTTTCAACGGTCGAGGCAGGAAGATGGCGATCCGTGGTGCAGAGCACGTAGCCGGGCACTCCCGGGGCGCTGGCGGGAGCGAGCATGGCAAACGCTGACGTGTGTTTCGCCAGAGTCTGTTGCACAAACAAAGGATGCAGTTTTTCTCCGCGCAAATCACACCCGCCATCAGCCCGGCCCATGAAACGCAGCCGTGGGGTTTGCTGTTCCCAGCCGATGACGCGCACGATATCATGTAACCGATACCGCCAGAGCCCGCCGCTGGTTGTTAGGACGACTTCGTAGTCGGTGTCGGATTGCAGTTCGTGGACGCGGTATATTTCGCGCGAGGCGCAGTGTTGGAACTCCAGAAAATGGGAGTTTAACGCGGGGAGCGGCCCTGCTGAATCGGAGCCCCAAGGAATGGTTACCACGCCTTCGGTAGCCAGCAATCCCTTGGGTTGAAAGGTGGCGTGGGGGAAGAGTTGCTGAATGGCCGCAGCATCGGCGGCGGCGCTGGCGGCGGCCCATCCGCTGATGATGGTTAGGTTGGGCCAGAGTTGTTGCGGAGAAAGGGGTGAATGTAGCTTGTCCCAAAGCAGGGCCAGGTAACTGGGATTCCATACGGAGATGAGCCGCAAATCTTTTGCCGCCAATAGTTCCCGAACTGCCACCGTCAGATCCGCAGTGTTGGCGACCCGAAGCCAGGAGGCGAATTTGCGTTCCCACCAGCCGAGATACTCATCGTCGTTAGGAAGCCCGATGGGAATGCCACCAGTGGTCTTGGCTCCCGCGTTGGGCAATTGACTAACCACCCACCAAGCCCGGCCTCCGGCCAACTGGGGATACCGCCGATGCAGGTCACCCATCCATGTTCGAACAGCCTCTTGGAATTCCGCGCGAAGATCCTCGGTAAATGGAATAAATTTCGCAGCGAAAGTTGATCCGCTGCTGCGCTCCAAGGCCAGCACTTTTCCGCAGGAGAGAACATCACGCTCGCCCTGCTTCACACGTTCAATCCATGGCAGCAAATCTTCGTAGCCAACCACGGGCAATGCCTGAGCGAACTCGGAATATTCCATGGTGGTTCGTAGGTCGATTTTGCGTCCATAGGCTGACTCTGCATGACGGCTGAGAATGCGCTGAAGGACTCCAGCCTGGGCCGTGGCGGGAGTTGCCAAAGACTGCTCGTAACGCCTTCGGGCTGGTTCGCAAAGCTTTCCCCAGAGCCAATTGGCGAACCATGCCTTGATCCGAATCATATGTCCTGCGCCAAAGCTTGAGTCAGTAAACGCGTCCCGATTCCATGCGTGTTCTCCAGCGAAATGGTTGCCAGACAAGCCAGTTCCACACCCTGGGCGAAGTCTGGATTGCGTTGCAGAAAATAGTTCACGGCGGGATCGTGTTCGCGATTTTGGGGGATGTCATCCAAGCCTGCTCCGAGACGCGCCTGCGGCGGCTCAAATTGGATCAGCTCGCTTATGGGATCATAGCTTGATCCAAATTTTGCCCTGGCCAATTCATCCAGCAGCGACTTGAGTTCCGTGCCAGTGCCCTGGTGATGCGGATGATAGCTTTTGAAAAAGAGCGGCAGATATAAATATGTCCGATACCCCTTTGAAATCAGGAACCAATAGCAGGGAGTGCTGCCACCCTCGCGCAACATGCGGGCGGCCACCGCGCACCAACCGCGGACCAACTCCTGGGAGCCCCAGCAGGCAGGTTCGACGATGGTGTCGCCAGAGAACAGAATCTTTCGCGCTATGCCGCCGTGCTCGACTGGATAGAGTTCCTGGGTGGAAAATCCGCGAATTCTCTCCTGCTCATCCAGCAGCAGAATGACCCACGTCTTGACTGCGAGATCTGCGGCAAAGCAATCTTGCGTCACGCCCGCATAATGTGTAGCAAACAGGGAAAACATGCAATCACGTTGCGCTGCCGATAGCGTGCCGGGAGGGACTATTGCGTGGTGCAGCATCATACACGAGTTCATTTAAGGTAGCTTCCCAGCCAGGCCGCCATGAGAGCGAGGCAGGCGAAAAGTTCCCAGCGGGTCACCAGATTGATGAAGGCAAAGCGAGCGGAATCATCCGCAAAGTAAATGCCAGTCTGGGGGCTGCCCAACTGACCGAACATCCAGGCATTCCAGCCTTCGCAGAGGAGGACCAGGATCAGCAGGAAAGCAAATTTTCTAACAACAACGTCCTTCAATTTTGCTGCGAAGATAACGACGAATGCCAGCATGATCGCATCATGCATAATGCCGTGCCAGCACCGCCAGATGTGGGTGAGGAGCAGAAGCGGCATTTCCACGAGAGCCCGCAGCGTGAAGCCGGCCAGAAAGAGTCCGCAAAGTTTGCGGCTCATCGCGTCCAAGGAGGGATCGCGCCACAACCAGCATGGAATCAGGAAAAAATAGACCAGAGCCGCGAATAACCAGAGAGATTTTTCCAGAGCGATGTTCCCACCGACCGTGCCGTAAGCATTCTGCCACCACCAAAAACCCAGGCACAGCGCAAGCAGCAGCACGATGACTGGCAGCAACGTCCAACGATGGCGAGAAGTTGATTTCATCAGAAACGGATGCGGATGCGTTTTTCTGAGGTTTCGTTGGAGGGCGGCGGTTCTCCGCGTTCGGCCCGCCGCCGCATGGACTGCACGTGCAGGGCGATGAGATCGGTTTCGACATGGGTATATTCCGGTCCACCGAAACGCTTTAGATTGGTTCCCTGGAGTTTCAGGATGTCCACATCCTGTTGGATGATGTGTCGGCTCATTGGCTCGAAGATCAGCCGCACAAGCCAACCGATGCGCCCGTAGCAGAAGCTGATGACGGTGTAAACGTCTGTGATGAGTTCCTCCACGGGGGTGGCTTGGGAAGTGATGATGAAATGATGCCGATCATCAAACCGATAGTCCACTCGACTGAGGTTAGGCATCAGGAATCGATCCGTGTGTTGGAGGTGGCAGTTTTTTGGATAGAACAATCGGGCGATCACGCTGTCCGTGGTGGGTTCATTTTGAAAATCCACCTCCACGAAATCCGTGCCTTTGCGCACCACGGCATCCATTTCACGAGGATCCGGATTGCGGAACCACCCCCGGTGGACCGTGGCGGTGTGAGGGCAATCGAGGAAATTTTCCAAACACGCCTCGACGTTGGAAGCGAAGCGCGTCTTCATGCGGAACGTTGTCCAGCCTGGCTCATCGCAATGCGGAAAGGCGCGAGGTTCGCTGGCGGGAGGCTCCCCGGGGCAAATCCAAACATAGCCATTCATCTCCCTAACTTGACGCGTAGGGATACAGGCGCTGGCCGGAATGGAGCGTCCTTCCGCCAGGGATGGAATGCGCTGGCACTGTCCGTGGCCATCATACTGCCAGCCGTGATAGGGGCAGACGAGACAATCCTCCTTTACAAAACCTTGCGACAGCGGGGCGTTGCGATGCGCACAGCGGTCCACTGCGCACTGCGCTGCACCCTGGGAATTGCGCCAGAGCACGAAATCCGTCGCGAACATGCGAACGGCCACAGGCTTGCGTTGCAGACCACGCGATTCGCAGGCGATATACCATTCATTTTGCAAGGACATGGAACTCTGAAGCGGGATAAATGATGCGATGATACTGGTCGGGTGGAAGATTTTCCAGCCACTGCGTATTTCCATTCGGCCAGTGAAGGTTGATGGTGACTGGAACTGTGCTGTCAGCCAAACCGAAGTGCAAGCGGCGGTCGCTTTGCGCGGAGAATCCTGACGTTAGGGAAACCTCGCGGCTCTGCGTCCCGGCGGCATTGTGCAACTGCACCGTGGCTCCCACGGCATCGCGATTCACGGCGTGACCGTCCCCCTGGAGGAGAAATCCGATCCAGTGCTTGCGTTGTGTTTCCTGGGAAGTATTGCGCAGCACCTCCACGCCGGCAAATTGATGCGTGATGATGGCGTCCAGATCACCATCATTGTCCAAATCCACCAAGGCCACGGCCCGACTGTTGGTTTTCTCAGTGACGCCAACCAAATCCGCCACATCGCGAAATTGCGCCGGCGTAACACCATTGGAGAGATATACCCGGTTCTGCTGATGCCCCCAAATGTCATAGCCGCGCAGGTCCGCCCAGCGATCCGCATAGCTGTGAACGTCCGGCCCTGCGCGCATGACTTGCGATGCGCGATACCAGTAGTCCTGCCGCTCAGGAAATATTTTGTCAGTCGTATCATCCACCATGCCGTTCACCTGCACGAGATCCAGATGGCCATCCAGGTTCAAATCTCCCATGGCTGCGCCCCATCCAAATCGCTGTTCATTGATCAAGCGCCGCGGGCTCGCCTGATCATCGAATCCCTTCGCATCCACATGCCAGCAAAGACTGCCTTCCGCCTGCAACGGGGCGTGGACATTGGAAACGTAAACGTCCAGCGCACCGCTGTTGTCCAAGTCCCCGATGGAAACGTTCATGCCCTTGTAGCTATCCTTGCCCACGCTGCCATGAAACTTTCCCGCCACTCGATGAAAGCCTTTTCCGGCGTTGTTGAGATACACATCATCCGGCCCGTAGTCGCTGGCGCAGTAGAGATCTGGCCAGCCATCCTGATTAAGATCTGCGGTGCCCACGGCCATGGTCCAGTGGGTTTCCGGCATGCCCAGCCTGGTGATGTCTTGTTTGGAAAAACGACCATTGCCTTCATTGCGATAGAACGCATTGAGCCCGCCATTTTCTGCATTGTGCCACGTCGAGTGCATGAAATGAAACATGCGCCGATCCCCGGGAGATTCCTCGATGGGAAGATGGAAAATGTTGAATTGAGTGGGCTGTGCATAATCCGGCAGCGTGGGGGACATGGCATTGCCGATGAACAAATCCAGGTCACCATCCCCATCGAAATCGGCCATCGTCGTGGCTACACTAACGGTGTATTCATCAAGGCCGCACGTGGTCGTGATGTCCTCGAAAGTAATGTTTCCAGCGGCGTCCAGCATGTTTTGCAGCAAGCGAACTTTCCCCCAGCCACAGGTCAGGAAAAGCGACTGCCGACCAGAGTTATCATAGTCCACAAACAGAGCCCCTGAAATCAGCCCGAATTTTTTGGGATGCAGATTCGTCTCCGCCAAGGCGGGCAATGGAACGCGCTCAAATTTCATGCCGCCCAGATTATGATAGAGCGCATTGCGAAATTCCGGCGCCTTGAGGGGATACGTGCAGAAGAAATCCTGCAAGCCATCGCCATCGTAATCACCCACCGCCACGGCATCGCCTACGGACAGGACCCATTTCGCAATGTGGGCAATGCGTGGGTCCACTTCCTCCATCGTGTGGCTGAGGCGCACTTCCTCAATCTGGATCTTGTACAGAACAAACCCAGGAGCTGCCCCGGAGACGGAGGCGTGCAGCACATTGGCATACAAGAGCCAGCCTGAGGATCCCACGAGCGTCAGCGCAGCGGTGGATTTCAGCCATTTCCCTGAGGGCATCAGTTGCGTCCAGCCTGACTGAGACAACCGCCGCGCATGGTTCCACAGCAAACTTGCCAGCGAGACGACGAAGAGCGCGATAAACATCGTCGCGAGTGAAGACTTCAAATGCAGGAGAAAATCCAGTGCCGCCACGGCCACCGCCCAGAGAATCTGCGCCCGCGGCTGCTGCGGGGAGGTTTTGGGATCGGTGATCATGTAGAAAGCAAAGAGGAAGAACGCTGGCGAGGCCAGCGTGCCCGTGATCAACGTTTCCGGCGGCAAATGCCAGCGCATGAACCACGCCCGCACCAGCGTCAGCACCGCAA
>CALQSQ010000073.1 GCA_943333275.1 Akkermansia muciniphila
CCCCCGCCGCCGGCAAAACTCCGCCACCGACAGCCCGCTGCCATCAAGTTCACGCAGCACCGCCACGCGCCGTTGCATAGGATTCATCACACTCATACCCCCACCTCTGCCACATTTCCCAGAGCCCTGCCTGCGAAACCCGATGGGGGATGGTCAAACGCTTACGTTTTACAAGGAAGGGTGCACGAAGTTGCCGAAAGTCCTCCCGTAGGCATCCGTACATGTGAATTTGTCCCGGTGCATCCTTATCGCGCCGCTGCGCCTGTGGCGAGGCATCGGGCAATCTCTCCCGAAATAGAAACGCCAGTCAGTTTCTCGATCCATAGCCATTGGGCATTGGTGTTGCATTCCAAGAACACTGGCAAGCCGTCCTTCGGCACGGCAAAATCAAAATATCCAGCAGGTAGTTCCAGTTCCTGCAAAAATCGGCGCAATTGCTGATCGAACTGAGGCTCAATGGGGATCATGGTGTGGGGAAGGCTCATGGTCTTCGGCCTAAAATCAGGTTCATCAGGAGGCAGGTTTGAGGTGTCGATTTCACAGCAAAAGGTTTGCATCGGCAGCACTGTGATCCTCCAATCCCGGATTTTTGGCACCGCCGCCTGGATCATTAACTGAACGGGTCGCTGCTCCTGCATGTGTGGTAATAAGGCAGCCGACGGGAACCCGCGGCACCAGAGTTCCTGGACAGCGGTGCCCCGGTTCACCTTGTCATAGGCGACATTGGCATGCAGCGGCTTGACGACAACACGCTCATGCCGTTGGAGGAATTCCCGATGTGCCGACGGGTTGTTTCCAACGAGCGTCTCGGGCACCGCAAATCCAACCCGTTTCGCAAGATGGAGTTGGAGCAACTTGTTCGCCGCGTTTTCCATGGGAACGGGGTGTCCCAACGGAAAGAACCTCCGTGGAAGTGCTTCGCAGGCAAGCCTGAAGGAATGGTAGGCTTCCGCGCTGGCTATCTCCTCGCCCAGCGGAAATGCCAGTTTCAACTTATCCTCCAGGGAGCGCGGCCGCCGCCACCAGATCGCGTTATAAGTATTTCCCAAAGCCCCATCTCCACCTTGGCTCAGAAGTGGTTGTCCCGCAGTAAACTCGTCTCGCAAAGGATCGATGGTGTAGAAGTCGGCATCTAACTTAGCAGGGGAAATACGGGCAAAGGACTCGCCCATTTCCGTGAGTCGCGAGGCCACTGCATCTCCATGCAGATCGTTCGTTTCGGAAACCAATAAAATCATAATTCAAAAAAAATGCCCGCCTAACCGAATCGGCTAGACGGGCATTCCGAGGGCCAATGTCCTACGATACGTCAATGACGGTCGTGATGATGGTGTTGGGTGCTTGGTCAGCAGGAGCTGCGCAGAGCAATAGCAAGGTGGTGTCAGTCATGATAATAATTTGGTTTGGAGGTTAGGGGCGTGGCAAATCAGCCATCCAGTGCGACAAGGGTGATTATTGTGTTGGGAGCGAGGCTGGATGGGGCAGAACAAAGCGTTACGAGGGTGATATCATTCATGGATTTCATTTGGTTTGTTGTTTGACCGACGATGGCAAGATTACGCTGAGTGATTGAAAGGTCAATTATTTTCAGCAAGTTCCCCAAGTTTTCATGCCTCGAGAAATTGTCATGGGGAAGACCCCACTGGGTGCGATTGTAGGAAGCAGGCATCTTTTTCTCATGCCCATGATTTCCGGTTCGCAAGAGTGGCACACAACCGGACTGCATAAACGCAAACAAGAGCAAACGCCACGGCTCGAGCTGAGCCTAATCCCCCCCAACTTGTCGTTGGCACTGACGTTCACCAGCAGTTCCAACACCGGCTCTACTGCAACTCATCTCCGAACAGCTCATATTCATGGCGAAACCCGCAATAACCCCAGGCTGACATGGAAAACCCCGCCCAGCAAATTGAGCAGGGCAGGGTTTCCTGGTGATTGACTGACGAGTGACTAAAAGGTGTCGCGTTGGACCACCGTGATTATGGTGGGAGCAACGTTCGCTTGGTCAGCACACAGTATGAGGAGCAGGGTATCGTTCATTTTTAATTTTGTGGGTTGGTTTGTTTTGTGTTCGAGTGAAAATCGCAGGCCGTAATCCCGGAAAGGCAGCCTGGTCGGGTCAAGATGTGGCACGATCCCAGTCCACCTTCCCTCGAGATTTCGCAAGCAGAACAAGCTCCGTAGGAGCGGCGCAACGGTTCGAGAGAGCTGGAGTTTTCATGACGAGGCAGATGACTTTCTGATTCAACGGGGAAATTATCTAAATTTTGCGGAATGGGTCAACCTTTTTTTGCGACGCTCGGAAAATTCAAAACAGAGCCTACCCCCGGTCACCCACCCTGAATCGATGGAGTGAATTTGCATGCAAAAATGGAACCGTTGGTTACAGGTGCCAGTCAATTTGACTCTATGCTTGTCAGAACCTTTAGGATCAAGTTTATTCCAATGCCCCAAAAATCGAACCCTCAAGAGGAAGAGGTTTTGTGAAACGAATGCCCCACATTCATGTCACGGGAGCCTGTGGCCGGGCCATTGGTGGACTGGCGCTGGAGCTAATGAGCCGCGGTCATGAAGTGTCCGCCAGTGATGGTTTTTGCCAGGCACCGATGGATGCCTTTTTAAGAACACAGGGATTGGAAATCATCGAAGGCTTTTCGACCAAAAACATCCCAACGAACACGGCGATGGTCGTGGCAGGGGCTTCAGTCACACCGGACAACGTGGAATTGAAGGCTGCGCGCCGCAGGAAAATCCCCGTCATCTTCATGGCTCAATTTCTCCAGGATCATCTCCTGAAGCAGCGGACCCGAATTGTGGTGGCAGGGACCAACGGGAAAACGACCACAACTTCGATGTTGGCTTGGATTCTTGAATACGCGGGGATGAAGCCCGATTACCTGATCGGGGCACCAAGTCCTCATTTTGCGAATACGGCTCGCTTTCGAGGCAGCAGGATCGCCGTGCTTGAGGGCGATGAGTATCCAGCTTCTCAGGAGTGCAACCGGGCCAAATTTCACTATTACAAACCGCACATCTTATTACTCACCAATATTCTCCACGATCATGCGGACGTGTATGCCAACGAGGGTGCAGTGCTGAGTGCTTTCACCGAATTGGCGACAGCGATGCCCTCATCCGGAAAAATTTTCCTGACCCCCTTCTGTCCGAATGCACTGGCGGTGGCCGGTCAATCCAAAGCCAGCACGGAGATTGTATCCCCCCGTGACCTGCGGGTGGTAAAACGGGGCATGACATTCATGCTGGGGTCTCAACGATTATTCCTGCCTATGTTCGGACGCATGAATGCGGAGAATGCGACGCTGGCTGCTCGCGCAGCGCAGGAAATGGGAGTTTCAGCATCGAAAATTTCCGCCGCCCTGGCCACGTTCCAGCCCGTCCCTGGGCGCATGCAAACGTTATTGGACGAGAAACAGGGAACGTTGGTGATCGATGAGAATTACCACCCTGCGGCACTACGTGCCAACTTAGCGGCCCTGCGGATGCGGTTTCCCCACCGTCGCATCATCGTCGCTCTGCAGCCCCGCTATACGGGTGGGCGCGTGGGATTTCAAGCCGCCACCCTGCCGGCGGCTCTAACTGTCGCGGATGTAGTGATTCTCACCCGTCCGTTCGATCTGCATCCCTTTCCCGATGGGGCATTTTCCAGTCGGGCGATCATCTCCAAAATGAAGCGCATGGGAGTGCAGGCCCATCTCATTCAGAGTCTCAAGGGTTTGAATAAATTCCTGCACCGCGTGTTTAGACCGGGCGATGTCCTCTTCGTCTCATTGCCCTCGGGATGCGAGTTCATAACCCAACCGCTGACCGAAACCGTGCGGAAACTGGCGCTTTCATGAAGATACTTATCACCAACCACCAACTCAAAGGCCGGGGCGGGAGCGAGTTATTCGCCCTGGAAATTGGTCTCGCGCTGAGGACCCGTGGCCATGAGGTTTGTCTTTTCAGCACGCTGGCGGGCGATATTTCCGAACAGGCCGAAGCGGCCGGAATTCCCTATGTAAAGGATCCCGCCGCTTGCCCGTTTCACCCCGACTTGATCCATGGACAGCACCATTTGGAGACCATGATCGCGCTGACCCAATGGCCCGGAGTGCCCGGCATATATTTCCTCCACGGCGCCACGCCCTGGGAAGAACACCCCCCCAGGCACCCACGTCTGCATCGATATCTGGGAACGTCGCCGCGCTTCAATTGGTGGATTGCCCGTGAGTGCGGGGTTACAGAATCAGAAGTGGGCACAATTCGCAACTTTATGGACCCGGCGAAATTCTCCAGTGTGCGCCCACCTGGAAATTGCACGCATCGTGCGGCGGTATTTCACAATACCATGGATCCAAAAGGCAAGCCCTTCGCCGCAATCATGAGTGCTTGCCATGCGCACGGGCTGACGTTGGAAGGAGTGGGAGCACTCTTTGGAAATTTAACGAAACAACCGGAAATTGACCTGCTGGAATACGATGTTGTATTTGCAGGCGGGAGATCGGCCATTGAAGCGATGGCCTGCGGATGCACCGTTATCCCAGTGACCAAGGAACAGGCCGAATCACGCATTCATCCTGCAAATTACGATGAAATGGTTGATCGGAATTTCACGGCCGAAATCAATGCCCCACACATCACCGCAGAACAAATCATGGCCGAACTTGGGTCCATTGATCCCCTTGAGACCGCCGCTGTCACGGCGCGCATCCGCCATGAGGCCACCCTGGAAAAGGCAGTTGATGCTTTGCTCCACCACTATTCGATCGCCATGGCGGCGCACAAAGCGTCGGCGAACAATGATCCTGCCGAAGCCGCCGCCCTGGAGACATCCTGTATCGCAGCCTACTTGTTAACTCTGGCCCAGCGCACCAAGGAGGTGGACGATAAACGAATGACTCTGATTGACCTGAAAGTGTCTGCCACAGCCCGCGCTGAGAAGTGGCGAGAAGCCGCTGCAAACGAAACCAAAAAACTCCAACGAATCCAAGCTGCCTTGGAGAATGGTTCCTGGTGGCACCGGCGACTCTGGCGGCGACTCCGGAGGGAATAACAACCCCCAGGGGCTGGAGGTAGCAACAAACGAACGGGGCTGACGCGAAATCAGAAGCTCCTTGGATTGGATCGAAAATCACACATCACGCCCCCCCTCGGAAATTACTCAATCTGACCAAATCTCAGCCAAAGAGTTCTCCCACCACTTTCTCGCGATAGGCGAAAATTTTGCTGAGCTGGGGCTTTACAAGGATGGGGTGCACGAGATTGCCGAATGGTCCGAAGGGCAGGACGTAGGTGACGCGGTCGTAGATTTCGGTCTGGTCGGCACCGCGTGGTCGGAAGTGGTGTTCGTGATGCCAGATTTTGTAGGGGCCGATGCGTTGTTCATCGACGAAGAATTTCCCCGGCTCCACATGGGTGATCTCCGTGAGCCAACGGGCGGGGATGCCAAGCAGGGGACGGACGCGGTATTCGATCATCATGCCCGCATAGATCCGCTCCGGCAGGGCGGTGAGGACGGTGAAATCCAGTTCGGGGGGAGTGATCTTGGAAAGATTGCGTGGATCAGAAAAGAAATCCCACGCACGCTCGGTGCTGACGGGGATGATCTGGGTGGTTTCGAGGACGTGGATCATGGGGCATTAACGCGGCTTGGCGGAGAGGGCTGGCAGGGCGGTGGGCGCGGAGGCCCGGCCTTTGAACCCAGCTGGTCCGAGGTCGGATTTGCTGTAACCGCGGCTAGTCTCCAATCCGAGCAGTTTCCAGTGGTGGGCATGAAGATCAAAGGGAACCCGGATGCGTTCATCGAAATCCGTGGGCCAGAGGATGCCATCGATGCGGCGGAAATCACGGAAGGTGACATCGACCTCCGCTCCCTGGGTGCTCTCCAGTCCATTCAATGTCATGCGCACCCGGCGGAGTTCCTTGGTGCTGCGTTCGATATAGAGAATCACCCGATCCTCCTTCGCCTCGCCGAAGCCGGGTCGCAGCACCGCGAGCACTCCATCGCACACCGCCTTGTCCACGACGGCCTCGCCGGCCCTGGCGAAAACGACCCCGGGGCGGTTGAAATAAGCCGGCCCCATCAGGAACATCGTGTAGGCGTCGGCCACGAGGGCGGCGGCTTTGCGGGCTTCGGCGTTGTCGGAGGGCTTTCCGTTGTAGCTCACGGCGACATTGCCCGGCTCGCGGAGGACGAATTTTTTGCCAGCTGGTCCGGAGTGTTCCTGCGCCATGACACGCGATGGAAGCAGCAGCCGCTCCTCCGAGCCGCCGCGGAATTTGGTATCTGCCAGCACCGGCTGGAATTTGGGTCCGAGCGAAGCCCAGCGACCGTCATAGCTCACAGTCACGTCGCGAATTTGGATCGACGACTTCCAGCCATGGGCGCGCTGAGAAAGGGATACGAGGGTCGCCGCCGAGGGTTCGCTGCGCGTGATTTCCCGCTTGGAAATCTGAACGGAGGTGCAGGAGGTGAGCAGTGCAGCCAGGGCGGCGGGCAGAATGAGAGGTGTGGAGTATTTCATGGAAATCAGGGGTTCGGGGGTGTGGCGGTGAAATCGGTCGGCAATCCGACAGACTCCCACGCTGAACGCTCACGCTCGGCGTCGGCAAGTTGTTTGCGCCTTTTTTCATTCGCATACCTGCCCAGCACCAATCGCAGTGGCGGGCTATCAGAATCCACTGCCGCCATGATGGCAATGGCCGCTTTGGCGGGATCGCCCGGTTGCTTGCCGTCCATGCTTTGCAGCAGTCGCAGGAACCGACCACTCGTGGCCTCGTAGGCCGGGATTTGGCGCTCGCCACGTTCCATAGACCGCCCGATGAACTCAGTGCGAAATGGCCCCGGTTCGACCAGTGTGACGCGGATGCCCAGGGGTCGCAGTTCCACGGCCAGTGCTTCGGATGCCCCCTCCAGCGCCCACTTGGTGGCCCCGTAAATAGAAAATCCCGCGTAGTTCGAGATCACTGCGGCGGCGGAAATATTTACGATGTGGCCGCGGCCCTTGGCTCGCAGGATGGGCAGGGCCGCGCGAATCACCGCCATGGCCCCGAAGAAGTTCGTTTCAAAACTGCGGGCAATTTGTTCCTCCCCGAGTTCCTCAAAGGCCCCGATGAGGCCGAAGCCGGCATTGTTGACCACCACATCCAACCGGCCGAACGCCTCCGCCGCCTGGGCGACCACGGTTTGCACCTGCGCGGCATTCGCCACATCCAATTCGTGGACCCGGCAGGTCGCGGGATATTGCGCTGCGAGTTCCGTCAGGGCAACCGGCTGCCTACAGGTGGCGATTACATACTCTCCGCGGGCCAGAACCGCCGACGCCAGCGCCCGGCCGAAACCGCTGGAGCAGCCTGTGATGAGCCAGACGCGGGAGGAGGAAAAAATTTCATTCATAGTCGATGGAATTGTGAACCCGGGATACGTTCCCGTCTGGGCAATGGATGCGATATGCGAAGAACGAGACGCCCCCCGCCCCGCAGCCTCCACTCCTCCGTTCTGGCATTGCCCACCGCGGCCCTTCACTTGCAGCTTTCAGTTCCTCCACAGGGCTGGTTTCAGAGAAAGGTTACAAAGTTGTAACCTGGAGGGCATGGAACCTTTGTGGAACATGACTCGGCGCGTTTTCCCCAAGTTATTCACATGGCGGATTCAGTGGCGGATTTTGCTTTTTCCGTTCACCCGAACGGACTTCTCGAGTATGAGATTTGGGTTAGCAGACCAAAGCTAAATTCGGAGAGCTTGTCTTATGCTCCTCACACGGCGAGTCAAAAAATAATGCTTTAAATGCTCATTTTTAACGACTTCCGTTGATTTTTACATTTGCAGCATCCTTTCAGAAAAGCATTAAGGTCTCACCGCCTCGCGCCCGGACTCCCATCTGCACCGCCCCGCCAAATCGCCAGACCGTCGATCTAACCATTTTTTAGATTTCCCCGGTCGGAATTCTAATTTTGGGAAAAAGAGAGGAATTCACAACTTATTCACATCGCCCAATGGGATAACTCAGGGAAACTGCGAAGGCACTTGAGTATCAGGGGGTTTCCGACTCATTTTGCGCCGAATGGCGAGCCAGCGGCGCCGCAATCCATCGCGCCGGAAGGAGCGAAAAAACTGGCGGACGCCATGCGCCAGTTTCACGGCGGATTTCCACGCGGGCATGCTTTTGATCCGGTTATAGAGCGTGTTGCGGATGTGAATCAGCCAGTCGGTCAGCCTCCTGAGCCAATGCACGGTCATCAGGGCGGGCTGGCAGATCGTGAACATGCGGGCCACCAGAGCGGTGCCGACGACTTTAGCTGTCAGAATCACCATGATTCCTGCCAGCGCATGACCATGGGCCATAAAGTACAGGGCGGCCAGTTTCACGGGAAGGAGCAGCAAGCCGGGCAGCAGCAGCAGAATGAGCGCTGGGTAGGGCGGCAGCTTACTCAGGTGGCTTTCCAGACGGTCGATGACCGGCAATTTGGCCACCCAAGCCATGAAGGTCACCACGTGCTTCCACAGCCACTCCTCGAAGAAGATAAACAGCGCCGCCAGAACGACGAGCGGCGGGGTCAGAAGGCGTTTGCAGAAGCGGCGGAACATCGTGCCGGCATGGTCGGTCAGATTCCCCAAAACGCGAGACTTAAAACAACCCGAGTCCCATCGCTTCCGGGTGACCGAACCGCAGATTGAAGCTCTGCACCGCCTGGGCACCGGCTCCCTTGCCAATGTTGTCCTCGGCGCTCAGCAGCACGTAACGGTTCGTCCGGGCATCGTGAGCCCAGCCGAGATCGATGAAATTCGTCCCGACGACATTTTTGGTATCCGGGCAGCCGTTGGCTCCGAACAGGCGGACGAACGGTGCCTCGCCGTAGGCGCGATGGTAAGCTTCATCCAGACTCGCGTTTCCATCCGTCGGAGCGGCGTAAATCGTCGTGTGAATGCCGCTGTGCACCGGAATGAGATGGGGCGTGAAGGAAATGACCACCTGCTGACCGGCGGCGATGCTGAGTTCCTGCTCGATTTCGCTCAGGTGGCGATGCTTCGGCACACTGTAGGCGCGGGCGCTCTCGGTGCATTCGCAGAACAGCAGCGGGAGCGATTCCTTCCGGCCCGCTCCGCTCACCCCGCTCATGCTGAAGACGTGAATGCTGTCGGGCCGAATGCGTTTCTCCCTCAGCAACGGCAGCAGGGGCAGGAGAATGCTCGTGGGGTAACACCCGGGCGAAGCGATCAACTGCGCCCCGCGGATTTCCCTGCCATAGACCTCCGGCAGTCCGTAGACCGCGCTCGCCAGCAGATCCGGCCGGGGGTGGACGGCGTCATAAAATTCCTCGTAAACTTTCCCATCCCGCAGCCGGAAGTCCGCGCTGAGGTCGATCACCACCATGCCAGCCGCCAGCAGGGCCTCGGCGTATTCGATCGCCACGCCATGCGGAACGGCCAGGAACGCCACTTCCGCCCCGGTTGCGATCACCGTGGCCACATCCGCCGCCATGAATTTCTGCTCAACCGCCGCTCCGGTCTGCCGATACCTCGGAAACACCTCCCCCAGCGACTTCCCCAGATGCTGCCGCGACGTCACGCCGACGATATCCGCGCCCGGATGCTGCAATAAATACCGAACCAACTGCGCTCCGGAATACCCGCTCGCTCCCACAATGGCCACCTTGGTGCGTTTCATAATGTTGTCTGGATCAGGGATGAGGAAATGAAGCCGGCGCTCAACGGATTGAGCGCCGCGCGGCGAAAACGAAGGAAAAATGGTCGGGCTGGCGGGATTCGAACCCACGACCCCTCGCCCCCCAGGCGAATGCTCTACCAGGCTGAGCCACAGCCCGACAAACTGTGTGATTTAATGGAGGGCCGCATCTAAATCATGCGGCGGTTCTTTTGCAAGCAGATGTTTGGGAAATCATGATTTCCATCACCGCAGTTCACCGCTCGGCGGGCGCGATGCTCGGAAAATGCGAATTTCGCGGAGCTGAAGCTATTTCCACTTGGCAGTTGATCGGAGGGATCGTCAGGGTGTATGCATTGGACGATTGCACCTCTCCGGCCCCATGGCCGCCCCTCAGAATTCATGCCCTTCACCCATCCCTCCACCGACCTCCTGTCGCCACGCCTCCGCCAACTGGCCCTGCGTCTGCAGCCCATGGCGCGTCCGGCGTTGGATCAGCTCTGCGCCGAGGCATCGGCCGTAACCCGGCGGCATTTTGGAAAAACCATGCGATTGTTTGCGCCGCTCTACGTTTCCAACGAATGCGTGAACAACTGCCAGTATTGCGGATTCTCGCGGGACAATCCCATCCTGCGCGTGACGCTGCAGATGGATCAGGTGATCAAGGAGGCGCAGCACCTCGCGGAGCAGGGTTTCCGCAGTGTGCTGCTGGTGGCGGGTGAGCATCCCCGTTTTGTCAGCGAAGGGTATCTGGAGGAATGCATCCGCTCCATCAAATCCTTCATTCCCGCCGTCTCCATCGAAGTCGGCCCCATGGAAACACCTGAATATGCGCGCATGGTGGAAGCCGGCGCGGAGGGGCTGATCGTCTACCAGGAAACGTATCACCGCCCCACCTATGCGGTCATGCACACCGCCGGACCCAAGAAAGATTACGACTGGCGGCTGGCCTGCCCGGAACGCGGCTACGCCGGCGGCTTCCGTCGCATCGGTGTCGGGGCACTGCTAGGCATGGTGGACTGGCGGTATGAAGTCATGGCGCTGGCAACGCACTTGGAATATTTGCAGAAACATTGCTGGAAGGCGCATTTCACCATGGCCCTGCCCCGCCTCCGACCCGCCGCAGGTGGCTTCACCCCGAGCCATCCGGTCAAGGATACCGATTTCATTCAAATGATCGCCGCGCTCCGCGTCGCCTTCCCGGACGTCGGCATCATCCTCAGCACCCGCGAATCCCCCCCCCTGCGCGATGCCATGCTCCCACTCGGCATCACCAGCATGAGCGCCGGCAGCCACACGGAACCCGGCGGCTACACCGGCCAGGGGCAGGGCGATCTCCACCTCACCGTCAAAGGCCGCCGCGTGGAACGCTCCTGCGCCACGCCCCAGGACAAGGCCGAAGGCCAGTTCGACATCGCCGATGAACGCAGCCCCGTCGAAATCGCCGCCCTCCTCATCGCGCGTGGTTTCGACCCCGTCTGGAAGGATTGGGACGAGGCCATTTTGCAAAACGGGTAGCCGACGACCTGCCTGCGCAATTCGTTCGTCATCAGAACATTGGACAAACGCCATGGGGTGTTGACCCCATATCATTATAATTATTACGGTTGTAAGGATGGTTAGGAACCGAGCCAGCCAGCACGGTCAAATTCACCGAAAATCCAAAACCAACTATCATGCATCTACGTCGCTCCATTATTTCAACTCTTGCAGTGACGGCGGCGTTACTACGTCAGGAGGCTGCCGCACAGACCGTAAACCTCGGAAGCGCAGAGCCCTTTGCGGTGGCCGCAGGGTCCGGGATCACCAACACCGGCGCCACCACCATTACCGGTGACGTAGGATCGTTTCCCACCACCAGCCAGACTGGCTTCGGAAGCGTCACCTTGAACGGAGTCAACCATGGAGGGAATTCCATCACACAGGGGGCCAAGATCGCCATGGTGAATGCTTACAACGATGCCGCCGGGCGCGCTGCCAACGTGGTATATTCCCCGGCTTTCGATCTCGGCGGTCTCACGCTGACCTCGGGAGTTTACAATAACCCCACATCGTTTGGACTTACGGGCATGCTGACCCTGGACGCCGGTGGCAAGCCAAACTCGATTTGGATTTTCCAAACCGGCTCCACCCTCGTCACGGCTTCGAACAGTTCCATCGTCCTGATTAATGGCGCCGATGGCTGCCGAATCTTTTGGAAAGTGGGAAGTTCGGCGACTCTGGGAACCAATTCCGTCTTCGTGGGCACCATTCTGGCTTCAACGTCCATCACCGCAAACACCGGAGCCACAGTGAATGGCCGGCTCCTGGCTTTGAACGGGGCCGTGACCATGGACACCAACACCATTGCCGCAGCAATCTGCAAGGAATTGGACTCCGGCACCGGAACAGATGCGGGAACGGGGACAGGAGGAACCAGCAAACTCAAAATTGAGGAAATGAAGGCCGCACTCATCCTCGCGGGCAAACTGGTGGATGTGAATTCCCTGCCAGGCCTCACGTCCATCTATACGCAGGGTTTCGCCCAGTTCGACACCGAAGTCTTCAGCGTCCAGCAACGTTTCGCCGACCTTCGCCAGGGCGCGCGTGGTTTTGCCGCCCCTGCCGCCTACAACGATCTCCCCATCGGCAAAAGCCCCATCGGCAAAAGCCCCATCGGCAAAAGTCCGATCGGAGGCAAGAGCCCCCTCGGCGGCAAGGATCCCATGGCCGTCGACAATGGGATCGCCAATGAAGTACAGCGCGCCGATGACGATCGATTGGGCTTCTTTATCACCGGCACCGGTGACTCGATCACAGCCGGCGAAGGCGACCAATACGAAGGCACGGCGATTGGCATCAACCTCGGCATCGACATGCGCCTGAGCGAACATTTTGTCGGGGGCCTGACGTTTGGTTACTCCCACTCCAAGGGCGAACTCGTCGATGACGGCAAGGTGGAGGCGGACGGTGGCAAGGCCGCGTTGTATGGAATGTATCACCGCGGCGGGTTTTATACCGAAGGACTGATCGGCGGGGGTGCCAACCACTACGACATTGAACGCAGCGCGTTTCTCGGCACGGCCCATGGCTCCACCAACGGCCAGCAGTTCGATAGCTACCTGGGCGTGGGCTACGACATCCATCACGAAGGCTGGACGCTCACTCCCATGGCCTCGCTGCTCTACACCGTCGTGGGCATCGATGGCTACGATGATGTCGGATCGCTGGTCCCGCTCACGATCGAATCCCAGAGCGCCAGTTCGCTCCGCAGCCGCATCGGCCCACGTCTGGCCCACAGTTCCCAGTGGGGTGACACACGCATCACACCGTCCGTCAGTGTGCAGTGGCAGCATGAATTTCTCGACGACGAACTCCCCTTTGATGCCCGCTTCGCAAATGATCCCAGCCGGCTGTTCACCGTCCATGGACCGAAAGTCGAACGTGACAGCGTGCTGGTCACCGCCGCGCTGCACATCGCCTGGAAACGTTACGCTGGCTATCTCGCCTACCAGGCAGACTTCGGCCGCGATAACTACCAGAGCCAAAGCGCGCTCATCGGTCTTCGCGCGAGCTGGTAAATGGACTTGGCGGCATCTGACCCCGATGAGGGCAACGGATGCCGCTCCCGTGGGGCTTTGCGGAGCGGGTTCGGAATGTTGGCAGATGATGCGGCGCGGGCGCTTGCGGGCCGATATCATAAGTCCCAAGCCAATCTCCGAATAACCCGCGACTTTCGCACGTGCCTTATTCCGCCTGGTCGTCTGCTGTTGTGGTTGATTGGCGTAAGGTCGGGCTCCATCGAAATCGACGATGAAGCAGCCGATGTCGCCAATGGTGTTGCCGTTTACGCGGTCGGGCAAGTATCCAGAGAGATGACCTGCGCTTTACACTGCGCCCTTTCCTGTCTCTGGTGCCCTTTGCGCATGCCTTCCTTCTCCCTGCCCCCAGACTCCTCCCGCATCAGGCGGGTGCGGAGTTTTCATGAACTGGTCACGACCCGTTTCGAGAACGGCGTCAATGCCCTGTGCTGGGAACGCAGGTTGCAGGGGGATTTTGGCGAGGTGGTGGAGCGGTTTGGTGCGGGAGAGGGAGTCATCGCGCTCGAGGAGAGCAGGCTCCTTGCGTTGGCAGTGAGCGCCGATGGGAAGCTGGCGATCGATACGCTGTTGGAGGATCTGCGGCTTTTGCGGGAGCATGGCCTGGACCCGGTGCTCAATGCCATCCATGGATATCCGCGTGATGAGGAACCGGGGCCGGTGCCCACGGATGTCTTTTCCTTCCATGTCGACAGCGCACCGGTGGAGACCGACACGTGGCTCTGCACCTATCACGGATTGCCAAGCGAGGGGCTGTCCAACGAAGATGCACAACGTCGGGTGGACATTCCTGAGACCCGCGCAGCGCTGCTGGGACTTTATGGCGGGGAGGATGATGAAGGCTTTCGCGAGTTTCTAAATGAAAACTGCTACGACCTCCACTACGCCCCGCTTCCGGAGGCGCGGCCTTTTTCTTTCGGCATGGGCCATCTGTGGCGGATCGCCGTGGACTGGCCGGGCAGTCCGGTGCCGCCCTGCATCCACCGTGCGCCGGATACCGGACCCGGACAGGCAGCGCGCTTACTGCTGATTAGTTGAGGGATGGCGGGGATGACGGGTGACGCTTCAGGATGCAGGCATAATTTTACTCGATGAATCGCCTGACAGGTTCAATGATTCCGTCGACATTTTCGAATGATGCAGATGATTATTGAATTAACGGACTTTTACCTTGGAAGGGGAAGACGCCGATGACCAGAGAAGCGCGTCGGGCGGCCCGCAGGATGCGGCAGAAGGCCGGGGCTCCACCGCATGCAGTGGCGCATCACCATCGCGGGATTGGGTTGAAATTTGCAGCCCTGTTGAAATCGGGGCGCGGGGCTTGGGTGGCATTTCTTGCGGTGCTGGGGCCGGGGTTGCTGGCGGGGCTCTCGGACGATGATCCGGCGGGGATTACGACGTATTCGGTGCTGGGGACGGATTTTGGTTATCGATTACTGTGGATCATTCCGGCATCGACAATTCTGCTGGTGCAATTTCACCTGATGGCCGTTCGCCTGGGGGCGGCCACGGGCAAGGGATTCGTCGGCATCATTCGGGAGAAATGGGGTCGCGGTGCGGGATACTTTGCCGTGGGTGGATTGATCTTTGCAAATTTCGGAACGATCTGCGCGGAGTATGCGGGGATCTCGGCGGCCGGCAGTCTGGTGGCCATTCCTTCATGGATCAGCGCACCGGTCGCAGGCATTCTCATTTCCCTGGTGGTGGTGCTGGGTTCGTTTCACCGCGTGGAGCGGGTGCTGCTGGTGATCTCCGCGACGCTCGGGCTCTATATCGTTGACGGCATTCTGGCCGGGCCCGAATGGGGAGCCGTGTGGCATAATTCCGTGATCCCGCACATGCCAACGAACGCGGCGGGATGGATCGCGATCGCTGCGGCGCTGGGCACGACTCTCGCACCGTGGGGATTGGCTTTCATTCAATCGTATGCGGTAGACAAGAAAATTTCCATCGCGACGCTGCGCTGGGCAAAGGTGGATGTGATCATTGGTTCGGTGCTGACGGGTGTGATCGGACTGGCGATCGCTGTGGCGTGCGCGGCAACGTTGAATCGGGCGGGTGTGCGCATTGTGGATGCGGGCGATGCAGCGGCTGCATTGCAACCGCTGGCGGGGCGGTTTGCAACGGTCCTCTTTGGTGCGGGCCTGCTGGGTGCCTCGCTGCTGGCGGCGGCCATTGTGCCGATTGCGACCTCCTATTCCATCGCCGAAGGCGTGGGCGAACCGGCTTCGCTCGATCTGGATTCGCATCATTTCCAATGGTTCTACGCGGCGTTCATCGGCCTGACGATTGCTGCGGTGAGCGTGGTCTCGCTGCCGGGACTGCCCTTGATCCCGCTCATTTACACCAGCCAGGTGGTGAATGCGGTCCTGCTGCCGCTCCATGTGATCGCACTGCAACTACTGGCGGGCAGTGCCTCGATCATGGGGGAGGCGAGGTCCGGAAAATGGTCTCGGCTGGCGGGATGGGTGAGCATTTTGCTCATTCTCGCCTGTGTCGCGGCGCTCGGCTGGAGCTGGCTGGGAATGAAATAAACGTGGCTTGGGAGGCGCTGGATGCATGCTCCATCGCGGGAGGTTTCCCCCCTTGCCAAAACTGCGGAGAGTAGCAAATTTTACTCATGCACCCCCTGCAAGAATACCAACTGCTCGAATCCCGCCGCCAATTCCTCGGTCGCGGCAAAAATGCGCTCGGCTGGGCCGCAATGACCAGCCTGCTGGGCAATCAATGGGGGGCCGCCGAGGGACTGCCGCAGACACTCCCGCACTTTCCTGCCAAGGCAAAACATGTCATTTACCTCCACATGGTCGGAGGCCCCTCGCAGATGGATTTATATGACTATAAGCCGCAGATGGATGCCTATTACGACAAAGACCTGCCCGACAGCGTGCGCAACGGCCAGCGTCTCACGGGCATGACCAGCGGGCAGGCGCGATTCCCCATCGCCCCGTCGAAATTCAAATTTACCCAGCATGGAAAATGCGGCATGTGGGTGTCCGAACTCCTTCCGGAAACGGCCAAATGCGTGGACGACATGGCCTTCATCCGCTCCATGCACACGGAGGCAATCAATCACGAGCCCGCCATCTGCCACATGCAGACGGGGAACATGGTCACCGGACGCCCGTGCATCGGCAGTTGGATCAGCTATGGTCTGGGATCACTGAACAACAATCTTCCCACTTTCGTGGTCCTGGTGGCCGAACCCACCAACAAGGAGCAGATCCAGGCCATTTCCGGCCGGCTCTGGAGCAGCGGCTACCTCAGCAGTGAGCATGCCGGGGTCTCGTTCCGCAGCGGGGGCGATCCCATCTTATACATCAACAATCCACCGGGCGTAAGTCCAGAAATGCGCCGGAAGCAGCTGGACGGCCTGCAGGCGATGAATCGAATGACGAGCGCGGCCACAGGTGACCCCGAAACCCACACTCGCATCCAGCAGTTTGAAATGGCGTATCGCATGCAAGCCAGCGTGCCCGAACTCACCGCTGTCACCAATGAGCCGGAGTCCACCTACAAGCTCTATGGCGAGGCCGCCCGCAAGCCGGGGTCCTTTGCCTACTCGGCATTGCTCGCGCGCCGGCTGGTGGAACGTGGCACGCGCTTCGTGCAAGTCTATCTGAACAACTGGGACCACCACGGCAATCTGCCCAACCGCATGAAGGACCAGTGCAAGGACGTCGACCAGGCCTGCGCGGGACTCATCAATGATCTCAAGGCCCGCGGCTTGTTTGATGAAACGCTTATCATCTGGGGCGGCGAATTCGGACGCACCATCTACAGCCAGGGCGGCCTGACCAAGGAAACCTACGGCCGCGATCACCACCCGCGCTGCTTCACGATGTGGATGGCCGGCGGCGGCACCAAGGGCGGATCCATCTACGGCGAGACCGATGAATTTTCCTACAACATTGTCAAAGACCCCGTCCACGTCCGGGATTTCCACGCCACCATCCTCCAACTCCTGGGCATCAATCACGAGCGCTTCACCTACCGCTATCAGGGGCTGGATCAACGCCTCACCGGCGTGGAGCAGGCCCACATCCTGAAGGCGCTGATTGCGTGATGGGGAGGGTGCCGGGCTATCTCGTCTGCAGCACGAGGGTCACGGATTTTTTCACCCGTTCAATGATTCCCTTTTGATCATTCTTGGCCATAGCCAAGGGATGTTTGGCTTCCACTGCGGAACTGGCTTCCGGAACCGAATCGACGAAGGTCCGAACCACATTTCCCTTGATGGCATAGCTGACATTATCCTCCGCGGCCCCGGTTCGCGTGTTTTCCAACCGTGCGTTCATGACGCCCACCACCCACCCGGTTCCAAAATCAACCATGGGCCCCCCGGAGTTGCCGTGCTGAACAGGCACCGTCGTCTGATAGCTGTTTTTGCTGTCTGACAGACCCGTATTGCTGCTGACGCGGCCATCCGTGAACTTAGGCTCCAGCCCTTGAATCATCGCATTGGGAAACCCGATCGTGAAAACCGTCTGCCCAAGCTGTAGTTCCGTGGCCCCCGAGGAAACAGGCAGCCAGTCGGTCGGAGTCCTCTCAGCCTTCAACAAAGCCAGATCATTTTCGGAATCCGTTTTAATGACCTTGCAGGGAATGATTTCCCGCTCGCTGAGCCGCAGTTCCACAGTTTTCGCATCACCAACCACGTGGTGATTCGTCAGCATCCACCCATCCGCCGAAATCCAGAAACCCGTTCCGGAGGAACCATATTTCCCGGAACCAAACAGACTGGAGGCAGGATTTTCCGCAGGTGCCTTCCGGCCTTTTTGAAGCAACCCCTGAACGAGCGCATCGGGTTGACGCGAACCCACCCATCGACTGATCTTGGGATTTGACTGCATGCGCGCAAGCAATCTTCTCATGATGAAATCCTCGTATTGTTCACGCGTTCCAGGTTCATTCCCGGGAATTCCATCATTGTAGACCCTGGCGACCTCCCGTTGAATATTTTCCATCTCCTTGATAAACTCCTCGGCAACCTCCTCGTCCCCTTCAAAAATGGTCACGGCGTAATAGTGGCGGATTTTAGCCCGGTTCGACTCCTCTTTTTTCAAAGCCTCCTGCTTTTCCTTTTCAACAATGATTTTTGTCTCGGCCTCCGCCAGTTTGCGCTCACTCTCGAGTCGGGCCAACTCAAGCTCGGTGGTCTCCTTTACCTTTTGGGCGGCGGCCACTGCAGCGCTTGGTTTTGGCACCGATTTTTCTTCATCAGGCGCGCGCAACTTCTGACCAATCCATATCATTCCGGTGATCAGGGAGGCCCCGCCAACCAGCATGCTTGCAAGGAGAATTTTGCCACGCCTTTCGTCACGCTGTGCGGAGTCCTGACGGAACCCGCGATGGCCATGACTCTGCATATCATGCCCCGACCGGGGCATCGGAACTTGACCACGTGAAGCGGGTGGTCGGTTCCTCGGTGCCAGGGCAGATGCCGCTGGATCGACCTGAGCCTGGATCACCGGAATCTGAGGCCGGCTTGCCTGCACAATAAATTCCTGTCCACAGGAGGGGCATTGTGCTGTTCCGCCAGCCAGATCGCTTTCCGCCTGCATACCCAAGCCGCAATTTGGACAATTAAAGTGAAGATTCATGGCAGATGGTCTCTAGCTTTTGGTTTTCCAAGAAACGTTCGTATTCATGTAGCCATAAAGGGATTCCCTCCGCGCATCAAGGCGATTTTTCCCTGGTTCGGCGTTTTGCTGAAAATGAAAAACCGAGACACCCTAAAGCCTCCTGCGAAGTAACAGGCTCGAAGGCTACTTGGCTTTGGCCGGCACTTTGTAATAGGTGCCGGCGAAATAGGCGCGGGCGCCATGATAAGCGTCGGTGTTTTCCTCGGTCACCTCGGCGATGCGTCCCTCTGAGAAGACGAAGGAAATTTTGCACTCCTTGTTTTCCGGATCGATCCAGATGGCCTGGGATTTGTCGGAATTGAATTTTGCCACTCCCTCCACGTTGCCGAGGTGGGCCGTGGGTCCGCGCACGACTTCAAAGGTGAACGCCAGCCCCTGCTGTTTGGGGGTCAGGGTGAGCGTGCCGCCGTGGTAGTCGAAAAATTCCCCGGAAAGTCCCGACTTCACATTTTTTCCGCTGAAAGCATCGAGAAATTCCACGCGCGTCACCGTCAGGCTGTGCATCTCGTCCCAATAATCCAGGTTATGAGGTGCATTTTCATCCTGCTCACGGGCCACCCTTGCCGCCTTGTAATCGCGGGATTCGATCCATTGTTTTTGCAGGGCCTTCAGCTCCCCGGATTTCTTTTCCGAAAGTTTGGCCTGCACCGCCTTGTAGCGCTGGTTGAGAAGTGCATCCGCCGCATCATGGCGCTTTTGGGCGCGGCGGGTTAGTTCCTCGGTCGTCACGAGTTTGTATTCTCCGGAGGCATCGATGGGAGCGTGCGAAATCAGACCAATGACCCCGGTGGTCTTGAGTCGGAGGGATTCGTCACCTGGCTTTCCCGTTAGCACCAGAATCCTCGCCGCGTGCTTTCCGTCCGGGCGTTCCTGTTCGGTTTCCTCCTTCCAGGAATCCTCCGCCTCCTTGCTCAAATCCCCTCCCGCATAAACCACGCGTCCCTGCTCCACGGTGCCGAACACACGCAGGTCGAGATTGATCTTCCCCTCGGACTCCGGCTGCAGCACGAATTCCGCGTCCTCCCCACGCACATACCCCAGGGGGCCGTCATCGGCATGCGCATGCGGGCCAAGGAGCAGGCCAAAAAGTGCCAGTAATCCGATGGAGTGGAGCGAAATTTTCATTTGAGGGCGAGGATGGAGTGATTTTGGAATGAATCAATTTTCAGGGAGCCGATTCCTCAGGAACGCGCTTGAGCAGCCACGCAGAGCGCTGGTGGCGGCTTTCCTCCAGGGTGGATTTGCGCTCCGGCGGCCGATGCCCCCGGATGAGGTCGCGAAGATCTACCAGCAGGCTGAACTGTTCCGCATAGTAGGAATGCCCGAGTCCCAGCTTGCTGGTGTCGGTGGTGCTGGCGTCCACATTTTCAAGGCCTGACAATCCAATCACCTGCTGCCCGGCGCGTTTTGAAAATCCATGAACCAGAAAGGAACCCCACAGCGCCTTGTCTTTGGAGGAGGAATAAAGGGTGGTGTTGCAACCCGCGCCCATGAGCTGTGGCGCGAGATCCCTGCGAAACACCTCCGCATCGACGTCCGGCGCGGCCAGCATGATTTCCTTAATCGGGGTATTGCCAGCAAGTGCAGCCCGGACCCTTGGATAAACCTTCGTGAAGGCTCGGTTCCCCATGCTGTGCGCGATGATGTAAATACTCTGGGCATTGGACTCACGGGCCAGTTTGATCAAAAATTCCTCAAGGAATGGCTCGGTTTCGCGAACCGATTTTTCATCCGCCAAGTAGCCCAGCAAATTGCTCCGCGAGGGCCAGCTGAAGAAGGCGGCTTCTCCGTCGAAGGGCAGATCGTGTTTAATCTGTGCGGTCCGCTTGGCGGCATTTTCAAAGGTCACATTGTAACCATGCACAAAGACCAGCAACTTGCGACCGCCCGGACCAGCCAAATCTTTCCGCAACTGCCGGAGAAATTCCCGCTCCCGAAGAATGGAGGGGGCTTCGTATAAATGAACGCTTTTCTTGATGTCGCCAACCTCATGATGGGCATCAATGGTCACATTCAGCGTACCATAGATGAGTTTGCCGGCGTTCTGACTGGTGAAAAACGGAGGCGACTGGTTTGCCAGGGATTTACGATCTCGCTCGCGGTTGGTGCCAAAGTGAACCTTCACGACCGCACTATCTTGCCGGGGCGTGACTGGTGCCGGAACGATGCCACCTTCCTGGACAGGCTTCCCAGCGGGCAATCGATCGCGCGCCATGCGTGCGGTCTCGGGTCGCTCGTGCTTTGCCATGGACGGGGCGGGAGCGACCTGCGTGGCGCACGCCGCCACAAACAAGATGGGGATACCCAGCGCCGTGCGGGAAGCACGTGAGAAGGCGGCAGACAACAGTTCAGCTTTCATCGTCCCACAGCATGCCATGCTTTTGCCGCCGCAAAATGAAAATTTTGAGAAGCGGGCACCTTCCCCCGGACAACCAACGGCCCATGCTTTTTAGGTGGCAATGACCGGCGGTTGGGTGCATCGATGCCACCTATGAATTCTTATGAAGCCACACTTTTCGAGACCCTTCAGGAAACATCGCTCATCGCCGTGCTGATGATCGAGGACGCGCGCGATGCCATTCCGGTGGCCGAGGCACTGCTGTCGGGCGGCGTGAAGGCGATGGAACTGACCTTGCGAACGGATGCGGCCTGGGAGGCGCTTCAGGAAATCAAGCGGGGCGTCCCGGAAATGATCGCAGGCCTTGGGACGATCCTTCAGCCCGAGCAGGTGACCATGGCCGTGGCGGCAGGCGCCGCCTTTGGAGTGGCACCGGGCATGAATCGCCGGGTGGTGGAGGCAGCCATCGCGGTGGGGCTGCCCTTTGCTCCTGGCATCTGCACCCCATCGGACATCGAAACCGCGCTGGAATTTGACCGGACATTCCTGAAGTTTTTCCCCTGCGAGCCCAGCGGTGGCTTGAAATATCTCGACGCCATCGCCGCGCCCTATGCGCATCTCGGATTGAAATATCTGCCCCTCGGTGGAGTAACCGAACAAAATTGCGCCGAGTATTTCAAGCATCCCCACGTGGGTGCGATTGGCGGTTCCTGGCTGGCACCCAAGAATTTGATCGCCTCCAAAAACTGGGCGGCCATCACGGAGAATGCGCGGCGGGCGGTGGACATCAAACTCGCGATTCGGCCTGTTTGAAGCACTTTAGGGAGCATGGATTTTCCCGACCGGAATCGCCGCGGCCGTGGCCGCGCGGCGAATCTTGCCGAGCGCGGACCGCTGAAGATACTCGTCTGGAA
Source organism: Akkermansia muciniphila (assembly GCA_943333275.1). Classification (GTDB taxonomy): domain Bacteria; phylum Verrucomicrobiota; class Verrucomicrobiia; order Verrucomicrobiales; family V1-33; genus JAGNEJ01. The sequence continues at coordinate 22,141 of CALQSQ010000073.1, forward strand.
ACAGACCGCTGATGCGCTCAAGCGGCGGACAGCCAGCATGATACCTCCCCAGAATTTCCAATTCAATTTGCGATGCCACCAACCTATTTTCGGTGCGCGCATCAGACAGCGCCAAAACCGTGATTTCCCGGCCAACCAGCTTGCTCAACGATGCTTCCACGTTCCCAATATCCACCAGTTCACCGCAAATTTTCACCAGCAAATCAGCCCGGCCCAGCCAGCGAATCTCCCGGCCCGATACCTCGGCCCGGTCACTTGTCACCAGCCAGTCAACGGAAGGTAAAATCGAGCTGCGCAGTTCCAGCAAGCCATCAGCATTGACCCGCGCCTCCCAAACATCGAGCAACTGCAGCCTCCCGGCCCCGTTCTCCACCGCGACCGTTGAAGCGGCCTCGGTGAGTCCATAGCTGGACCGCAATGGCCAGCCGAGTTGTTTTGCACGCACCGCAAGTTCCGATTCCATCCGGCCGCCTCCCACCAGCACATTGCGCAGCGATGCTGGTGCCGGCAGGCCCGTCTGCACCAGATCGAAGACCTGGGTCGGCACCAGCGAAGCGAGCGTGACCTTTTCCCGATGAACGAGGTTGATGAAATCCGTCGCATCCCACGCACCTTCCATACGCGCGAGCTTGCATCCCGCTGCAAAAGCCCGCGCCTCCACCCCCACTCCCGCAACATGAAACAAAGGCAGCGCCCGCAGCCAGACATCGTTCGGCCTCACTGCGAAACAACGATTCACCGCCGCGGCCGAGAGCAGTAGCGCATCGCGTGAATGCTGGATCCAACGAGGTTCGCCAGTGCTTCCGGAGGTGGCAAAGGCCAGGGCCGGGGGATTCGGGAGCGACCAGAAATTCGGCGGAAGGGACGTGACGTCGCGCGTCAAACGAAGCGTTTCCATGGCAGGCCCTCCAGCAAAGCATCAAACCCCAATCCGGTTCCGGACGGTGGCAGCAATTGCGGACCATTCGATTGGACGGCTGCAAAAAACTCATCCTCCTCAAACAACCCATGCGTGAGCAGCCCGCAAATTTCACCGGTTCCACAAACCGCCGCCTCATAGGCCGCAAACATCTGCCCCAGCGCGTGATCCATGTTGCTCGTGACGATGAACCGCCACGGCCCCGCAGGTTTTGAGGAAACAGCGGGTTTCCAAACGCGCACGCCAAAACCCATTTCGCCGTTCCCGCGATCCAGCGCCAGTTCCACGCCACTCCGGGCACCCAGGAAATTCCACACCTCCGCATCGTAGGCGCAGGGATCCTCGACGAAATCGATGGCCTCGCGCACGTCATCCGTCAGCGCCTGCATGCCGTGAAGAAATTCCTCCGGCATCAGCGTGCCATTGGCATCCAGCCGAAGTTTCAAGGGAACCGATTTCCATGCGGTCAGCTTCGCGAGTTCCCCGGTCGAAATTTTGATTTTCACCGCTTCGAATCCTCCAATGACCAGCGCATCAAGATCAGACAGATTGGGAAACTCCACCAGCGTGGCATGGCTCTGCGGCACGTTGAATCCGGCAAAGAGACTGACGCCGGCGCGGCGGGCTTCACCATCCACCGCACAGCATTCCAGCGCGCGCCGCACCATCGCTGACGGCTCACCCGCTGACAGGCGCTCCAGGTGCTCATCCAGCGTCTCGTCTCCCAATTCCGGCCATGGCTGGAGGCAGCCAAATCCATCCCTCTGACGCAGCAGCGTTCCGGAAATCACGCGCCGCTCGCTGCGTGAATTCAGCGGTCGGCGTGTTTTCAGTTTGTAGTGATGGAGATAGATGGGTTCCATGAAAATACCTTTCAGAGCATGGCCGCCACCCAGAGAACCGTAAACACGATAAGTTGCAGACCCGCGATCGCAAGGAACCGGTTGTAAACACGCGACGGCTCCGTCCGCCAGATTCCGAGGGAAATCAGCACGCCAGGAAGCGCGGCCGCCAGCGGCCACCATGCGACATTCCCCCACCCCAGTCCCGGCCAGTAGCAGAGTCCGATGACATGCGGCAGCAGGCAGAGCAGCGTGATTTCCACGCGGCTGAATGCCTTTCCAAACCTAACTGCCAGCGTGCGTTTAACCGAGAGACGATCTTCCTCCAGATCGCGCAGATTGTTGATGGCAATGAGCACCGTGCTCAGCATTCCGACCTGCAAACCGGCCACCAGCGACTCTCCCCGCCACTCGCCCAACAGCACAAAAACCGTGCCACTCACGGCGATCAGTCCAAAGAACAGCAGCACAAAAACATCCCCCCACCCTCGATACGCCAGCGGCCATTTCCCACCGGTGTAGCCGTAGGAAAAATAGAGGCTCGGCAGCCCGATCACGAGCATCATCCAGCCTCGCGCCTGGATCAATGGCAGGGCAAAGCCTGCGGAGATCAGGATCGCCACACCCGCCGCCAGAAACATCGCCCGGCTGGAGGTCAGTCCGGCGGCGGTGGCCCGCGTGGGTCCAAGCCGTTGCGAGGTATCGGCACCCTTGGCGGCATCAATGGCATCGTTGAAAAAGTTCGTCGCAATCTGGATGGCCACCGCGCTCAGCAGCGTGCACCAGACCAGCCACCATGATAGAACTCCGGTGAGCCGCCACGCGATGCCCGCGCCCATGGCCACGGGAGCCACAGCGGCGGGCAGCGTCTTCGGACGCGCCGCCAGAACCCATGCCTTCCAGTTCGATGCGCACAACATGCCGTCAAAGTGAGACCAGCGCCCACCTTCGCAAGTGGCAATTGGCCTGCCTAGAGCAGCAGCGCAGCTGGATTTTCGAGCAACTTCTTCAGCGCGGCGAGATAAGTCGCCCCCACCGCTCCATCGATGACGCGATGATCACAGCTCATGCCAATCCACATGCGGTCTCCGGAGACAATTTCGCCCTTGTCATTCACGACCGCCTTTTTCTTGGCGGCACCGATGGAGAGAATCGCAGCCTGGGGGGGATTGATGATGGCGTCAAAATTATCGATGCCATAGGCCCCCAGATTGGAAACAGTGATGGTGCCACCGGCAAATTCCGCCGGGGTGAGGCGCAGTTTCTTGGCCCGCTCGGCGAGATCTTTCACCGTGGTGCTGATCTCGGCGAGGCTGAGTTTGTCCGCATCGCGAATCACCGGGGTCACCAATCCGTCCTCCACAGCGATGGCCACCGCGACATTCACGGACGCAAATTGGACGATGCCGTCCACATCAAAGGCCGCATTGGCGGCGGGCACCTGACGCGAGGCGGTGGCGACAGCCTTGAGGATGAAATCATTGACGGTGAGTTTCTGGCCGCCCGAGGACTCGGCGCTGGCATTGACCTGGGCCCGCAGTGTCAGCAGGGGCGCGGCATCGACTTCGATATTGAGATAGAAATGCGGGATCTGGGTTTTGGAGGCCAGGAGTCGCTCGGCAATGATCGCGCGCATCGGCGACAGCGGCACTTTTTTGTCATCCGGACCAATCGTGGGACGGATCGCCGGAGTTGCCGCGGCGCGTCCACCCTGGGCCGGCGCATTTTCAACGTCAGCCCGGACGATACGACCGCCCGGGCCGGTGCCGGAAAGTGATCGCAAATCCATTCCGCGATCCGCGGCAATTTTTTTGGCGAGCGGGGAAGCTTTGACGCGGGCGTTGGGATCGCCTTTGACGCCCGGGCGGGCGGGGGCGCGACCCGTGGGAGCCTTGGAAGCTGGGGCGGGTCCGGCGTCCGCGGCTTTGGGGGCTTTGGGGGCGGTGAGAGCGGCCAATTCCGCGGCGGTGGGTGTGGCCTCGCCGTCTTCCAGCACCACGGCCATCATGCCGCCCAGCGCCACGGCGGCACCTTCGGGAACCAAAATTTTATGGAGCACCCCATCGTGAAACGACGTCATCTCCATGAGCGACTTGTCGGTTTGAATCTCCGCAACAACATCGCCAACAGCGAGGGCGTCACCTTCCTTCTTCACCCAGCGGAGGAGGGTTCCTTCCGACATGGTGTCACTCAGTTTGGGCATTTCTAATACAACGGGCATAGGCCGTTTATAGAACGCCTGCGGGGCATTCCAGCAAGGGGAGATTTCAGGAAGAAACGATTTTCAAGGAACCGAGCAACGCCGCAAGCCGCGGGGCCAGATCGGCGGCCAGGAGCCGGTGCCCCGCCCCCGGAACGACATGATGCCGGCCGCAACCCGCTCCTGCAGCAAGGCCGGTAAATTTTAAATCCTGCCCGCCTGTGATCCAATGCAACGGGCCGGACAACCGGGCGAGCGCGGGCCGCAGGTCGACCTGATTGCCAAGCGACCAGTCCCGGTAGGCCCGGGCAATGGCGGGACGATAACGCTCCAGGGCAAGGCGGTCGGCGGAGCCCGGCCCCAGCACGACCTGCGCATCCCACTGTTGAAGAAATTCCGCCCACGGCAAATGAGCCGCGCGCTCACTCCATTGCTTATCCAACTCCCGGCGTTCCAAGCGTTCCGCCTGCGTCTTCAGACCTGGATGCGCGGAAAGGACCACCACCATCCGATATTTTTCAGGCGCCGCGGCCGCGGCTTGCAGTGCCAGTCTTCCCCCCAGGGAATACCCCAGCAGGGCATCGCCTTCAGCGAAATCCAACGCCCCGGGTTCCCAAAGGCAACGTTTCTCCAAGGGCCCGAACGCCTGCTCCAGCGGCAGCCAATCCGCCGGGCTGCCAACATTTCCATGCAGGGCAATGATGCGGCTCATGGCTCGGGATGGTTTGACTCGATCCGTTTCTCCTCATCCATGGCGCGCCAGAAATCCTCCGACTGTGCGGCATCCGCAAGGATTTCCACCACCACATCACCCTCGGGAAGCGGCTCATCCCAGTCACTGGCCTGTGTGATCCTGCGATAGCCCATCCCCCATTGCTCCGCCCACGCGCAAAAGCGCAGATCGTGCGTATTCTCAATCACCGGTTTTTCCTGCAGCGTCATTTCCTTGAGCGATGGCAGTCGTCGGAAAATAAGACCGCCCCCATTGTTCATGATGACAATGCGCCGATTCCCCGCTGGCAACTGACGGCGGATCCACGGAGCCGCCAGATCGTAGAGCGCCGTGAGGTCGCCGACGATCGCCCAACTCTCCTCGCACTCGGCACCAATCCCATAAAAGAACGATAGATTGCCATCAATGCCATTGGCCCCTCGCATCACGTGGCAGTTCGTTTCGGCACCGCCGATGACCGCAGCGAGATTCCATTGACGGATGCACAGACTGTTGCCCAGAAACAAGGCGCTGCCTTCGGGGATTTTTTGGCTGAGTGTTCTCAGATGACCGCATTCGCTGAGCGGAAATTTGGCACACTTCTCCGCGATGCCACGCGCATCATCGAAGCCGCCCGGCTCCCCTCCCACCAGCGGTTCAAGCGATGCCATTTCCACCACTTCGGATTCCCTCGCCAGTCCCGAATGCCCCGAGCGGCTTGCGGAAATGACGTCCACGTCCAGTCGCGTTTCCAGATCGCGCCAGAACCGGCAGCTTGGCACTCCCCCCAACCGTAAAATTCTTCGCCCCCGCCAGCGGCGTAATCCCGCTTCCCCCCCGCCAAGCAATCGGTCCCCCAGCCAAGGCCTCAGGCCCGAAGCCGCTTCCGCCCAGACCGGCCCCCGCCAGTTTTCCAAAAGCCGCTGCACCACGATGCGCTCCGCGGGCAGCAAATCGCCCAGCATCACCAGGTCGATGGGCGGTTGGGAAACCGGTGCAATATCCTCAAAAAAATCCGCCCATCTCGGCAACTGTGCCGGCTGGAAAAGCGCCAGCGTCTGACTGGGTTCCTCCAAGCAGACATTCAGATGCGCGGGTCCGCTCCGCGGCCATTTCTCCAGGCATCCTTCCGCCTCATCTTCCGACTCAATATCCATCTGCCAGGATGGATAATCGCCGAACAAGCCCGCCTGCTCGATCGATTGCGGAGCCCCGCTGCCGCGAAATCTGCGCGGCCGATCCGCCGTGATTGCCAGCAGCGGAAGCCCCTGATAGTGGGCTTCAATGATCGATGGAAAAAGCTCCGCCGCTGCCGTGCCACTTGTCGTCACCGACGCCACCGGACGCCCCGTCACCCGCACCCTCCCCAGCGCAAAGAACCCCGCGCTGCGTTCCTCAAAAAAATGCCACACACGCAGCGGAGCCTGCAGCAGCAGTCGCACCAGTTCACTGTTTCGCGATCCCGCGCAGACGCAGCATTCGTCCACGCCGGCCGCCAGGCATTCCTGAATCACTGCGGCTGCGAGCGACGTCATACACGCAGGGCATGCTGGACCCATGAACGTTTCAATTCCAGTTCCGCCCACTCCATTTCCAACTGACTGCCCGCCACCAGGCCGACTCCGGCGGGCAATTTCACTTCGCCCTTTTCCCAGAAAATTCCCCGGATCGCCACGAGCATCAGCATGCCCTGCGGCCAGTGAATGCCAAACGGCGCTCCAAACATTCCGGGAATCCCCAGCTGCTCGCGATACCCCTGCAACAATTCCAGCGTCTCCACCGTGCGCGGCGCGATCCCCAGCGCCGGCGTGGGATGCAGCAGGCGAATCAGGGCATCGCTGATCCCCGGCTGCTCCGGATGATCCAGCACCACCCGGATCCGCGTGCACAGATGCGTCATCGCTCCCAGGGAGAACAATCCGCGAGGCTCCATTTGCAAATCACCCAGCGGGGCCAGCCGCTCGCGCAGCATTTCCACCACCAGCTCATGCTCGCGCAGCAGCTTGGGATTTCGCAGCATGGCCTCGGCCTCCTGGCTGGGAGCCGTGCCCGCCAGGGCCATCGTTTCCAAAACACCCTTTTCCAGGCGAAACAGCACTTCCGGCGTCTGCCCGGCAAAGCCCGATCCGCCATCCGAGCGCATCGCATAACCGTGCGTTCCCGACTCGCCACCCAACTGCGGCCATTGCTCCAGAAAGGCTGCCTCATCGTCCGCACTCCACGCAGCCCGTGCCGTCACCGCTGGCACCGCCTTGCGCAGCCTGCCGCTGTCAATGCGTTGCATGATGCCTTCAAAAACCGACTGAAATTCCGCCTTGCCCGGTTCCTGCCAGTCAAGCCGCACAGCCCCCGACACCTCATGCGATTCCGGTTTCATCCATTCCAGACTGGTCGGGATATACCACGGCAGCGGGTCGCTCAGTTTGAAATCATTCAAATAAAAAGCCCACGCATCCTCTGGAACCACGGCTCTTCGTTCGAAGGGTCCGACTCCTCGCAACATCCTTCCCTCGCCCAAATCCATCAGCATCTGATCCGCCGCAGTTTCCCGGGTGCCCACAGGAAACCGCCCCGGGATTTCATCGAAATTATCGGCTCTCATGGACGGCTGGGGCGGCATTTGCTGCACGGTCATGCTTCAACATTTCACTAATTACAGAAATAACTAGCGGAAAAGATGGAAATTTTCGCAGTGATTCTGCCGTCGAATTTTTGGATAGTGAATGCCAAACCATTTTGTGACAAGAATCTGGTTGCTAGCGCACCACTCCGGCACTTTTTAAGTCAAACCTGACTGGTCGCAGGGTGAGGGATTATTTCCAAAGGCACCTCAATGAGGTGGGCTTCCCAAGCGATCCGTTGCTTTCACTTTATTCGGAGTAACCCACCCGCATAAATTGTGCTTACCTGCCTGATGAATTCGCAAAATGAACTCTTCTTTTCGTCCTTTCGGGTGATTTCGGTAACATTTCCTCGAATTTAGCGAAACATTTTAAGAGATTTCGCGAAGAGCGTGGTGGCGGCACTGCGCAGTTTCATTTCGTCTCCGGTGCCCAAAATTCACTTCATCCAGTTACCTTCATGAAATCACTTCTCTATCTTCTGCTGCCGCCACAGGTGATGGCGGAAGAGGTGAGGCAGAGTCCCACAGCAGACCCGAGTCCCAGTGTTGCCCATCATCCCAACTCGCCATGATGCCCTCCTGCCTTCCTGTGAAGTTGATAAAATTTGCCCGTCCTCACTACCGCTGCGCCATCATCCCCTGCCCTACGGCAATCTCCCCTTGCCCTATGCCCATCTTCTGTTGCCTTAGGGCACGTTTACATTGGGATCCAGAGTCCATCACGCTCGTAAATCGTTGCTAGAGCAAGGATCACGAAGAATTCGAACATTCGCAAGGTTTTCTCGAAGCGGCTGGCCACGCGACG
>CALQSQ010000074.1 GCA_943333275.1 Akkermansia muciniphila
GAAGGCATCAACTCCACGATCCAAAGCCTCAAACACGCCGCCAGAGGCTTGGTAAACTTCAAGTCACTGCGCATTCGGATTCTCTTCTTCCTGGGCAAACTAAACCTCCGTCCAGCCTATTGACTCCCCGCCAATTCCCGTAGCACCGAATTTTATTACTCCGACTCCGATGGCCAGGCGGTAGGACCCGTGAGTCAGGCTAAGATAGAAACGTTGCTTCAACATGGAGTCCTGAACGCACAAAGCCTGATTGCTCCCGTCGGAGAATCACAATGGAAAACCCTGGCCACACTGTTTCAGATCGACACTGTCCAGGAACCGGAAATTCCGCAGTTCCAACCGCCGCAACCACCGCCGCAGTCTCATCTCCCAAACCGGCCCGCCACTCGCTATGCCAGTCCAATGCCCAGGGAGACGCAAGCCGTCTTGGCGAGCACCTCCCTATGGGCTAATCTTGCGAGCATCTATTGGTGGGTGCAAACGATCGGAACTGCTCTGGTGGCCCTGGCGGGGATTTACGTGATCCTGAACATTCCCCGGGATCTGGGAATGATCGCATATCCCGCCATCGGCGCCGTGGTGCTCGCGTTCATCATGGCTGGATTGTTCATGTTGCCAGCCATGCAATCACGGGCACTGGGTGCCCGACTTTCCGAGATCCGGCAATATCCCGGCTACCTCGAATTGATTCTTCGTCACCAAGCGATCTATTTTCGCACTCTAGCGGTCTACTTGATTCTGGTGGTCTGCCTCCTGGCCTGTGTCATAGCGTTGTCATTCAGCATGGCGACCCGGGTCAACAATTCTAACGTCCGCAGCATTTCCGCCTCCTCGCCATGAATTACTATGAACCGGGCACTGCTCCTTTGGAACCGGAGCACATCGCGTCCCTTAACCCGGGAGTCATGCGAGAATTACGCCGCAGCGGATTTTGGGCGAGTTTTCTCGGCTGGATGACGGTGCTGGGTGTGGCGGGAGTCATTACTTTCTCCTTGATGGCTCCAGGTCTGTATTCGCAACCTCGTTCCTCAGCACCAAAAGACGACGCTACTTCAATGGCGGAGGTGACCGATCAGGATCTAGCCAAATACCGCGCCGAGCGGGAAGCCAAAGCGGAGCAAATTCTTAAATCACAAGGAGATAACGCCTCGCCTGCGTCCATGGTGGGACCGATTATCGGGATCATCATGTTGCTTGCTGCAGTTGGCATGATCATCATGCTCAGTTGGTTCGGGGCCTCGACACGTAAAATCCTTTACCACCCGAACTATAAAGCGCTGCATCACATCATGGTTATCCAGCGCAGGCTGTGGATCTGTATTGGAGTCTTTTGCTTCTGCTCCCTTATTTCCACCCTTTTGTTCTGGCTGGGAATGTTCTCCGGAATCGGCGCGCTGATGGCCAGATAATTGCCCTGTCTACTCCACCCAAGGCCGGGCCTGCTTGATCTGCAGGGCTCCATTCGAGAGGATTTTCCATTCGATCTCCATCCCAAAGTCGGCACCACCCTTGTAGTAGCTTTTGAAATAATACTGAATGAGCGACATCTGGTCGGCCAGCAGTTCGGCTTGGGCGCGGGTGAGCACCAGCTGGCCCTCGGGGACCTGGTTGGAGAAGGTGACGTATTGGACCTCGTACTTGGTGGCACCGGCATACGGGGCGATCAGGAATTCCTCGGGAATGCTGTTGGGAAGGGGGTTGGTGACGAGGTTCTCCCCTGCCTGGGCATTGATGTAGTAACCGCTCCAGGCGGGGTCAAAAGGATTTTTGGTGACGCCCACGCCATTGGCCCTTTCACCTTCGGAGTTGGGATGGATGAGCACTCCCATGGCAATGGAGGAGTGGTCGACACGGTAGAAATCCCGTTCCTCCCAGGCGCGTTCCGTCCACAGGCTGGCCCAGACCTGGCGGATGGTAATGAAGAGGGGGCCCTCGTCCGGATAGTGGGTGTAGGAATCGTAAAGCCCCGCTCCGCTGAACCCCACCAGATCCTCATGATTGGTGCTGGAGCGGCAGCGCATGGCCTGGCCGGCGGGGAAGGAGTTTTGCAGGGTCTCAAAGGCCGTGAACATTTTATCCGGGGCCGGACTGCGCTTCAGGAGGTCGCGGAAAAGTTTCAACTGCTGGCCGCGGAAGACAGGATCGGAAATGAACTGCGGCTGGGCCATCATGGATTGCGCCGTGGTGTACAGGTTGTTGAATTTCATGAATTCATCGTAGAAATAAAACGGAACCCCCCAGCCGTCCGGCACCATCCCCACGGGCAGGAATTTCCTCATCTGGGCTACGTTCGCCGTCTTGGAGCCATAGGCGCTAGCCAGGCCAAAGCTCAGATTCGCCAGCGGCAGAATCGTTTGGTAACTGAGGTTGCGGACGGGATACTGCGTGTTGGGCGGACGCTGGCTGTTGATGAACTCGTCCACTTCAGCCTGGGTGGCCTCCCGCAGGTTGTAGCCCTCAGGGAGGGTTTCGTAGCGGACGTATTTGCCCAGGAGCGATTGGATGAGCGCATTTCCCCCTGCATCCTTGATGTAGGCGTTCGGGGTGTTGTTCTGCTTCGCGGCCAGATTGACGTGCGAAAGCGGGGTTTGCGGGACCTCCGTGAGAATCCCTCCGAGGTGGGGAATGGCATTGGGCAGGCTGTGGAAGACGACGACATCGCGCGGGGTCAGGGGTGTGCTGCCGTCAAAGATCATCAGCCGGCCAAAGCCGACGCCCGGATTCATCATCGTGTAGGTCGTCTGACCGAACAGGTCCTCGCTGCGCACCACATGCATCTGATGCGTCTGCGCGGCGGCGTAGAGTGCTTTTTCCTGCTTGAAAATCGTCCGCTGGGTCTCGCTGGCGGCGTGGTAGGCCAGGCGGGTTTCCAGAAAGGGCAGGGATTTGGAGACCAGGTTGTAGGCGGTCTGCACGTAGGCATACGTCACCGGATCGGACGGCCAGAATTCCATGGTCAGCACGCCCGGCGGACCGCCGTCGGGGGGCACGTAGGATTCATGTTCGATCAGACTGCCGGCCAGGTTTTTGCGGGCGGTGTTCGTCCAGTAGGTGTCACGATTGAAGGTGGAAAGCGACTGGCTATAGCCCAGCACATCGGTGGCAAAGTAGTAGTGATAGATGAACTTGTTGTTGTTTAAAAAATAGATTTCCGGCTTGCGGGTATCGAGGCCAAGGATGAGAAATTTCACTTCGCGAACGCCGAAGGCACCCGGGAAATTATCGCGATGCGAGAGCGCCTCAAACGTGGCGCGGTCGGGGATGTGGGTGGCACCGTCGAGGATGTTGACCTGCCGGGCGGGGTTGAAGGGATTCAGCGAGGCGGGATTTAAAAGCTCCTGCACATCATCCACCCCATCCAGGTCCCAGTCCATCGGCTGACTCCGCGGAAGGGTGCGCACCCGGAAGAAGGCCCGCTGCAGCGTGGGAATGGAATCGCTGAGATGGAGAGTCGAACCGTCTCCCAAAGCCATGGCCACGACCACCCCGGGAGAAACGAGATCAGGGCTGCGCAGCAGTTGGTAATAGGAGCCGGGCTGACTGGGAATACAGGCCTGGAAGCGATGTCGGTCGTCCACCCGGCACTCCACGGGAGTCTCCGGCAGGGCTGCGGAGGTCCGCAGAACACCCAGAGCCAAGAACCCCGCGAGGGTTAGCCGGAAACAGCCGCGTTGGAAATTTACCCACATCAGGAGGCCATCCTAGTCCTTTTCTCAGCGTCTGTAAAGCCACGGGATCAACTGACGAAATGATACGGCACACAGAATGAAACCTGCATACGCGGAACGGGAGCGGGAGCAGTTGCAGAAAACATCTCTTCACGTCAGAATGCCGCTTTCGGAATTCCGAAATCCCTTACCCTTATCAGGACTATGAACCAATCCACTCCCAACCGTCGCGACTTCCTCAAAAGCACCTCCGTTGCAGCTGCAGCGACCCTTGCCGCTCCCGCCATTTTAAAAGGCGCCCCGGACAACAAACGCCTCAAAATCGCACTCATCGGATGCGGGGGGCGCGGGGGTGGAGCCGCCCGCAATGCGCTGGGTATGGATACCAATGCCGAACTTTGGGCGATGGGCGATGTCTTTCCCCAGCAAATCACAGCGACCATCAACGGACTGAAAGCGGATTTCAAGGAGCGGGCCGAAGTGCCTGCGGAGCGTCAGTTCAGTGGACTCGATGCTTATCAAAAGGTGCTGGCCTCCAATCCCGATGTCGTGCTGCTGGCCACCCCTCCCGGATTCCGCCCGCTGCACTTCGCTGCGGCAGTCGAGGCTGGAAAACATATTTTCTGTGAAAAACCCGTGGCTGTGGATGTCGCGGGAATCCGCTCGGTTCAGGAATCCGCCCGCAAGGCGAAGGAGAAGGGTCTCTCCATCACCTGCGGATTTTGCTGGCGCTACTCGCCGAGCCGCCGGGCCATTTTTGACAAAATGCTCAAGGACAAGGCCATCGGTGACATCACCAATTATTACGCCACCTATTACACCGGTCCCGTCAAACCGATGCCTGCCGCCACTGAGCGCAAGGAGGGCGTGAGTGATTTTGAATGGCAGTTGCGCAACTGGTATAATTTCTCCTGGCTCAGCGGAGACAGCCTTGTCGAGCAGGCAGTCCACAGCGTGGACAAGACCTGCTGGGCGATGGGCGATGTCGACCCCATTTCCTGCATCGCCAATGGCGGACGTCAGAATCCAGCCGAGGGAGGAAATATTTTCGACCACTTCAACGTCGTTTATGAATATCCCGGCAATGTTTTCGTCCACGTTGCCAACCGCCAGATCCCCAACTGTTCCAACGAGAATGCCGACTACATCACCGGCACCAAGGGCAGTGCCATCATCAACGGTCCGCGAGTGCAAATTACCGGTCCGAACAAATGGAGCTACCCTGAGGAACAGGCTGAGAAGGATCGCGACATGTATGATCAGGAGCATGTGGAATTCTTTGATTCCATCCGCAATGGCAAGGCTCACAATGATGGGGAGTGGATGGCTCACAGCTCGTTGGTCGCCATCATGGGCCGCATGGCCGCCTATACCGGACAGAAGATCACCTGGAAGCCGTCCGCCGATGGCAAATGGCCGGGCCTTCAGCAATCGAAGGAGGATCTCGCCCCCGAGGAAAACTTCCAATGGGACTCCAGCTTCAAGCCGCACGAGACTCCCATCCCTGGAAAATACCCTTTGATCTGATTCTGCTGGCCAGGTCGCTGGGATCGTTGCAAGTTCGTCACCTCACTCACTGACGATCCATGCATCCACCGATCAAGTTTCAAGCAGACCAGTTGGCGGTCCGTGTTTATCCTTCACAGCCAGCCATGGCTGCGGCCGCAGCTCTGGACGTGCGCGATTATTTGCAGGCCTGCCTGAATCAGGCCGGTGAAGCCCGCGTGATTCTGGCATCGGCAAATTCGCAAATCCAATTCCTGCAGGCCGTGCATCAGTTGGGCGGCGTGGATTGGAGCCGGGTCACATTGTTTCACATGGATGAATACCTGGGCATCAGTGACCGGCACTCCGCCTCATTTGCAAGATTCATGCGGGAACAGGTCCAGGAGAAATTTCACCCCCAGGCATTTCATTTCCTACAGGGCGATGCCGAGTTGCCTCTCTCGGAATGTCAGCGTTATGCGGATCTTCTCAGCGCGCAGCCGATTGACCTGTGCTGCTTGGGAATTGGGGAAAACGGACATCTCGCCTTCAATGACCCGCCTGTGGCCGATTTCCAAGATCCGCATCTCGTCAAATTGGTGAAACTCGATGACCTCTGCAAGCAGCAGCAGGTGGATGAGGGGCATTTTCCATCGCTCGCCGTCGTTCCGTCCTTCGCCTACACGCTCACGATCCCTGCGCTTTGTTCCGCCCGGAAAATGGTCTGCATCGTACCGGAAAAGCGCAAGGCCGCCGCTGTTCGTGCCACGCTCGAAGGTCCGGCGGACACTGCCTGCCCCGCCTCCTGGCTGCGCTCGCAATCCCAAGCCACCCTTTATTTGGATGCTGATTCGGCCAGTGGATTAAGTGAAAGATAATTGCATGCACCTCACCAACGCCCAACTCATCCTTCCCGATGCCATCCAGACGGGCTCTTTGCTGATCCGGGATGGATTGATCAACAGTCTGAACAAAAGGCCCGCCAAGTCTGTGCCCACCATGAATCTCGGCGGAGGTTATCTCGCCCCCGGCTTCATTGATTTGCATATCCATGGCGCCATGGGCCGCGACACCATGGAGGCAAGCCCAGAGGCCTTCAGCACCATTACTAAATTTCACCTGCGCGGCGGCACCACCTCCCTGGCGCTCACGACCATCACCACAACGGAGGTGGAAATTCTGCGGGTGCTGGATGCGGTGAAACCACTTTTGAACAAATCACTCGGCGGCTCACGCATCCTAGGCGTCCATATTGAAGGACCGTTCATTTCCAAAGCCCAGGCCGGCGCGCAGAATCCCGCATACATTCGCGACCCCAATCCGCACGAATGGCGCAAATACCTTCGTTATGGCAAAGTGGTCACCCAAATGACGCTGGCCCCCGAGAATCCGGGCAGCCTTCCGTTGATCAAGGCTCTCCGTAAAAAGAGCATCATTGCCAGCGGCGGTCATACCAATGCGAATGAACTCCAGCTCGCTCCTGCGCTGAAAGCAGGATTGAATCAATCCACCCACACCATTAACGCCATGAGCGGCTGCACCAAAATCGGCCCCTATCGCCGTGCCGGCATGATCGAATTTGCCCTCGCCCACCCGGAGATCATTTGCGAACTCATCGCCGATGGATTGCACGTTCCGCCCACGATGATGCGCATGATTTTCAATGCCAAGGGTCGCGATGGTGTGTGTCTCATCACCGATGCCACGCTGGGCGCCGGCCTCAAGCCGGGCACCAAATTCACCCTCGGCGGTACCGCCGCACGCGTCACTTCCCACGTCGCCGAAATGGCCGACGGCACCGGCCTCGCCGGCAGCACGCTCACGATGATCGAAGCAGTCCGCCGCTCCGTGCAACTCGCCGGCCAGTCCCTCGTGGACGCCGTGCGGATGGCTTCACTCAACCCTGCCAGACAGTTGGGACGCGCGCATGAGATGGGCTCGCTTGAAGTTGGGAAAAGGGCCGACCTGGTTTGGTTTGACGAGAAATTTCAAGTTCGCGGCGTTTGGCTCGATGGCTTGATGCTTTTCCAATCCTAGCACGGGAAGCCGGCATCAATCCTCCGGCATCGAACGCCCCTTCGTTTCAGGAAGGAATTTGAGCGCGATCAATCCCAGCAAAAATACCAAACTGAGGTAACACGCCGCGTTCCGAAATGCACCCAATTGCGCGGCGGCTTTGGCCGCGTTGTCGGCGGTGGCGGGAAGTGCATCAACCGCAACCTGCCCGAGATGAGCTTGCAACTTGCCCAAAGTAAAGGGTCCGCTGGCCGCGATGAACCGCCCCACATTGTAGCAAAAACTGACCCCCGTGCTGCGCAACCGTGTGGGAAATAACTCCGGCAGATAAATGGCAAATCCTGCAAAGAGCGATAACTGGCAAAATCCCATCACCGCGCTCATCCAGATGTCCGCTCTCGTTGAAAAACACTGGTAGAAGAAAACCGTGGAAGCCAGAGCCGCCAGAAATCCCAAAGTAAATGCTGGTTTGCGACCAAACCGATGGGCTGCTTTGGTGAAGCAGATCATCCCAAAAAATGCCCCAATGTTCATCGCGATCAGATTGGCGGCGGTCCACCATTGTTTCCCTTGCGCGATCTCGGCGGGATTTAGCTTCTCGGCCACGAGGGCTGCCTCAATGGCGGGACCAACAAGTTTTCCGCTAAAGAAGCCCACCCCCCACAGGCCCACTACCGCAGCGACACACAGGAGCATTCCAAACAAGGCGGATTTTCGCCAGCGCGCATCGCCTAGCAGGCTCGCGTAGGAGCCCATGGACTTGGTTGAGTCACTTTTACTTGCAGCCTTCGCGGCAACCCATTTCTCGGGTTCCTTGAGTTTGAGCATGATGAAAATGCACAGGAAGGCAGGGGCCGATCCAATCCAGAAAAGGTACTTCCAGGAAACCATGGGATCTTGCCCGGAAAGGGCCATTGCGCAGGCGCCCGCAGTTACATTTCCAACGGCGGAGAGCGCCTGCAACGTCCCCAATGCCTTGGGGCGAACCTTGTCTGGAAGAGCGTCTGCCACCAACGCCACGGCCAGTCCAAAGACCCCGCCAACCCCTAGGCCCGTGATGGCCCGATAAATCACAAACTGCTCAAAGGTAGCCGCGAAGGAGGACAAGCCGGTAAACAGCGAGTAGATCAAGACCGTCAGCGCCAGCGTTCGTGCACGACCGATGCGGTCGCCCACTGAACCGAAAATTAATCCTCCCAACGCCCACCCGGCGACAAATACACTCATGGCAAGGCCGCTGCGCTCACCTAATTTCAGGGCATCCATGCCGGGAGACAGCGACTTCACCGCATTGTCCCGAGCCAGAATGAACAGCTGTTGATCAAGGCAATCAAAGCACCATGCCGCCGAAGCCACGATGAAAACGAACCAATGATAGCGGTTCATTTGCTGATACCATGGAGTGGGATTCTGGGCGGGAGAGGTGGACGTCATGACCACAGAGAGTGAAGCAGATGCCGCTTGATGACAAGCACTCTGACAGGAATCTTGCTTTGCCGGAATCCAGGCTGGACGGACCGTGGCGTTTCCGCTAAACCAGCCTTCTATGAATTCCTCCCGCCGCCAATTTCTGACTGCAAGCACCACCGCAGCGATGACTGCCTCCCTGACCGAACGCCTGCGGGCCGCTGACGCAGCCTCCGGGTTGAAGGGCAAAATCAATCATTCCGTCTGCAAATGGTGTTACCCCAAAGTGCCGCTGGAGGAACTCTGCCGGGCCAGCAAGGAAATGGGCATCACGTCGATCGACCTCGTGGATCCGGAACATTTTCCAACGTTGAAAAAGCACGATTTAACCTCGGCGATGATCAGCTTCCCGACCATTGACGGACCCAAGGGGGAGAAAATCGGCAGCATTCCCTGGGGCTTCAACATCGCGGAGCATCACGACCTTCTGGTCAAGGCCTATGAGCCTCTTATCAAGGCCAGCGCGGAGTTCGGAGCCAGGCATGTCATCTGTTTTTCAGGTAATCGCCGCGGCATGGATGAGGAAACGGGCCTCAAGAATTGTGCGGCCGGCATCAAAAGGCTGCTCCCGCTCGCCGAGAAACATGGGATCACCCTGACCATGGAACTGCTCAACAGCCGCGTGAACCACCCGGACTACATGTGCGATAAAAGCGCCTGGGGCATTCAGTTGGTGAAACTGATCGGTTCGCCAAATTTCAAACTCCTCTTCGACATCTACCACATGCAGGTCATGGAGGGCGACATCATCGCCACCATCCAGAAGGAGCATCAGCATTTCTCCCACTATCACACCGGCGGTGTCCCCGGACGCCACGAGATCGACGAGACACAGGAACTCCACTACCCGGCCATTATGCGCGCCATCGTCGCCACCGGCTACAAGGGCCACGTCGCGCAGGAGTTCGAGCCCGCCCGTCCGGATGTTCTGGCCTCCCTGCGCCAGGCCGTGCAGATCTGTGACGTTTGAGGTGTTAGAGCCCCAAATTTTCAAATAGATACAATCCTGATTTGCCGGGACAGACAAGGTCGGTGTCCCCGTCCCCGTCGATGTCCGCAGCCGACATTTGCAGGCCGGTTCCGGCGGTTCCGCGGGGAAAGTCCTTCAACGCCCAGCGTTGCGCGGGGTCCTCCGGAGCATTACTGGCGGGAGCCCCGTGGAAAATCTCATGCTTCACCCACTGTGCGGCCTGACCGTCGAACTGATAATAACAAATGACCGGCGCATGGGTGGCGCCCAGCTCGCTCTCATGGGCGTAAATACGCTTGCCAGTGATGAGTTCAGGTTCGCCCACGCCGTCGAGATTGGCATACAGGAGCGTATGCACCTGCGAGAACGTCACATCAATGTCGAGCCGTTGCCATTCCCGTTTTCCGTCCGCTGACACAGCTTGTTTGAGCCAGCGCAGTCCGAATGCATGCCCCAGTCCCCACACGATGTCGGTCTGGTGGTCGCCATCCACATCCCGTCCGTAAATGTAAATTCCCGCAGCCCCGAGATCAAATTCCGCATGGAATGGCCAGTCGTTGGACGCAGGGTCCGCAGGCTGTTCATACCATCCCTTTGAGGTGATGATATCTAGCCGGCCATCGCTGTTGACGTCCCCTGTCCCCACTCCATGACCCGCGCCTGCATTGCTCAGTTCATGCTTCTTCCAGACGACGGACGGCTTTTGCTGGGCGAGTTCATACCAGACCACGACACCGCCGGGGTTCGGAAGGAAATCGGGTTTGCCATCGCCATTGATGTCGATCAATCCACCAGCCTCCATGTGCCCGGGGAGGTCGATTTCATGCTCGATCCAGGGTTTGGTGGCATCGCCCCCGGGATTCTCAACCCAGCCGACGCGCTTGCCGAAGAAATTGCAGGTCACAATGTCCGCCCGACCATCGCCGTTCACATCCATGGGTGAATCGCAAAAGTCCTCACAGTAGTGGGGATTGGGCACCCCAATGGGAATCTCCCGAACTTGGTGACGAATCCATGCCGGGGCCTCATACCAGGAGTCACCGCAGAAGATGTCGAGCCTGCCATCGCCGTTGAAGTCCGCGGTTCCGCAGGCTTCAAATGGGGACTGGTCGTTGATGGTGGTCATCTTCCAGCGAATTTCTCCCGCCGATGCCAAAGAGATGCACAGACCGGTTGCCACGCCAAATGCGTGCAAATATTGGGCGCTGTAGGGGTATGGGGACATGGGTAATTATTTTTTTACCAGCCAAACATTCCGGTAAAAAACTGGATTTTCGTGGTCCTGCAGTTGGATGGGCCCCGGGGCCGGGACTTCATTTTCAAAGCCTCCACCGGGGGTGGCAGCCTTGAGTTCCATGTGGTCCTGCACGACCGTGCCGTTGTGTTTCACCGTGGCCACGGCATTTTTGGTCTTCTTGCCGGAAGCGTCAAACGTGGCAGCGGTGAACTCGATGTCATAGGTCTGCCACTGCAGGGGCGGGTAACACATGTTTACCTTGGGAGCGCTGTTGTGATAAATGCCTCCGCATTCGTTGTCCTCGCCCTTGAGTCCAAAACTGTCCAGCACCTGCACTTCATAACGATCCTGCAAATACACCCCGCTGTTCCCACGGCCCTGGCCCCGGGCCAGTGGTTTGAAGGGCAGCAGGAATTCGATGTGCAGGTCGAACGATTGAAAGGCCTCCTTGGTCTTGGTGCCGCAGAAGAGCAGTTTGCGGGCATCCATCCGTCCGTCCTGCCAGGCGTCCGCGCTGCTTCCATCAAACAGGATGACGGCACCTGCGGGAGCCTTGGCACCCTCCGTCGGGCTGTGACGTTCGACCCGCTTGAGACCGACCTCCGCACCCTTGTCAGTCTTGCCGCTCAGGCCGGCTTTGGATAACACCGCCTCCCATGCGCCTTTGAATGCTACGTTTTCCCCATCGCGTTTGCCTTCCATTTCACTTTTCGCAGAGCCATCCCATCCGGCGCCCGGCAATCCACCCTGGTGAACGACCAGGCGAAAGGTGTCGTTTCCCAGGGCGATCACATTGCCCCCCACCTTTGCGCCACCGGCGCTGCCTTCATATTCCCCTTGAAGGGCGAAGTCAGGGCCGGCCGTTTCCGGTGAGTTGAACGCTGGAGGTTCCGGGGGTTTTGGTTTGTCTTCAGCGGGACAAAGGGATGCAATGAGGGCAAATCCAAGACAGGTGATGTGTGTGATGAAGGATGTGGATTTCATAATTGGGTTGGGTTATTTCAAATACTTGGCCAGTTCGCGCATCGCGATCACTGTGCAGCGTTCCTGTTTCAGATGTTCCATGTAGCTTTCAAATTTTGCGGGATCCGTGTTCACCCACGGATGCTTGATATCCGGCACGCCATGGAACGTCATCACCGCGATCTTCCCTTCCTGCGCCTGTGCCACCGCCGCCTTGAATTGCTCCAGCGTGCTCTCCGGCTTACCATCGAATGCCTGGGGCAGCGTCAAAGGCTCGTCCTTCGCGGGATCAAAGGCCTGGGCCCCTCCCGCCCGGGCAAATCGATAGCCCCGATCGCGCAGCAACTTCACTGCGGCAATGGACGTCTGGTAGCCAGGGTAGCAAAAACTCGTGGGGCGCGGGATCTCATGTTTGGCGCACTGCTGCTCGATGTATTCCACATCTTCAGCCAGTTGCTCCGGCTTCTGCCCCGCCACTCCTTCGTGGCGCCGCGTGTGATTGCCAATTTCAAATCCCTCACGGTCCAGGCCCTTGATCTGCTCCCAGGTCAGGTAATGCTCCTTGTCCGTGGCAAACTCAAAACCCTCAGTGATAAAGAACGTGGCCCCAAATCCCAGCTTCTTCAACAAGGGTGCCACAAAGGTGGCGTGACTCGCCACCGAATCGTCGAAGGTTAATACCACCAAGCGGTTAGGTATCGGCTCCAAAGCGCACGCATTTTGCGGTCGGAAACAAACCAGGCCCGCCCCCGCGACAAGTGCGGTGCGTTGCAGCAAGTAACGGCGTGAAAAAAGTGGCAATGTCATGGGTTAAATAAATTTTCAGTAGTCGTATCGAGGCAGGACGGATTAGGCGATCACTTTTTACAATTCACACGTAGTTCCACCTCCGTGTTGGCGGGCTGGCACCTCATCGAATGGAGGCGGGTGTCCTCGGATCCAGTTGGGTAAGGAACGCCAGCAGGTCGAGCAAATCACCTTCCGTAAGGGTGTCCAGCAATGCCGGAGGCATGAAGGACACCGGAGATTTGGTGATGCTCACGAGGTCTTTGGTGCTGAAACGCACTTCCGAGCCCCCGGGGTCCATGGGATTTGTGGCCACCATGATGATGTCTCCCGCCAGGTTCGTGGTGCGTCCGGCGATCACCTTCCCGTCTTTCATGGTATAGATCTGAATGGCGTTTTGCTCGTTAATGATTTTGCTCGGATTGAGAATATTATCCAGCAGATCGCGGGCACTATAGCGCCCACCGGCACTGGTGAGATCCGGACCAGCCAGTCCGCCTTCGTCCTGGAAATTGTGGCAGGCAATGCATCCCGTGGCGGTGAATAACATGCGGCCATTTTCCATGTTGCGTTTTTGCTTCAGTCCAGCCTCCAGAGCGGCCGTGAAGTCCTCGATTTTCCAATGTTTCACGAAGTTCCGGGAAGTCGCAGGCATGATGCCTGGGGGATTCAAGGCCTTGGCGATACGGTCGGCAAATTGCCTGCGCTGATCCTCGCTGAGCATCCCAATGATGCTCTTCATTCGCCACTCCCTATAGGGACGCACACTTGCGCCGCCTTTCCAATGGGGCACCCGCTCGATGGCCAATTTAAACAACCTCCCGCGGAGTTCAGCGGTCCAGCCGGGGCTTCCGGCGGAGTTCACCAACACTGACACGTAATGCATCTGCTCCTCCTGGGTGCGGCTGTGTTCAAGCAAATCAATGGCCGCAGCGAGGAAAGTGTTGCTGTGAAGCGAGGCACACAACGCGGTGATTTCCTCGTTCACCCGGGAATCGGCAGAGGGAAGCACTGGTTCCAGCACGGCCAGGATTTTTGCGGCAATGTCTGCGGCAAACATGCCATGACGCTTTGCCGTAACCATGAGGATGCGCAGATACCAGCACTGTTCATCAGGGCTGAGGTTTCGGAAATCAAATCGCTCCAATGCCTTTAGCAGGGCGGGTTGCACGGTGGTGTCGCCATCCGTGGATCTGGCCAGGGCGAGGAGGGATTGCAGAGCGGTGCGTGGATTTGATTCATCAAGGGCCCGTTGTTTCCATTCGCTCAGCGGTTGCCACTCCAGTGCGATGCGGGCGGCACTGCGGACGGCCCGATCCCCGTGGGACAATTGCGGCCAGACTTTTGCCAGGGCGGCAGGGTTCGCCTTCCCATGAAACGTCTCCATTTCCCTGCGCAACGCGTGCAAGCCTGCAGTGGCTGAATCCATTGCTGCCGGCGGTCTGGGATTGGTGTCCTCATTACCCACATAAGTAACCCGGTAAATTCCCGACTGGGTGCCTCGTCCCCCAATCAGGAAATACAGCGCGCCATCCACGGGCGAAACCGCGAGATCAGCGATGGGCAAGCCCTGAGCGCTAAGAAATGGCTCCACCTCTGCCGCATACGATGATCCTTCCGGTGTGAGATGCACCGCAAACATCCGCCCCCAACTCCAATCACAGGCGAAGAACGCCTCCTGATAGCGCGGGGGAAATTTTGCTCCATAACCAAAGGCAACTCCCGTGGGGGATCCCGGGCCAATGTTTTTGAGCGGCGGCTGAATGTCCTCCCATTTGGAGTTCCAGTTCCAGCGCATTTCCCCGGCACGGCCGCCCCACCCGCTGTCCGTCCCACTGAGCACCTGGCGGATCGCGGTGGGGCGGTAATTTGTCAGGCCGAAATCGCCTTCATAGTCGCTGTCATAGGTGAATAGATCACCCTGGCGGTTGAAGGCGATGTCATAGCTGTTGCGCAGTCCCATGCAGAGATACGCGGGGTTCTTTCCATCCAGATCCGCCCGCATCACCCAGCCGCCGGAGTAGGGTTCTTTTGTGTATTCAAAGTCCCAGCCATCCCGATTCCAATGTTTTGGCGTTCGCCCCTCCGGGCAGGGCAGGCCGTTGCGGTCACCACTCACGACATAAATGGATTGGCCATCCGGTCCCGCCACGATGCTGTGGACATTGTGTTCATACCAGTTGGCGGCATCGCCCGTTACCCGGGGAAATTCAAAGAGCGTCTCCGCCTTGTCCAGGTTGTCATCACCGTCCGTATCCCGAATGCGCAGCACTGACTCAAGCCGGAAATTCATTTCCGAATGATCCCCGTGCTGCACCAGATAGAGGTCACCGTTGATAAACGTCATCCCCTGGGAATACCCCCACTTGTCCGACACCACCTCCACCTTTCCCTCCGCGCCATTGTCAGCATCCGGCGGCGAATAACGAAACAACCTCGGCCCCTGGTCCGACGCATAAATCCGTCCCTTGTTGTCGAAACACATTGCCACCCAGGAGCCAAACGCCCTGGGCACGGAATAGACCCGCTGCACCGAAAAGCCCTCATGCACCTGGATCGCTGAAGCCGGAGTCGCTTCACTCACCTCCTGTGGCCCGGCGGCAGGCCCATAGGTCGCTTTCCAAATCGTCAATTTTTGGCCCGCAGGCGCAGCAATCGCCAACTTCCCCGTCTCCGGAACATCCAGCGAGAGCCTCTGCCCGCCAATGGTATATTCGACATGAAGTTGCTTGGAAACGCCCGGTGAGGGATCACCGAACCTGTCATTCCCAACGTCCAGCGCAATCCCATCCTTCGTAACCGCCGCCGTGACCAGGACGGTGACATCCATTGGCTCAGCAATGCCGGGAACCGCAGTCGCGAACACGACCCCCAGGAAAGTCAGTATTCGTCTTACTGGTGATTTTGAGAACCGATGATTCATGGGCCTGGCGGTGTTCATGCAGTTGCAGTAAGAGGTGATGCGTGAAGTCTTCATGGATGTCGATCACTTCTCGAGTCGTATCAACGCTCAGCGAAATGATCACTACGGTTTTGCAAAGACGTCCAGTTCGTGAATGGACCAGAATTTGCCTTCGGCCCTTCCATGCTGATTGATGCGGACCCAGCGGGTTTTATTGGCGGGGAGGATGATGTCGGTGATGGCATCAGATCCCGGGGTTTTCGCCACGGCCTGCGTCCACTGTTTGCCGTCCAGCGAGAATTCGATGCTGAATTCGCGGGGGTAATCGTCCCTGGAGCCCGTGGAGTCGAGGACGATGGAGTTGAGGATGCGTTCGCTGCCCATATCAAAGGCAAACCACATGCCTTCGTGTTGCGTGCCCTGACTATCCCAGCGGGACGCGGGGTTGCCATCGACGGCTGCTTTGCAGCTGCCGGGGTTGTTGCTGGCGGTGAAGGCCCATTGATTCATGTCCTTCTTTGGGAGAGGGGTGATGGCGAGGATCTCACTGGATTGCCACATTTCCTTCCGGTCCTTCACGGCGGCGCGCACGGCGGCGATATCGGCAGGGCTGACCAAGGGTGCCTTGTTGCCCCAGGAATTGCGGATGTAGGTCAGGGTTGCGGCGATCCATGCATCGTCATAGCTTTCCAGCGGCAACATGGGGCCGGGATAAGTCTTGCCGTTGAGTTCGCCCGTCATGCCCTTGAGCATGATCATGATGGGGATTTCCTTCTTTCCAAGCACCCGTGGCGAACCCACCAACGCAGGCCCCAGGGTCATGCCCTCCATGCCGGGGAAGGGAGTCCCCTTGGCATCAAGACCATGACAGGCGGAGCAGATGGCTTTAAAATTCGTCTCTCCCGCGACAAGAAATTGACTCTGCTGACGGCGGCGCTGCGCTTCCTCCATGCGTTGACGTCCGCTGCTGATGATGGCGAGGATATTGGGATTTGCGGCGTGGTCTTTGCTGATCTGGGCAATCAACAGATCCCCTTCCTGGGAGGGCGAGTAGCCAAGCGAAAGCACCAGTTGGATAACCACCTCCACGTCCGGATCCCCCGCGAGCGGAGCCAGCGCTTTGACGAGACTGCCACCATCCGTGGCCAGGAATGGTTCGAGAATGCGGATGGCTGCGACGCGCACCCGGGGATCGGCATCGGTGAGTTTCTCTAGCAGCAGTGCAGGGGTGCTCTTGCCAAGACCATCCAGCGTCCAAAGTGCGTGCAGCCTTCCCAGCGGTGCGTCTCCCGTGCGGGCCAGGGTCTGAAGTTCACCAGCTACGGAGGTAGCCCCCCTGACGATGAGAAGTTTCTGCGCTTCATCGCGCCACCATCCGTTCGGATGGGAAAGGTGCTGTACAAGTTCCGCGTCGGACGCTTTCAACATTGCTGGCTTCGGTCCGCGTTTCGTGGATTCATGAACCACGCGGTATATCCGTCCCCGACCGATGTTTTTATCCAATCCGTAGTTCTCCACCACCCCGCGCAGGTAGGAACCACGGGCCACCCAGGCCCCCTCCTGGATTATGCCACGATACATGTCGACGAGGTAGAGACAGCCATCGGGACCGGTTGCGGCATTCACAGGGCGGAAATTGGCATCGCGGGAACGCAGGAATTCCGTTCCGGGGGTTGCGTTTTTCACCACAATTTTTCCATTTTCATTCACCACCTTGGCGCGACGCACCAACCGTCCCACGGGTTCAGGGATCACATAGTCGCCATAGAAATCTGCGGGCAGCCGATCCCCCCGGTAAATGTGCGCACCGGCACACCCGGTGAAGCCATTTAGCGTAAGTTCTTTCGGTCGAAACCGCCCCGTGCCACCCTGGACATCCGGAATGGCGACGAACGGAAAGACCTCACGGAAACCATCTGCCTGCTCGCCGGGCAGTGAAATGGGACCATAAACCATGGGACGCTGGAATCCCATCGCGGGATTTTCTCCCCCGCCAGTGCAGAAGAAATTGCGTCCAACATCATCGTGCGTCACACCCCATTGACCTGATCCTGCCGGCAGGTCTTCAGCCACGATGTGATCGCCCACCCAACGATAGCGCTTATTGGTGTAGCTGACATACATCCAGTTGTCGATATTCCAGTCCAGCCCGCTCGGCTGGTGCTCCAGATTGCCGCCACACGGGCCGCCTTCATACACGAGTTTTTTCTCATCCGCGATGCCATCACCGTCGGTATCCCGGTAACTGTAGAGATCGAAAGAGTTCGTTTCGCGCACGATGACGCGGTCCCCCAGTGGCTGAATCATTCGCGGGAGCAGGAGTTTGTCGATGAAGACCGTCCGCTTGTCCATGCGCCCGTCATTGTCAGTGTCCTCCAATAGCACCACCCTTGACCGTGGCTCCAACTCGTGACTGCCATCGATGTCCTGCATGTAGGTGTTCATTTCCGCGACATACATCTTCGCATCCCCGTCCCATGCGACCGCCACCGGTTCCTGCACCATGGGTTCCGACGCAACCAGTTCCACATGGTAGCCAGGCTGCAGCTCCATCATTCCCATGCTCTCCTCCGGCGAATACGTGCGGGCCTTCGCGTCGTAAAGCGCCTGATCAAAAGGGATCGCGACAGCCGGGAGGATGAGTGTTGCGAGGATAATGGGAGTGCCAAGCCAGGAATGCATAGTGTGGAAATGGAGGGTTCGAATTGGGTTGGGGCGAAGCGGCATGTTTGGGAAGCGGAAATGATCCCGAGTGCCGTTCAGGCATCCGGTGCCTCTCGAGGATTTGCAATCCCCTGTTGCACCGCGAATGATGATGAGGATGCCTGGGAAATGTGAGTGTTTGCGGTCCACGCGTGATGCCTTTTCCACGTCAATCGGAGGCTCTGATTCCCTTTCCAAAGAATGTCAGATGCGGTGGGAAAAAATCGCAAAACGGCAGCCGTTCAGACGATGGCTCCCGTATCCAGACAATCAACTGCTAGTCATAGCGCAGCGCCTGAATCGGGTGCAGGCGGGCGGCTTTGAGGCCGGGGAAGATGCCGGCGAGGACGCCGACACCCACGCTGAAACTGAAAGCCAGGAGCATGGCGTCCAGCGTGATGACGGGTGTGTTGGCGTCGGGTGAGAGGAGGGAAAGCATTTTGAC
Source organism: Akkermansia muciniphila (assembly GCA_943333275.1). Lineage (GTDB taxonomy): Bacteria > Verrucomicrobiota > Verrucomicrobiia > Verrucomicrobiales > V1-33 > JAGNEJ01. The sequence goes on from CALQSQ010000074.1 coordinate 18,643, forward strand.
GAGTCCCTGGGAAGCGAGCAATCCAGCCACGCCACCGATGACCGCGATGACCACGCTCTCGACGAGAATCTGGATGAAGATGTCAAGAAACGTGGCGCCGACCGCCTTCCTCACCCCAATTTCCCGGACGCGCTCAGTGATGCTGGCCAGCATGATATTCATGATGCCCACGCCACCAACGAGCAGGCTGATGGCGGCGATGATGCTCCCGCTCAGACGCGCGTTGCGGACGGCCACGGCAATGTTCTCCGACCAGTTCTCCTGGGTGTTGAAGGCGAAATCCTCAATGCCCTGATGCGTGTGCAGCACGACATTTTTCACCTGCTGGAGAGCCTCATTCATCTGTTCGATGTCCAGCACTTTGAAATAAATGCTGGAGAGCCGCGGGTCGGCCACGAAGTCCTGACCGCTCGCAGTTGCGCTTCCTCCCGCAGGAGCGGGGGCACCGGGAGCAGGGGCCGGGGCAGAACCGGCGCGGAACTTGAGCCACATCGTATTGAGCGGAATATAAATGGTGTTGTTCTTCCATTCGAACGCGAAACCCGCGCCGCTCTTGCCCTTCCCGCTGCCAAAGCCCTTCTTCCGGGCCGGACCCGCCTGCGTTGGTTCCACGCCCTTTTCCAGGGCCACTTCACGGGCTTTGCGATCCAGTTCGCTTTCGTAGAGTTGAAACATGCCGATGATGCGAAACCGCTGGTTGTTGATGTTCACGAACTCACCAACCGGATCAATTTCCCGTCCAATCTCTTCCGGCGATCCGAACAAGGCATCGCGAACTCCCGTGCCGATGACACAGACGCTGCGGGCCTCCCGATCGTCCACGTCATTGAACATCCGTCCGTATTCGACGACGTGCTGATTCATTTCCAGTGCGCCGGGCCAGGTGCCCACAAAATGCCAGGGGTTGAAGGCCTTGCTCCCACGTGTGACGGTGGCGTCCTGTCCGCGCATCTCTGGCACGATCAACCGGACGAGGGGCGCACTGCTCTGGAGGGCATAGACATCGTTCATGGTCGTTCCCACAGATTGATCCTTCCGGTGCTGCTGCCAGACGGGAATGGCCTGGCTGGTGATGTAGACTTTCTCCAGACCGCCGATGGCGACCAGCGCCTCCTTCATGCCGTTCTCCAGACCCTTTACCAGGGCGGACTGTGCGACGAGACTCCCCACGCCAAGGATGATGCCCAGCATCGTGAGTAAGGAACGAAATTTATTGGCCCAGATTTCCTTAAATCCAATATTGATGGCGTTTAAAATAATCACGGTGACAACCTATTAGTGAGGCAGGGAGAATCTGGGTTCACTGGCCAGGCCCGCGAGTTTGCTGTCGACATGGGTGGCGATTTTCCCATCGCGGATCTCGATACGCCGGGGAGTAAATGCCGCGATCTCCGGGTCGTGCGTGACCAGGGCGATGGTGCGGCCCTCCTGACTAAGCTTGTGAAATAATTGGAGGATCGCCTCCCCTGTGTGTGAGTCGAGATTGCCGGTGGGTTCATCCGCAAAGACAATCTTTGGGCTGTTCACCAGCGCCCGGGCAATGGCGGTGCGCTGCATCTGGCCGCCGGAGAGCTGCATGGGGCGGTGCTTGGCGCGGTTCTCCATGCCCACCATTTGCAGCGCCTGCAGCGCGCGCTCGCGGCGTTCATGGCTGGAGACGCCACTGTAGTTCATGGGCAGTTCGACATTTTGCAGGACGCTTAATTTCGGGAGCAGGTTAAACGATTGGAAGACAAAACCGATCATGCGGTTGCGGAGACGGGCCAACTCGCGCTCCGAAGCCTTTTCAATCATGGTGCCGTCAAGGCGCACGCTGCCCTTCGAGGGTGAATCCAGACAACCAAGGATGTGCATCAAGGTAGATTTCCCGCTGCCGGAGGGACCGATGATGGAGATGAATTCACCGATGTCGATGTCGAGGGACACGTCATCAAGCGCCCGGATTTCCTCACCCCCAAGGTGGTAAATCTTGCTGACATTGCGCAGTTCGATAAGGGCCATAAGGATAGGCTAATTGGCACCAAGGGCGACTTTGCCAGAGGCTGGCGCGGCAGTCATCGTGCCCTTTGGCGCAATCAGTGAGACCACCTCTCCAGCAGTCAGTCCCTTGGTGATGGCGACAAATTCATAATCCGCCACGCCCAATTCCACGGGGCGTCGCTCGAAGGTGTCCTCCGCCGTTTTTACATACACATAACGATCCGCTTGGTCGTTGAAAACCGCCGCCAATGGCACGGCCAGCACGTTGCCGGCCGAGACGAGCGGAATGGAAAGGTTTGCGGTCATGCCGGGGCGCACGGCAGCTTCGGCATTCTTGAGGATGATCCGCGTCGCATAGCCCTTGATGCCATTTCGAAAGGTGGCCTGAGGGGCGATGCGATCGACGTTGCCCACAAGCTTGAGACCCGGGACGGCCTCGACGGATACAGTCACCGCCTGGCCCACTTTCAAGCGCGTGACATCGGCCTGGTTGATATGTGAACTGATGATAAGGTCCGTGAGGTTGGCGACGGTGAACACTTCGGTGCCGCTGTTGAATCCGGTGGCCCCGGATACCGCCTGCCCCACCGAAACCGGGCGCGTCAGGATCGTGCAATCAAAGGGCGCGCGGATGACTGTCTTGATCAGTTTGTCCTCGACCTGCCGCAGGGCGGATTGCGCTGTTTCCAACTTGTTCGAGGCGATGTCCTGGCTGTTCTTGGTCAGTTCGAATTCGATGCGCGCATTGTCGAATGCCGAGCTGGTGGCCGCCTTTTGTTCGAAGAGAGCCTTGACCCGTTCGAAATTGAGCTTGGCTTTCTCCAGCGTTAATTTCTGAGTTTCGATGGCCAGCTTGGCTCCTGCGATTTCGATCTCGCGCGAGGATTTTTCGGTCTGCAGGTCCTTGTCATTCAATTCGAAAAGCACCTCGCCCTTCTGCACCTTGTCGCCGATGTCCAGTGTCAGCGTGGAAATAATTCCCCCCACTTCCGGCCGCACCGACACAGTGTCTACCGGACCAATGTCCCCGGCGGCGGTAATGGCAAAGTTGATATCACGCGTCGCCACGATGGCGGTGGTGGGGGTAGTGGTTTTTTTGGCCGTCTCTGTGGCTCCGGATTTCCATCCAAGCTTTTCAGCAAGCATCGGATAGGCTGCATAACCGACGCCTCCGAGAATTGCGAGTATCAGTAGCCACTTCTTCATTTCGCTTGATGGGGATTTCTCATTATAATCCTAGGGGTTGAAAATGCTGGATTGAACGGGCCGAAGGGGAGGGGGAAGGTGATGAAACCAGAGCGGTATTGGACAACCTTCAGACTCTTCATGTTCGAATAGACAGCTACAATTGTCATCACAGAAACCGAGAGCAGGCCTACTGCTGCGTGAATACGAAGACGCCCTTCTTGTTTGCAACAATGACGTCTGGTTTCTTGTCACCGTTGAGATCACCTGTGGTGACCTGGGTTCCGACTCCGCTGTCTTCATCAATCTGATGCGGGATATATTCAGCACCGCCCTTGCCGTCGCGTTTCAGCTGGAACCAATAAAGGACCGGCGCGGCATTGGGTTCATCATCGGTCAGCGGTCCGTGGGCCCAGCGGCGTTTGCCGGTGACAATGTCCATGAGACCATCGCCATCCACATCCACCAGTCGCATCGCATGGAGCTGGCTGAATTTCACACCCTGGGGATTTTCCTCCGGCTTGCTTCCCATGATCTTGTGTTCCTTGAAGGTGCCATCGGCATTTTGCTCGAACCAGCCGAGGCCGAAGCCGTGGGCATCGTAGCTGGTGATGACATCATTGCGGCCATCGCCATTGACATCGTAGGCATACATGAAGGAACCCCCGCGCACACCAGGCGGAGTAAAGGCGGCCGGGTGCAGGACCCAATCCTTGTCCGTCTTGGTATCTGCGGGTTGTTCCCACCAGCCTTCCTTGTTGAGAATGTCCACGCGGCCATCGCCATTGATGTCCCCAGCGCCGTAACCGTGGGTGTAGCGCATGTATTTCTGATCATTCTCGGGCGATTTTGGGGTGATGGGGCGGAATCGCGCCTTGGCGAGTGGATTGGCCCAGTCGATTTCCGCATAGCCAAGTTGTCCGCCGCCGATGCCGTTCGCCTCCTTGGGCTTGTTGGGATTGCTGGAATGCACAAGCAACTCGGGTTTCCCGTCACCATTCATGTCCTTGAGGTCGGGCGATTCGCCATCGGCCACGTCGAAAATGTTGTGCCTTGCCCAAATGGCCGCCTTGTTCTGGGGATTCACATACAGCAGCGCGGGTTCGCCCGGCAGCCCATAGACGAGGATATCCGCCCAGCCATCGCCTGTGAAGTCGTAGGCGTAGGCCAGGAAATAATCCGAGTATCCCTTGGCGGGGTCGTAAGGCGTCTTGGTGGGGCCATCCGCATTTTCACTGGGCGGGGTGAAATTCATACGGCGGCTATAGTCCGGCCCATACCAGATGGAACATCCCGCAGTGATGTCCATGTTCCCATCATGATTGAAGTCCGCGATGTCGCAGCCCTCCGCCACGAAATCCGTGGTGAGGGTCTTTTTCTTGAAGGTTACTTCAGCACCGAGCGGTGACAGCGTTGCGAGGGTGAGCAGGAGGAGATGGATTTTCATAGATGGAATGGCGGGGAAGAAACGATGATTACCTCCTGCGAGCCTTCATCTTCAACCTAAATAAGTCCAAACCGCCCAGATGCGTAAGGGGGGGGAGTCATCTCCAAATCACACATTTGCCTTGGCATCACGAAGCGCCGCCGCCATGCTGACAAGTCTTCGCTCCTTCTCCGCCGCGTCACTCATCTTCCAATATCGCACGCTTATGACATTTCCCCGCCTCGCAGCCACACTCACACTCTTCCTGGTCGGAACCGCACTGGCGGCCGACGAATCGAAGCCCGTCAAAGTCTTCCTTTTTGCCGGGCAGTCGAACATGGTCGGCTCGGATGCCCACGCCGAGCGGATTGACGACTACCCAATGTTCAAAGGCGCTGGCGTGCCACAGGACGATGTCCTTTTTGCCCGGCTTCCGGAAAACGATCAGAGCGCTCCCGCTGCGTGGGGCCCGCTGCAGCCCATGGATGCCTTCGGTCCGGAAATCACCTTCGCCCGTCTGGTCAAAGCCCATGACGATTCACCCATCGCCATCATCAAATCCGCCATCGGCGGCACGACGGCCGCCTTCGACTGGAATCCCGATGCCCCTGAAAAAGGACAGAAGCTTTATCCGCGGACGATCAAGCTCGTTCAGGAATCGCTGAAAGAATTGGAGAAACGCGGCCTGCGCTACCAGCTGGAGGGGGTGATGTGGCATCAGGGCGAGAACGACATGCTCGACCCCAAGCTCAACACAAACTATGCCGCCGCAATGACCAGGATCATCACCCAATTCCGCAATGACCTCAATGCTCCTGAATTGAAATGGTATCTGGGTGAAGTCAGCGAGAAGGGCATCTGGGGCATGGATAACCGGCACAATCTCGCGATCCTCCGGCAACAACAGGACGAAGTGCTCAAGGCCGATCCCCTGCTGCGCTGGGTGCCCACATCCCACCTTGCGTTCGAAGTCATGGGAAGCGGGCAACCGCACTATCATTTTGGAACTCAGGGGCAATTGCAAATGGGCGAAGCCTTTGCCGCAGTCTATTTGCATGCCATCGGAAAATCGCTGCCCGAGAAGGATTCCAGCTTCAAAGCAGGACTTCCGTTGGCGAAAAAATCGCCCGTCCGTTTGTTCATCCTCGCCGGTCAGCGCAATATGGAGGGAGAGGATTCCTTCGTTTCGGAAATCCCCCAACAGCCTGGCTTCGAGTCGCTCGCCAACCCACAGAACGAGATCCTTTACCGGTATTCGCTGGGCGGTGGAGTCAAAGTTTCGCAAAGCTGGCAACCTCTTGGACCGGTGGATTACCTCGGCAACTTCGGACCCGAATTAAGTTTTGGAAAAACCCTCCGTGAATCACCAGTCAGCAAAGAAGGAATTGCCATCCTCAAATTTACCCACAGCGGTGCCCAGGGCCCCGACTGGCGCCCTGAGGGCTCCCCTGAAGCCCGTCGCAACCTTTATCCCAATCTCATCGCCTTCATCCGCCAGGCCATTGATGACCTCACGAAGCAGGGGCACGATTGCACCCTCGAGGGCATCTTCTGGCACACGGGGGAAAACGACACCTACTTCGGCCCCTACGCCCAGAACAACGCCGCTTGGATGAGAGAACTCATCACCCAGGCGCGTCTCGACCTCAAAGCGCCCGCCCTCCCCTTCTTCATTTCCGAGCAGCACCCAAACGCCATTTGGAAGAAGATGGAAGCCGTGAACAAAGCCCTCACCACCATGGCCAAATCCGCGCAAAACATCTTCATCATCCCCACCGCATCCCTGCCCCATGCACGACTCCATTTTGGAACAAACGGAACGCTGCTGCTGGGCGAGGAATTCGCCAGGGCTTATTTGAAATCCAAGCAATGAAACCAGCATTCGATCAGAGGGTGAGGGAATACGCGAAGGGGCTGTCATCGGTCAATATTGGACTGAAATGGATTTAAATGGGCTGATTTGGACCGAAATGGACTTGTAATTGGACATTTTACCCTGAATATGAGGCATGTTCCCGGCCCTGCCAGATTCCATCCCCATCTCCGCCGAAATGCTCCGACTCGTCAGTGAGATAGACGAATTCAAGGGGCACTGGCGCACTTGGCAGTCGCTCACGCCAGACCGCCTTCAGGGCCTGCGGCGCGTTGCCACGATCGAAAGCATCGGTTCCTCCACACGCATTGAGGGCTCGCGCCTGAGCGACCGTGAAGTCGAATCGCTGCTGGGCCGATTGGAGACGAAATCCTTCGCCACTCGCGACGAACAGGAGGTTGCTGGTTACGCTTTCGTCATGGAGCAGGTCTTTGCACACGCCAGCGAGATCCCGCTCACCGCGAACATGCTGAAGCAACTCCATCGCGATCTCCTTAAATACAGCATCAAGGACGAGCGCCTTCGCGGCGAATGGAAGTCGCTGTCGAATCACGTCGCCGCCTTCGATGCCGATGGCCGCGAGTTGGGCATCGTTTTCGAGACCTCCAGCCCCTTCGATACGCCCGCGCATATGGACGCCGTGCTCGACTGGCATCGCCGCTCCGAGGCCGATACCGGCCTGCATCCGCTGCTGCGCATAGGCATCTTTACAGTCATCTTCCTCGCCATCCACCCCTTCCAGGACGGCAACGGCCGCCTCTCCCGCATCCTCACCACGCTGCTGCTGCTCCGCGCTGGCTACGGTCACGTGCCTTACAGCTCGCTCGAAAGCATCATCGAGCAAAACAAAGAAGGCTACTACCTTGCCCTCCGCCGCACCCAGACCACCTGGCGCGAAAACGCCGCCGACTGGCCCCCTTGGCTCCTCTTTTTTCTCCGCAGCATTCGCAAGCAAATCACCCGCCTCCAGCAGCGCCTCGACGCCAACCGCCCCCAACTCTCCCCGCTAGCCCGCCAGCTCGCCGCCCTTTTCGAAACCAGAGAAACCCTCACCAATGCCCAAGCCACCGCCCTCACCGGCGCGAACCGCTCGACGCTGAAGGCGAAGTTTGCGGAACTTGTCTCCGCTGGAATAGTGGAAGCGCAGGGGAGGGGTCGCGGGGCGTTTTATGCTCGCTCGAGCCATCGCAGATGAGCATCCTTCCGAAGTAAGTAAGGTCATGGAACAATTCCATTTCTCGCACGCCTGCCACATGTACCCCGGGGGGGTGGCAGGAAATCACTTGTGCTGTTCAAGCCTGGTCCCCTACGCCAGAATCCCCCTGATCACATGCCCGTGCACATCGGTGAGGCGGCGGGGGGTGCCGTTGTTGTAGAAGGTGAGTTTTTCGTGGTTGAGGCCGAGGAGGTGGAGGGCGGTGGCGTGGAGGTCGTAGCAGTAGGCGGGGTTTTCGGCGGCTTGGAAGCCGAGTTCGTCGGTGGTGCCATAAGCGGTGCCGCCTTGGATGCCGCCACCAGCCATCCAGGCGGTGAAGGCACCGGGATCGTGATCGCGGCCCGCGCCTTGCGCAGCGGGCTGGCGGCCGAACTCGGTGGTGCAAATCACGAGGGTGCTGTCGAGGAGGCCGCGTGCTTTGAGATCGGTCAGCAGTGCGGCGGCTCCGCTGTCGAGGATGGCACCCCAGTAGCCGTGGTCGCGCACGAGGTCCTCATGGCTGTCCCAATTCGGACGGATTTTCTTGGCCCCGGTGTTTTCGGCTCCGCAGAAAATTTGAACGAAGCGGACCCCGCGTTCCACCAACCTGCGCGCCAGCAGGCACTGGCGGCCAAAGGGGCCGATGTCTTCGTGGCCAAGATCGTAAAGTTTTTTGGTGGCATCGGATTCGCCGGTGAGATTCGTGACTTCGGGGGCGCTGAGTTGCAGTCTGGCGGCAAGTTCGTAGGCGGCGATGCGGGCTTCGAGTTCGCTGTTGTTGGTGCGTTCGGCAGCGTGGGATCGGTTCAGGGATTGGAGGAATTCGCGGCTGGTTGTTTCCGAATCGGAAGTGAGCTGGGGGAATTTTTTTGATGGAAAGAGGTCGGCGATGGGCGGTTTTGTTTCGTCGGTCTGGAGCGTGGTGCCTTGATGGATGGCGGGCAGAAATCCGGCCCCCCAGTTGATGACTCCGCCGGGTGGCAGGCCGCGGGGATCGGGGAGCACGACGAAAGCTGGCAGGTTATCGCTGACGCTGCCCAGGCCATACGTGACCCATGCTCCCATGCTGGGAAACCCCGGCAGGATAAATCCACTGTTGGCCATGAACATGGCCGGACCGTGCAGCGCGCTTTTGCTCTGCATGGAATGGATGAAGGCGATGTCGTCCACACGCTGCGCGAGCTTGGGAAAAAGATCGCTGATCCAGCGGCCGCACTGGCCGTGTTGCTCGAACGGCCAATAGCTGCCCTGGCAGTTGCCGGGCTTGGAGGCGAAAAATTGCAGCTTGCCATCGGCATCAAACGGCTTGCCATGACGCTTGGCCAGCTCGGGTTTGTAATCCCACGTATCCACCTGACTGAGCCCTCCTGGACAGAAAATTTGAATCACCGCCTTGGCCTTGGCCGGATAGTGGCTGGCCTTCGCAGAAAGCGGATTGTCCGCTGCCCGAGCTTCCTCAAGCATGGTGGTGAGCGCCACGCCGCCGAGGCCGCCACCCAGCTTCCAGAGGAAATCGCGACGGCTGAGAGCAGTCCGCATGTGTCCCGGACAGCCGGTCATTTCTTTTCCTCCCATGGCGCGGCGAGTTTGGGTTTTTCTGTGAGAAATTCGAGGCCGGCCCGCAGTTTCCCTTCCTTGGTAAAGAAAGGATGGAAGCCCTGACCGTCGATGCCATTGCCATCGTAGCGATCACGCCGCGTGGAAATGGCGAGTCCCTCGCGCAAGGCCCAGCCCATCCAGCCGAAGCCAGCTTCGCTCAACTGCGATGTGTAATAGCGCGCCACCTCCGCCCGCTTCGCATCGTCCAGACAACCGGGGATGCATTCATTGACGAGGAAAGGTTTGGCATGGCGTTGCTGGATCTCCTTGTAGGAAACGATCTTGGCGGCCAGTGCCTTGGGATCGTGCTCATAGGGATGCCCGCAAAGCACATCCATCAGCGGGGCGTAGGTCTCGATGTTCGCGCCGCTCATGGTTCCAATCGTGATCGGCTGCTGCGCGCCGCATTCGCGAATGGTCGCGCCGATGGCCTGGAGGAAATCGAATTCGAGTTTGTTGGCGGGGCTGTTCAGATCATGCGCCTGCGGCTCATTGCAGAGATCCCAGATGAGGATGCGGTCATCGTTGGCCAGGGGTGTCACCAGCGCCTTCACATAATCCAAAGGCTGTTTCCATCCGGGCCGGAAATTTTCCACATAGGTGCCGCCGTAATCGTATTGCGTGTCGTGCCAGCGGTTGAAAAGGCAGGGCATGACTTTCATCCCGCTCTCCGCGATGGCCGCAACGGCATCCAGAAAATTGGCCGTCACCTTCTCGGGGTCGCGAATCCATGCCGTGAGTTCAATCCAAAGGCGGATGCAGTTGGCGTGCACTTGTTTGGCCAAGGCCGCCTCCTCACGCATCTTGGCGCCGTCATAAAACCACCACGCATCCTCAATCCGCGCCGCCCAGGGGGGAATGATGCTGAAGCCACGCAACCAGCCGTAATCAGGATAAACATGTCTGGTTGGTTTCGCCGCAGCGACAGCGGAATCCAATCCGGAGGCGGCAGTCACCACCAGGGAGGCGGCGGTTTTCAGGGTATCTCGGCGGGTCATGAAATGGGAAATTTGCAAATAAAATCTCAAGCATCCCATACCCCATGCCGAACGAGGGGCAAGCCTTGAAGTAACCGTGGGAAGCGGGCCCAACAACACCTCCTGGCCGCAGGCCTCCCGAATGGTTTCCGATCTCCGCCCCTCAATAAAATTATGGCAGCCGACTTGGGCAAAGCGCGGGCTACAACGCGCAGATCGGCGTGGACACAAAACCTGAGATGCATTACGTTTGGGGCGTGAATGAACGGCTCAAACAGCTTGATGCAACGTATCCGGATTCCTTCGGGTCCGGGACGCCTGCGACCTCGCATTGGCGCGTCGCAAAGCACTTTAGGAATTCGGCAGATGGAAATCTGCGGACACGCCCGTTGCGGCCGCGGGACTGCGAGGTAGTCGCGGACAATTGGGAGGAACCGCTCCATGCGTCTGAGGCGGGCTGGGACCATTTGCTCTCCATAACCAGGCGCTCGCTGACAGCCCTAGCCGCAGGGTGCGCGCCAATTTCTTCCTCCCCCCGTGTTAATGGGGCTGCGACGTTTTGTCAAATTTCGCACACCGTCCCATCTTCCTCATTTTCCTCCGTCCCATTTTCCTTATGAAAAAACGAGGCAAATATCCGACTTCGTTTGCACATTCAGGAGAGAAAAAGATTCAAGAAATTCCCCGAAAATGTAGGGATGTCCAATTAGAGTTTAATCGACTGCTCGACAATATCGGTGCTACGGGAATTGGCGGGGAGTCAATAGGCTGGACGGAGGTTTAGTTTGCCCAGGAAGAAGAGAATCCGAATGCGCAGTGACTTGAAGTTTACCAAGCCTCTGGCGGCGTGTTTGAGGCTTTGGATCGTGGAGTTGATGCCTTC
>CALQSQ010000075.1 GCA_943333275.1 Akkermansia muciniphila
ACACCAACGGATCCACCAGCATCCTCATGCGCCCACCTGACAAAAAGCAGCGCCCCAAGCTACTGCTCCACATTGGCAAAAAACTCGACTGAAAAACTTGTCCCTCTTTGAGTGCTACAAAACGTCCCTCTTTGAAAGCTACACGACAGAAATTGGGTTGTCAGTTGACTTCCGCCCCCCAACCTGACAGAAATAGCCGCATGTCCGCTTACCTTCGCATCGATGACTTGCATGTCCACTTTGGGAAGCCCCCGAAGGAAATTCGGGCGGTGGATGGGGTGTCCCTGACGATTGAGAAGGGGGAGATCCTAGGGTTGGTGGGGGAGTCGGGGTGCGGGAAATCGACTCTGAGTCGTGCCGTGCTCCAGTTGGTCCGGCCGACTTCCGGTGCCATCTATCTCGAGGATCAGAATCTCTCGGAACTCACTCCCCGGCAGTTGAGGGTGGCGAGGCTGGATTTTCAAATGGTCTTTCAGGACCCCTACGCATCGCTCAACCCCCGCTTCACTATTTACAGCACGCTTCTGGAGGCGCTGGAAACGCGCGGGCGAATTCCGAAAGCCGAACGGCTCTGGCGGGTGGGGCAGCTGATGGAAAGCGTGGGGCTGGATGCGCGGGGCATGCTGAAGTATCCGCATGAGTTCTCCGGTGGGCAGCGGCAGAGGATCGCCATCGCGCGGGCGCTGGCTCCGAAACCAAAACTGCTCATCGCGGACGAGCCGGTCTCGGCGCTGGATGTTTCCATCCAAAGTCAGATCCTCAATCTCCTGCTGAAACTGACGCACGAGCTGCAGCTGACCATGCTCTTCATTTCCCATGACCTGAGCGTGGTGCGGTTCATTGCCGACCGGATTGCGGTGATGCAGGCTGGGAAGATTGTGGAATGCGGGGCGGCGGAGGAGGTGTCGGATCGGCCGCGCGATGCTTACACGAAAAAACTGCTGGCTGCCGTGCCGAAGATTGTTTTCTAAAAAGCCTGTCTCATGTCCTGCACGATGGATCTGGAAAATGCCCATCGCTCCTGCGGCCTGCGCTGCATCGTGGGCGTGGACGAGGCCGGGCGCGGGCCGCTGGCGGGACCGGTGGTGGCGGGGGCGGTGATTCTGCCGGCGGATTTCACCCATCCAAAACTCAACGACTCCAAAAAGCTGTCGCACAAATGGCGCGCGGCCATTTTCGCCGAATTGAATGCGGACTCCCGGCTCCTCCGGGCGACCGCGCACGCCAGCGTGGAGGAAATCGATTCACTCAACATCCTGCGCGCCACCCATCTGGCGATGCGCCGCGCCGTCGAGGCCCTGGGAGTGGTGCCGGACATGGTGCTGATCGATGGCCTGCCCGTGCGGGATTTCCCGTTTCCGCAGCAGGCGGTTGTGGGAGGAGACGGGCTCTCGCTGAGCATCGCCGCCGCGAGTATCCTGGCCAAGGTGGAGCGGGACCTGCTCATGGAAAAGTATGACGCGGAATTTCCCGAATATGGATTCGCGGCCCACAAGGGCTATGGCACCCGCCGGCATCTGGCGGCTTTGGAAAAACACGGCCCCTGCCCGATCCACAGGATGACCTTCGCCCCGCTCGCCCAACCCCTGCTGGCCCTCTGAAGCATGCCATGATCCGCTACCTGATCCGCCGTCACAGCCCGTTGCTGAATGCCATTCCGGATCTGCGGAAGATGGACAAGGACGACATCGGACGGCTGGGCGAAAACATTGCCGCACGTTATCTTTATGCGCACGGGGGCAAGGTGCTCTATCGCAATTACCGTGCGCCGATGGGTGGTGAGATCGACATCGTGCTGCGGCATGGAAAGATCCTTGCCTTCGTGGAGGTGAAGACCCGCACGTCCGATGCCTTTGGCCGCGCGGCTGATGCGGTGGATTTTCATAAGAAAGAACTCATCTCGCGCGGCGCTCACAGCTGGCTGCGCCTGCTCGGCTATCCGAACATCCCCTGGCGATGCGACATCGTGGAAGTCTATCTAAAGCCGGAGACCGTGCCGGAAATCAATTGGCTGCAAAGCGCCTTCACGATTTCCGACCTGCACCAGCCGCGTCCCCGCCAATGGACGCGCCGCCGGTAGCCTGCTGCGGGCATGACACTTTCTTTACAACAATCTCCCAAGTTTTCCGTCTGGGACACGTTATGCTGACTACCATGAACACTCTGCATTTTCTCACCCTGCTGCTGGCCATCAACCTGGCATTCATCCAATCGTCCCCCGCTGCGGACAAACTCTCCGATCAGCGCGAGTCCGCCCGCCAGCAAATGGCGAAAGGAAACTGGAAGGATGCCTTGGGGATTTTGGAAACGACTCTGGCGCAGGCGGAAAACCAGGGCGAAAACCTGGCGGATGATCTGAAGCAGGCGGTGCAGTGCCAGCTGCGGTTGAATCAATTGGATAAATTCGACGATCTCGTGGAGGCCGCCGTGACCTCGCATGGAAAGGACTGGCGGTTGCTCCAGACGGCCGGGACGCTCTATGCCGACACCCAGCACCACGGGGCCATTTTGTCGGGAAAATTTCTCCGGGGGAAGTATGAAGGATCGCAGCATGTCACCTCAGAACGCCGGGATCGGGTCCGCGCGTTGCAGTTGATGCAGCAGGCGATGCTGGCGCTGCCTGCGGATGCTCCGGCGGGAGGAAGATCGGATCTCGTCCGTGAGTTCGCCTCCATTGTCGGAGGTGTCGAAGGCTGGGAAATGCAGGCACTGACGGATCTGACACAACTTCCGGACTACGACGATGGACCCGGGATTGAGCAATTTTTCTACCGCGACCGCTACAATCTCCGCCACCAAAATTTTAATTCGCGGGGCGCGCCGGTGGATGAAAAGGGCGAGCCAGTTTACCATCGGATGCCGGCTTCGTGGGAGGCCGCAGCCAGTGATGGTGAGCGCTGGCGCTGGCTGCTGGCGGAGTTGGCGAAAGGCGGGGGAGATCTCGCTTCCGAGGCGGAATTGAAATTTGCGCAATTCTACCATGCACAATTTGGCGAGCACACGCTGGCGGATTGGGGGTGGAGGCCACGGCAGGAGGATGAGGACACGAAGCGGGAGGACTCGATCCTGACGCTGCACACGCTGAAGGAAAATGAAACGTGCGCCCGGCTCGCGACGGGACCGAAACGATTCACGCTGCCGGAGGAATTTAACTATCTCGCGATTTACCAACGGCTCGCGGAGAAATCTCCCGGCAGTCCCTTCTGCATTCGCGGGGCCTCGGAACTGGCGGGCATCTTTAAGAACCGTCACCAATTGACGCGGGCGGTGGAAGTGTTGCGCAAGGCGATCGATTTTCACAAAAACAACGTCAAAGGGTTGCAGGACGAGTTGGAGAGCATCACCGGAAAACTTGGACGATTGGAAAACGTCGCGATGCAACCCGCCGGGCAGGGCGCGAAGATTGGCTATGTTTTTCGCAATGGGACGAAGGTGAGTTTCCGCGCCCGCCGGGTGGATTTTCAGAAGCTGCTGAAGGACACGAAAGCCTATTTGAAGACTGATCCCGAGACACTGGACTGGCAGCGCGTCCAGCCGCAGAACATCGGTTATCAGATCTTTCAGGAGGGGCAGGAGAAATATATCGGCGAAGAAGTGGCAAAGTGGGATTTGGAGCTTCAGCCGCGCGATGGACACTTGGACAAACGTGTGGAGATCGCCACGCCTTTGCAGGCGGGTGGCGCTTATTTTTTGGAGGCACAAATGGCAGATGGCAATCTCTCCCGAGTGCTGCTGTGGGTGACGGATTCCGTCATCGTCCGGCAGATGAATGGCACGGAGGTGCAGTATTTCGTCGCCGATGCCCTCACGGGGAAACCGGTGGGCAAGGCCAATCTGGATATCTTCGGGTATCAGCAGCAATACATCGACGCCAAGAAACAGAACGGCCGCAGGCAGTCGCACATTGAGACGAAGAACTTTGCGGAATTTACCGATGCGCAGGGGCAGTTTTTTGGGGATAAAAAATCCATGCCCGATGGCTACCAATGGATGGTCACCGCCTCCACTCCGGAGGGCCGGTTCGCCCACCTGGGATTCAATTCCGTTTGGTATGGGCAGGAAAATCAGGTGCCGGAGCGGACGAAAATTTACACCCTCACCGACCGACCCATCTACCGGCCCGCCCAGAAGGTGAAGTTTAAGACGTGGGCCAGGGTGGCGGCGTTCGATGAACCGGAGGATAAACATTTCTTCGCCGGTAAAACCTTCGACGTGACGATCTGGAATCCGCAGAATGAAAAGGTGTTTGAGAAGAAGCTGCAGGCGGATGCCGAGGGTGGTTTTGACGATGAACTGGCGCTCGCAGAGGATGCAGGGTTGGGCGTGTATCGCATTTCGGTCGACCACATCAATGGTCATGGTGACGCACAGTTTCGCGTGGAGGAGTACAAGAAGCCGGAGTTTGAGGTCATCGTGGATGCGCCCAAGGATCCCGTGACGCTGGGGGAGAAATTCACAGCGAAGGTTACGGCGAAATATTATTTCGGGGCACCCGTGCAGAACGCGAAAGTGAAGACGACGGTACGTCGCAGCGGCTATGCCGCACAGTGGTATCCGGTGCGGCCGTGGGATTGGTATTATGGGCCGGGGTATTGGTGGTTCTGCTATGATTGTGAGTGGATGCCGGGCTGGACTGAATGGGGCTGCAAGGCGCCGCGGTGGTGGTGGATGCCGTGGTCCGCGGATCCTCCGGAACTGGTGCTGGAACAGGAGGGCATGATCGGCGCGGATGGCCTGCTGCAGATTGATCTGGATACGGCCCTGGCAAAGGAACTTCATCCTGATGAAGACCACCAGTATGACATCACGGTGGAAGTCACGGACGAAAGCCGCCGCACCATCGTGGGCAGCGGCAAGGTGCTCGTCGCGCGGCAGCCGTTCAAGGTGTATACCTGGACGGATCGCGGTCATTACAACGTGGGAGACACGGTGAATGTCGGCATTTCGGCCCGCACGCTGGATCAGAAGGGAATCGCGGGCACGGGCACGCTGCGATTGTTGAAACTTTCCTACGATGAAAAAGGCGAGGTGACGGAAACGGAAATTTCCCGGCAGGAACTCAAGACCGATGAGGAAGGCGCGGGCAGCGCGAAGCTCAGCGCGACGGTCGCGGGGCAGTATCGTCTGTCGGTCAAGGTGAAGGACCAGCAGGGACGTGAAAGGGAGGGTGGGTATGTCTTTGTGGTGCGTGGTCCGGGGCAGGATGGACGGGATTTTCGCTTCAATCAGCTCGAACTCGTCGTGGACAAAGCGGAGTATGCTCCGGGCGATGAAGTGAAATTGATGATTTCCACCGAGCGTCCGGAAAGCACCGTTTACCTCTTCGTGCGCAACGCCAAAAATGGCGCCGTGCGTCCGAAAATTCTTACGTTGAAAGGCAAAATCACCAATGAAACGATCAAGGTCGAACTCGGGGACATGCCGAATTTCTTCATTGAGGCCTTCACCGTCGCCGATGGCAAAGTGCATTCCGTCCAGCGCGAGATCATCGTGCCGCCGGCCAAGCGCGTGCTGAACATGGAAGTGCTGACCGATGCCGCGCAATACCAACCGAGGGGCACCGCTAAAGTTCAGGTGAAACTTACCGATCTCGATGGCAAACCCTTCGTCGGGACCACTGTGCTCTCCGTCTATGACAAGGCGCTGGATGCCATTGCCGGAGGATCGAATGTCCCCAACATGCGCGAGTTCTTCTGGAAATGGCGTCGCAGCAATCATCTGCGGCTGGAGACCAGTCTGCTGATGTATTCCAATGTGGATACTCGACCGGCCATGGCGGTGTTGGGGGTTTTCGGGCATGAGTTTGGCGAGTTGATGGAGAAATCAAAATCACGCGGGAATTTCGCAGGAAGAAGCGCGGGTTTCGGCGGTGGGCGGATGGAGAGGCCCATGGTGGGCATGGCCCTTGGTGCCCCGCTCAAGGAGGCTGCAGCATCCAAAGCGGATGCTTTTGACACTGGGGGTGTTGGCGCTGCCGAATCCGAAGCTGGCGCTGCTCCCGTGATGGTGCGCAGCAATTTCGCCGACTCCGTTTTCTGGGCCGCCAGTCTCAAGACCAATGCGGAGGGCATCGCGGAAGTCGAGGTGCCGCTGCCGGACAATCTGACAACCTGGAAAATCCGCGGTTGGGGCATGGGTTCGGGTACCAGGGTGGGGCAGGCGGAGGCGGAGATCATCACCAGCAAGGATCTGATCCTTCGCCAGCAGGCTCCGCGATTCTTTGTCGAGAAGGATGAAGTCGTCCTCAGCGCCAACGTCCATCATTTCCTTCCCGACAAACAGGACGTAACCGTCACGCTCGAATTGGAGGGCACGTGCCTGAAACTGCTTCCCGGACACGCTGCCGAGCAAAAAATCACCCTGGAAGCGAATGGCGAGCAACGCGTGGACTGGCGCGTGCAGGCGGTGCATGAGGGCGCCGCCATCGTGCGCATGAAGGCGGTGACAGCGAAGGATTCCGATGCCATGCAGATGAGCTATCCTGTGATGGTGCACGGAATGCTGAAAACGGAAAGCTGGAGTGCTGCCGTGAAGCCTGACAAGCCTGGCACAACGCTCGAGTTCACCATTCCCAAGGAGCGCCGTCCGGAACAAACCACCCTCGAAGTGCGCTACAGCCCATCCCTGGCCACGGCCATGGTGGATGCCCTGCCGTATTTAATCGATTACCCCTACGGCTGCACGGAACAGACGCTGAACCGGTTCGTTCCCGTGGTCGTCACCCACAAAGTGCTGCTCGACATGGGCCTCGACCTCAAGTCCATCAAGGAAAAGCGGGTGAATCTCAACGCGCAGGAAATTGGCATCGCCAAGGATCGGGCCGAGCAGTGGAAGAAATACCAGGGGATCAGCAATGGCATTTTCGACGATGCCGAATACCGCGCCCTCGTTCGCCACAGTCTGGAGAAAATCGCCAACATGCAAAACCGCGATGGGGGCTGGGGATGGTTTGCCGGCGAGCGCGAGGAATCGTATCCGCACACCACCGCTACGGTGATGCATGGACTGCAAACTGCCAGGGAGGCGGGCCTGGCGCTGCTCCCGGACGTGTTGGAACGCGGTCTGGCCTGGCTCAAGGCTTACGAACAGGGGGAAGTGCAGAAGATTAAGAGCAGCAATCCCAATTTAAAATCCAAGGCCGACAACACGGATGCGTTTGTCCACATGGTGCTCACGGATGGAGAAATTGTGAATGAGGAGATGCGCGATTTCCTGTTCCGCGACAAAAACGCCCTCTCCGTTTACGGCAAATGCCTCATCGGTCTGGCCTACGACAAACAGAAGCGCCAGGCTCAGCGCGATGAAGTGCTGGAGAACATCGAACAATTTCTCATCAAGGATCCCGAGAACCAAACCGCCCATCTCGACCTGCGCAACGGAGGCTACTGGTGGTGGTGGTATGGCAGTGAATTTGAAGCCCACGCCTGGTATTTGAAACTGCTCAGCCGCGTCAAACCCACCAGCGATCAAGCTTCCGGCCTGGCAAAATTCCTCCTCAACAATCGCAAGAACGCCACGTGGTGGACATCCACGCGCGACACCGCGCTGTGCGTCGAAGCCATGGCCGATTACATCAAGGCCACCGGCGAAAATCTTCCCGACATGACCGTCGAACTCCGGCTTGACGGGGAGGTGAAGAAGAAAGTCGCCATCACCAAGGACAATCTCTTCAGTTTCGACAACACTCTCCTCCTGCAGGGCGAGGGCCTCACCGACGGCAAGCACAATCTGGAACTGCGGCGTGCGGGCAAGGGGGCGGTTTATCTCAATGCTTACGTCACCAATTTCACCCTTGAGGATCGCATCACGGCCGCCGGCCTTGAGGTCAAGGTGGACCGAAAATATTACAAACTCACCGAACGCAAGGATGCCAAAGTGCTTGTCAGTGGAGGCCGGGGCCAGGCGCTGAATCAAAAGGTCCTGAAATACGACCGCACTGAAATCAAAGACGGCGAGGCCCTCAAGAGTGGCGATCTCGTGGAGGTGGAACTCACGCTCGACAGCAAGAACGACTATGAATATCTCCTCTTCGAGGATATGAAGGCTGCCGGCTTCGAGCCGGTGGATATTCGCAGCGGTTACTCATGGGAGGGTCTGCCAGCTTATCGCGAGTTCCGCGATGATCGCGTGGCTTTTTTCGTCAGGGCGCTGCCCATGGGCAAACACAATCTCAGCTACCGCCTCCGTGCCGAAATTCCCGGCAGTTTCAGCGCCCTCCCCGCCAAAGCCGCCGCCATGTATGCGCCGGAACTTCGTGGAAACAGCGATGAGATGAAGGTCCGGGTGGTGGATTGAGCAGCCCGGCCTTCCAAGGTGGGGCGAGGCTGCGCCCCCGAGCCCGGCGTGTCGAAGTGTTGCGTTTACCAACATGCTCTGGGAAATGTTTCGCTCAGATCACGGATGATCATCAGGAATGGCTCGGGCACTGCCTTCCCAACCAGGAATGCCATGCGTGTGGCTACGACCACCGGGATCTCACGGAAGTGTCTGCACTCCTAAATCCTTATTTCCTGGCGGAGGCTGGCAAATGCTCCATCTCGAAGCCAGGGGATCGAGAGACATCCTGCGAGTCTCGGGCTTGATGGGCGGGGACGCCCATGCCACGCTTCTAGAACTAGTTCCCCTGCTGGGCATTCAGCGCATTCTGCTGATGCTGGGCCTCGCGGGCGGAGGAGAGGAAACGGAATTTGTACTTGTTCTTCTTGGCGGCGGTCCGGGCTTTGCGACGGGATTTTTCCACCTTCGTCTCATGGGCGCGCAGGCGGCGCACTTCATCGAGTTTGCCCTCCAGTTCCATTTTGCTTTTCAAACGCTTGAGGGCGCGATCAATGGGTTCGCCTTTTTTGACAGGAATATCGAGCATGAGAAGAGTCTCCGTGAGGATGTGGTTGGGATTACAGGTGGTGAGCTTGGAAGGATGATTCCCCGGGGAGCGGTCCGTTATATCTAGCAGATCCACTTTCAAGGGGCGGAAGTTTACGAAGCCAGCCATCACTGTCAACCAAGAACGCGAGGAACCTTTCGGACCATTTTCGCAAAAATGCGATTCATAACAAAATTATTTTTCAGAAATAGTAAAACTTGTTGCATTGAAACTGAAATATGATAATTTCCATCATCAACTTACTCCCCCCATGAACAGTTCCACCCCAGTCGATTCCATGAAAAATGCCCTCAGCCTCATCGAAAACAGCCTCAACGTGGCCGCCCTCAGCGTCGCTCTCGCAGGGATTTACCTCTTTCAAACCCTGCTTGGCTAAACCCTCCTCCCTCCGTCCCAGCATCACGACGCGGGGCACCGCCCCAAATTCCTTTCCCAAAACCGCCCCCCCAAAATGAAAACTCGACCACTACCCGCCCTCCGCTCAAAGCGCAAAGGCTTCAGCCTGGTCGAACTGTGCGTAACCATCGCTGTCATCGGTATCATGGCGTCAATCGCTCTGCCGATCCTTCTAAATGACAACGCCGTGCTGAAGGACATCGCCCGGCGCAAGAACGCCCAGTCGATCGCCTCGATTTCCAGCATGGCCCGGGCAGCGGGCGATGCCAGCCTCGTCACGACCACGGACAAAATGGAAGCCGTGAAGAAACTCATGGCCGGCGTGGTCGGCAAGGGCACCATGCAGACGACTGAGATCAAGTTATCGAAGATGAAGGATGAGGATATCACAGATGCCCTCTCGTTGCTGGAACTCTCCGGCGGGGTCTTCGTGGTGAAGTAACCGGATTCCGGTGACCTGCTGAATCTGCGCTTTGCAAATGCGCGGAATCCGCCATGATGGGGGAGCATGAAACTCACTTTTTGCGGCGCAGCCGAAACCACCACGGGGTCCCAGCACCTTCTCGACATTAACGGCCAGCGCATTCTGCTGGATTGCGGTCTTTACCAGGGCCGCCGCGAAGAGGCCAACCTTCGCAACCGGACGTTCCCGTTTGACCCGACCAAACTCGATGCGGTCATTCTGAGCCACGCGCACATCGATCACAGCGGCAACCTTCCCAACCTCGTGAAACAGGGGTTCAAAGGAAATATTTACGCCACCGACGCAACGCGCGACCTGTGCCAGATCATGCTGGCCGACTCCGCGCACATTCAGCAGAGCGATGCTGCCTGGCTGACCAAGCACCAGAAGGCGGCCGTCGAACCGCTCTACAGTCCGCAGGATGCGGAAAGGTGCATGCGGCAGTTCGTGACCTTCAACTATGACCGCCCGATGCCCATCGGCGACGGCCTCAAAGCCACCTTCATCGATGCCGGGCACATCCTGGGTTCCGCGCAGGTGGTGCTGGACCTGAAGGACAATGCCACGAGTGTCAGCAAGCGCCTGCTCTTCTCCGGAGATGTGGGCCGGGGAAACAATGATTTGCTCCTCGATCCCGCGGTGCCCGAGAACATCGACCTGGTGCTCATGGAGTCGACGTATGGAGGCCGCGAGCATGAGCAGACCCAGGGGGCTAGGAACCAACTCACGGACATTTTGCGCCAGGCGCTGAAGAACAAGGGAAAGGTCATCATTCCCGCCTTTGCCGTGGAGCGCACCCAGCAGATCCTCGTCGTCCTGCACGAACTTTTCCGCGACAACCTTATTCCGGATGTGCCTGTCATGGTGGACAGCCCGCTGGCGGTCAGTGCCACGGAAATTTTCCGTCTCCATCCCGAATGCTACAACGAGCAGATGTACAACGACCTGTTTGAGAAACAAAACCCCTTTGGTTTCGAGGGACTGACGATGGTGCGCGCCGCCAATGATTCCAAGAACATCAACCAAATGCATGGTCCCCTCATCATCATTGCCGCCAGCGGCATGTGCGAAGCCGGTCGCGTGGTGCACCATTTGAAATACAACCTTCCCAAGCCGGAGACGACCGTGCTCTTCGTTGGTTACTGCGCTGACAACACCCTGGGTGCCAAAATTCGGGCCGGCGACAAGGTCGTCAACATCCACGGCGAACCGATCAAGGTGCGCGCACGGATCACCGGCATCGACGCCTTTTCCGGCCATGCCGATCACAGCGAACTCATGGATTATTTCAAACGCATCACCGGCAAAAAGGAACGCGTCTGGCTCGTCCACGGCGAGGGGCTCCGCAGCCGCGCCCTCCAGGCGGCATTGCAGGAGGAATATCCTGACAAGGAAATTACGGTGGCGAAACTGGGCGTGTCGGTGACCCTCTGAGGTCGGGGCCAGGGCCAAAAATTGCCGTCGATTGGGAATTGCCGATCGGCGCGGATTCATGTAAGGCATGGGAAGTTCCCGATCCGTTCATCCTTCAACCATCCTCTCCATGCCATCCGTCAACAAGGTCATCCTCATTGGTAATCTCACCCGCGACCCCGAGTTGCGCTACACTCCGAAAGGCAGCGCGCTGTGCGAAATCGGCATGGCGGTGAATCGGAAATACAAGCTGGAGTCCGGCGAACAGCGCGAGGAAGTGACGTTTCTGGATATTTCCTTCTGGGGCAAGCAGGCCGAGGTGGTGGCGAAATGGATGAAGAAGGGCCGGCCGTTGTATGTGGAAGGTCGGCTGCAGATGGACACGTGGGATGACAAGACCACGGGTCAGAAACGATCAAAGATCAAAATTGTGGCGGAGGATTTCCAATTTCTGGGCGGTGACCGCGGTGGTGAGGAAGGCGGCCATGACGACGAGCACCCTGCTCCCGCCCCCCGCCAGGCTTCCGCTCCGCAGGCCCCCCGGCAGGCGGCCCCGGCTCCGGAGGCGCCCGCGCTGGACGATGATGATGTTCCTTTCTGATGCGTGCCTTTGTGCTCGGTGCCGGCCTGGGTAAACGCCTGCGACCGCTCACGGATGTCCTGCCCAAGCCGCTCATTCCCATCTGGCAGCGCCCGCTCATCACCCATGCTTTCGAACACCTGTGCCGGCTTGGGGTGGGGGAGTTTGTCATCAACACCCATCATCTGCCGCACACCTATCTGGAAACATTTCCGGGCTCGGTTTACCAGAATGCCGCCGGCCTTTCCTGCCCGTTGCATTTTTGTCACGAACCCGTGCTCCTCGAAACCGGCGGGGGCCTGGAAAATGTTCGGGAGTATTTTCAGGATGAACCGTTCGTCGTTTACAATGGCGATATCCTCACGGACCTGCCGCTGGAAATGGCTCTGGAGGCTCATTCCAGAGATGCATCACTGGTCACCCTGGTGCTGCGCAGCGGTGGCGCGGTGCGCAACGTGGCCTTCGAAGCTGGGAGCGGAAAGGTGGTGGATTTGCGCAATGCCCTGGGAACGAATCATGCCAATCAGGTCCAGTTCACCGGACTCTACATCGTGAGCCCGGCGTTTTTCGATTTCCTGATACCCGGTAAAATCGAGAGTGTGGTGGAGGGCTTCCTCAGGGCCCTGCAGGCTGGCAGGCGCATCGGGGGGATCGTGATTGATGAGGGAAACTGGTGGGACCTGGGGGATCCGGCGAGTTATCTGGAGGCCCATGCGGCCTATGCGAAATATCACCCGGTGGTGGCGCGTCATGGGACGGCGCAGATAGCGCCAAATGCGGACGTGGATGCACAGACCTGCGTGAGTGCGCATTGCAGGGTGGCTGAAGACACCCATCTTCGGAACACCCTGCTGTGGCCGGGAGCCAGGATCGGCCGCGGGGCGCGGCTGGAGAATTGTGTGGTGCGCGCAGGCGATGAGGTTTTTGGGCAGCACTTTGGGAAAATTTTATAGGCCCCCTATGCCCTATAGGGCCTATCTCCCCTCCAACGAGTGCCAGTAAAACCGCCCGTTGCCCAGGGTCTCCTCACAGAGTTTCCGCAGGTGGCGGTGGTGCGTGAACACGATGACCTGCGTGAGTCGGGCGGTCCTGGTCAGCTGGCGCAGCAGGGCGGCGGCGCGGCCATCGTCGTAGGTGATGAGCAGGTCGTCGAGAATGAGAGGCATGGGCTCATGGCTTTCCAGATAAAGTTCCAGCGCCGCGAGGCGGAGGGAGAGGTAGAGCTGGTCCTGCGTTCCCTCACTCAGGCCTTCCGGGGGCACGCTTTGGGAATCTTTCCGAACCCCGACGAGTTTGGGCGGGCTGTCCTCGGCCTGCCATTCGGACGTGAGTCCCAGAAAAGCCCCGTCCGTCAGTTGGGAAAAAATGCTGCTGGCCCGGTCGAGCATCGGTCCCTGATGCTGGCGGCGAAAGGCCTCCACCTGGCTCTTGAGCAGGGAAAGCGCCAGACTCAGCCGGGTGTAGCGGGCGGCATCCGCCTGAATGGAGGAAGTTTGCAGCGCCAGTTGCTGAGAAATTTCAGCGGCACCGCCATCGGCTTTTTCTAGGGCCGATTTCTCCTGCTGCAATTCCATAAGCTCGGATTCTGCGGTCCTGCGGTCGCGTTCCTTCTGTTCGAACGCGATGGATATTTCCGCCTGGCGGGTGGGCAGGGATTCGGGTTCGCTTGCCAGGACGCGGTTGACGAAAGGCTCCAGCGATTCACCGCGGGCCAGCCCATGAAGGCTTTTCCGGAAACCCGCGACCTGCTGCCGCAGCTGTTGGCGTTGTTCGCAGGCGGCCAGGGAGGATTCCAATCCGGAGCGGTCGGTGGTGCCCGCCAGTTTGTAAATTTCCCCGAGCGCATCCGCAGCTTGGTCGGCTGCCGTATGGGCCTGGCGCACAGCCTCCCGGGCGCCATGAAGGCGGCCGGCCAGATTTTCGTGGAGAATATTGGTTTTGCGCGCGTCCTTCGCGGTTTGAATCAGGGCGGAGAGCCGCGTCTCATGCGAAGGCGCGTCAATGTGCAATGCCTGCGCCATTTGATTGGTGGTGGCCACCCGTTCGTGCAACGCGGCGTCGATCTCGGATAAACGGGCGTGATCCCGGCTCCAAATTTCATGGGTGTGGAGCAATTCGACCCTTGCCGCGAGCAAGGCGAGTCCGTGTTTCGGCGTGGTGTCGGGCTTGAGGGAAAGCGCCTTTAACTGATCCTCCCATTGCGATTGGCGCGTCTGCAATTCCTGCTCCAGCCGGGTGAACTGGCTCTGCAACTGGGCGGCCTCGTCCAGCGATGCGCGGTGGGCGGCGGCCAGGGTTTTGCGCTCGCCCTCCTGTTCGTTTTCCAGACGGATGCGGCGTTGGAGGAGATCGAGCATCGAGCCGAAACCTCCTGCGGAGGCTGATTTCAGCGCGGTCCGGATTCTTTCGGTGGCGGTGGCGATGGTTTTTTCCGCCTCCTCGACGCGGAGGCGTTCCACGGTGAGTTCCTCGGCGTATTCAAAAAATTTCACCCAGTGCGACCGCCATTCGAGCATTTCCCGTGGGGATTTTGGAATGAGATTGCACGCCCGCCATTCATTTTCCCAGGCTTCCTGGGCGCGTTGCTGGTCGGTGGCATTGGTCTGGATTTCGGAATTCAGGGTCGCAAGTTTTTCCGAGGTGGTGGCGCATTGGTCACGCCACTTTTCGGCTTCCGCCACGGCATTGGCCTCCTCGCGCAGGCGGTCGGCCAGGTGATCGGCGGAGGAAACGAGAGCGGGGTATTCGGTGAGAACGCCGGATTCCGGAAGGCTCCCTTCGCCGAGCGTTTCCGCCAGTGCCAGCCAGACGGCATCGCGTTCACCGCGCGCGTTTTGCAAGGACGTCAGACTCGGCAGCCTGCCACTGAGTTCCATGCGGGCGAGAGCGGACTGGGCCTGGAGGAGTTCGGTTTGAAGGCCCGAGCGTTCCTTGTGCAGGGCGTCCTGCTGCTGTTGGAGGGACGTGAACTGCTTTTCATAACGCTCGATGGTCGCGATGCCCGGCACGGGCAGGCTGAGCACGGCTTTGATTTGCGCCGGCGCGCCGTGCAGCAGGATTTGCGTTTGCCCCAGCAACCGTTCGATCCTGGCAAATTTTTTGCGTGCCTCCTCCAGCGTGGTCTGGGCACCCAGGGCGGGCTGGGCGTCGGAGAGCACCAGTTGCAGCGCCTCCGGATCACCCTGCGTGCTGGCGGTGAGGACGCGCTCCTGATTTGCAGCCTGCGTCTGCAGCTTCAATAGCTGCTGCTGCAGGCTCGCCACGGCCTCCCTGGACGATTCCAGCGCCTTGGCGGCGGATTCGCAGGCGAGCCTCTGCACGGTGGTCAGGCGCAGGCGTTCAATGTTTGAAAAATCTTCGTTCAACCCCAGGTCGCGCAGTCGTGTGTGCATTTCCCGTTCCGTCGAAGCGACGCGTTGCTGCAGTGCCGCCTGTTCGATTTCCTTTTCCTGCGCGGACGCTTCATGCCGCGCCAGTTCATCGATCTGCGGGGCGAGATGCAGGACTTCCGGCGGCGGCACCGATTGTTCGAGCTGATTCTGCAAGCCCACAATTTCCAGCTCAAGACGCGCGACATCCGCCTCCCTTTCCAACGCATTCCTCTGGGCATCGCGGGCCTCCGGCAGGAAATTTTCCGACACCTCCGGCAGATGCGCGAATGCCGTCAACTGCTGCTCCGCCTCCTGAAGTTGCGAGATCGTCGGCAGTGCATCCTGGCATCGCTGCAGCCAGTCCATTTCGGTGCGAAGGGAAATGGTGGCGGCCTGAAATTCCTCGCAGCGCTCCGCGGCACGGGCGATTTTCCCTTCCAGTTCCGCCCATGCCTCCGGCTTCAATTGTTTTTCAGACAGGGTGCGCTTCAGCGTGCCGAACGTCTCCAGGGCGGCGTTGAGGCTGGTTCCGCCGCGGGCGAGGGGTTTGAAAATTTTGTCGGCATCGGCCTGGAGAGATTCGATGATCCGCTGCACCGGCGTGCCGCCGAGACTGGCGGAGAAGAGCGCCTTGCCCAGATCGCCCTCGCCTTTGAGCAGCGTTTTCGCGCCGGTGCGCAACTGGTCGGCGGTGAGGCCGAACATGTTGGTAAAATAAGCCTCGTTTACGGCGCCAAGAAATGGCAGCAGGGCATGGTCGGGCAGTGGTTGGTCGGCGGCGCCGCGCAGGGTTTGCTGCTGGGCCTTTTTACGGAAAAATTGCAGACTCGTGCCGTCGCTATTGGTCACTGTCGCACCTGCGCGCAGCTTCCTGTATTCGTGCAGGAAATCGTCCTCCGAACGGGCGGCAATGCCAAAGAGCATTTGGCGGACGGCGCGCAGCAGGGAGCTTTTGCCCGCTTCATTCGGGCCGTAGAGGATGTGCAGGTCAACGTCTCCGCGCGGGAAATCCAGCGTGAAATCCGTGAAGGGCCCGAAGGCCGGCAGGTTCCATTGGTCGAATCTCACGCGGCTTCACCTCCCGTGATGCTGAGCGAATCGAGAATGATGGCGCTGACGTCGGCGAGGATGGTGGCGGGATGCTCCGCCAGTTCATCGCGCAGGGAAGTGCCCACTTCCGGCGGGAGTTTCCTGAGCATTTTTTGCAAATCTTCCGGCAGCGTGAGCGATGCATTATGCAGGGATTCCAGGACCAGCCGGGTCAGGTCATCGCGTTCCGCGAGCCTGGCGGGATCGACCAACGGAGTGGTGGCAAATTTCACCTGTTCCAGCCAAAGGCCATCGGCGGTGATTTCCAGCGCCCGGGCCAGGCAGTGGTGAGACCAGTCGTCGGCCTGACGGTGGAGCGTTCCATGGAGGGCGGTGGCTCCGGTGAAATGAATGCGCGCGGCGACCATGCGTCCGTCAGCGGTCTGCAGCGTTGATTCCAACGAATTTCCCAGTCGCTCCAGCACCGCGCTCTCCTCCGTCAGTCCCGCGATGTCCACGGAAACAAGTTCCCAGCGGATCACATCCAGCGAACGAAACTCCACGGTGACCGCATGGTTGTCCGCCACGGTCACGAGATTGCATCCGCGCGGCCCTGTTTCACGAATGTGGCGGCCCTGGAGATTTCCGGCAAAGCCGATGAACGGCTGGGTGTGGAGAACCTCCGGTTGGTGGATGTGGCCCAGGGCCCAGTAGTCGTAATGTTTGGTGAGCAAATCCTCCACCGAGCAGGGAGCATAGGTATCATGCCCGGCGCGGCCCTGCAGGCTGGTGTGGAGCAGTCCGAGATTGAATTTCCCCGCCACCGCATCCGGATAAAGCAGGCTGAGATTTTCCGGAACTTTCCGGTCGGGAAATCCCTGCCCGTGAATCACGACGGGCAGGTCCAACACCTCCATGGATTCAGGTTTGCGCGTGGAGAACCAGTGAACATTGGTCAGCGCAGGCAGGCGGCGGGTGATGATGGATTCGGCATCGTGATTGCCCGAGATCAAATACACGGCGATCCCGGCCTTTTTCAGCACCGCCATTTGCTGGGTGAAAAAAATTCCCGGTCCGTAATCCCGCCAGTCGCCGTCATACAAGTCCCCGGCGAGCACGATAAAATTCACGCGTTCCTCAATGGCCAGTTGCACCAGATTCGCGAACGCCCGCCGCGTGGCGTGTCGAAGTGCCTCAACCGGCGCGCCCGGATGACTGCTCAGCCCGTGGAGCGGACTGTCCAGATGGGGGTCGGCGGCGTGGATGAATTTAAACATGAATCAGAAGTGTGAGAGTGCTGCGGAATTTCCCGAATTGCAATGAAGGATGCTGTGCAGCGGTTCGTAGTTGCGGAGAAATTTCCTCCGGCTTAGTCTGCTTCCCCTTCGCTCCCATGTTTTCTTTTTCCGCATCCCTCACGCATGTCCCCACCGCCAGGTGGATCGTGACGGCCTGCAGTCTGGGAATGGCCTCGCTGAATGCCCAGGAGATTGTCGCCCCGGACCCCCTGAAAACCCCATCGGTGGCAGTGTATGAAGAAATGCCGCCCGCCCCGAAGGATGGGATCATGGATAATGCGGAAATTTTCAGCCCCGGGCAGCACAAGGAACTTGCCGCCAAGATTGGAAATTTCCAAAAGTCTGATGACTTTCATGTCTATGTGGCGACCTACACGTTCGTATATGGTGAGGAGGCCCGGCAGCGCGCCTGGAGACTGGGTAGAAAATGGCTGGAGGGGAAGCAGGGAGCGGTGGTGGTGTTTGATAAAGGTGGCGGGGCAACCTCCCCGGCCATCGGCCTGATCTGGCAGCAGGACGACCAGCGTTCGCTGCAGGATCGGACCATTCAGGGCATTTTGGAGGCCGCCTCCGATGCCGCCAACCAGGTTTCTGCCGGGAAACCCACCGATCAAGTGACTGCTGCGGTGGATGAGATCATTGCGGGCTTTGGTCGGGTGCGGCCCATTCTTGAGGCTGGTCGCCGCGCTGCGCGGAGCCGGCAGTACATGATTCTGGGCGGGGTGCTTGGCACCATGTTCCTGAGCCTCGGCGCGCTCACGACGGTGCGGCGGCTCCAGTCCCGCGCGGCGAGGCGTCAGGCGGAGTCGTATCTCTTTCCGCACGTGGAGATTGCCCCGCGTTACGATGCTCCCTTCGGGGGAGGAGTGGTGGTGCAAATGCACTACGGCAACCCCGCCCAACCACGCTGAACCTCCCCAAAAACCGCCATGCCTCCCCGCCCCCTTCCCGTCGATCCCGCAGACCTCCCCAGAGTGGCACGGGAAGTCATCGCCTCCGCGAAATTTCCCTTCCTCGCCACCGTGGACGGAACCCAGCCCCGCGTCCGCCCCGTCTCTCCCGTGCGGGTGGAAGGATTCACTATTTATATAGCGAACCTCCGTTCCTACGGCAAAACTGCCGAAATCGCCCGGCAGCCGCAGGTCGAACTCTGCTACCTTTCCGACCAGCACGACCAGGTGCGCATCACCGGCCGGGCCGAAATCGTCGCCGACCCCGCCGTGCTCGCTTCCATCTGGGAGGAGAATCCCCTGCTCCGCAGCTACCTCGGCACACCGGACAATCCCGAACTGATCATTTACCGCATTGTCCCGGAGCGCGTTCGCTTCATGCGGGAGTGGGCTTTGCATTATCAGGAAATTTCCCCCCTGTCTTAAAGAGCACCCATGCTTGCAGCCGCCATTTTCGATCTCGACGGAACCCTCATCGATTCGCTGCAGGATCTCGCCGACTCCATGAACGAAGCGCTCGCGGCGCTGGCCTTCCCGGAACACGGCCTCGACGCCTACCGGTATTTCATTGGCGATGGCGTCCATACTCTCATCGCCCGGGCGCTGCCTGCCGAAGCGAGGGAGGACGCGCCGACCGTCCAGCGGGCCACCGAGTTGTATCGTGCCGCCTATGGAGCCAACTGGAGCCGGGCCACCGCCCCGTATGCGGGCATCATGGAATTGTTGGACGAACTCCGATCCGCCGGAGTCCCCCTCGCCGTGCTCTCCAACAAGCCACAGCACTTCACCGCCCTCTGCGTCGAGCATTTTTTCCCGCAGCAGCCGTTCACCGTCGTGCTTGGCCAGCGGGATCACGTTCCGCGCAAGCCCGATCCCGCGGGAGCCTGGGAGATCTCCTCCACCCTGCAGTTGCCGCCGGAGCAAATCGCTTTTATTGGCGACACCTCCACGGACATTCGCACCGGACTGGCGGCAGGCATGAAGACCGTGGGAGTCACCTGGGGATTTCGTCCCGGGCAGGAACTTCAGGAGGCCGGGGCCGATACGATCGTCCACTACCCGGGCGATATTTCCCCGCTATTTGGAAAATAACTCGACAAAAAGCCCCATTTTCGACAAACTTTCCCGAAATTTTCCCACAAGATGATTGACAGGGAGTGTATTTATAATGTAAATCTTGTATTGTCCCTGTAATTACGTTGCACCAGCTTTCACCCCATTTGGATATCCCACCACCATGAAAACAAACATCGTTTCAGACTCACCCGCTCGGAAATCGATCAAACCCCGTCGGCGTCTGTCCAGCAGGCAGCGTGGGGTTGCCATTATCACCGTGCTTGCGGTCATCGTTCTGATGTCCGTGCTCGTGCTCTCCTTCTTCGAAATGAGCAAGAGTGAAGCCGTCTCCGCCAAGGTGAACTCTGAGATCCTGCGCAGTTACTCGCTCCGCGATACCGCCATCAACCTCGCCATCGCCCAGATTCGCGAAGCCACCGCCCCCACCAACGCCAACGTCAATGCCAACGCCCTCTGGACCAGCCAGCCGGGTATGATCCGGACCTTTGACAAAACAGGCAACAACGGCCCGATTTTCAAACTCTACTCCGCCAAGCAAATGGTCGCGGACGGCAACGCCAGCGAGGACTCCATGCTCCAGGAAGACCTCAGCCAGAATTGGAACAAGTCCGGCTCCGCAACCCGTCCCAACGTCGAGAATCCGGTCTGGGTGGACATCAACAAACCCATTTTCAAAACCAACAACTCCGTCGGCTCCGGCGCCTCCGACACCACCATTTCCAATCTCGGCACCGCCCTCTACCCGATCGTAGATCCAGCCGCCTACAAAAAAGGCCGAGCTCCGGATGATCCATTAGCCCCCACCGCAGAAGGCTTCTTTTATGAGGATGTAAATCGTCGTCTCGGTGCCTCGGTTGATTCGGAAAAATCCTCCCTCCCCATGCCCGTGCGCTGGCTCTACACCCTGCAGGATGGCACGGTGGGTTACCTGAATGATAACAACGAGTTCGTCGCCCCGGCCACGGGAGGCACCGGCGGCACTCCCACCACCGACAACCCGATTGTCGGCCGCATCGCCTTCTGGGCGGATGACGAGTCCTGCAAAATTAACATCAACACGGCTTCCGAAGGCGTCTTCTGGGACACCCCCCGTTGTGACACCCCCGAGGAGCGCTTCTACGCCAACTGCCAGCCAGCCTCCAATGAGTTCCAGCGGTATCCCGGTCACCCCGCCGGAGTCTGTCTGAGTTCGGTGCTTTTCCCCAATAAACGCTACTATCCAAAAGGGGACACAACCCAGACTGCCTCCGGCGACTACGAATGTGAAGGCGGGATCGCCAACCAGGTGAACAAAAAAGCGGGCCGTCTCAAGGCTTCCGAACTGCGGTTTATCTGGGACCTGGCCCCCTTCATCTCGGACCGCACGGCTTCCGGTGCCACGAAAACGGCGGGAACCGTCGGCGGACTGGGTGCCGGGGATGCCGCCGGCAAAATCCGCCGCGCGGTGCTCAGCGATGCCACCGACAAGATCGATTCCTTCGACACTGGGACCGTCAACAACCCGGAGGACCATCTCTACACCTCTGCGGACGAAATGCTCTTCCGTGGCAAGAAAAAATCCCTCACAGACGTCAACCGTTACACCTGGTCCGAAACCGCCGCCGCCAGTTCCAAGACGCCCAGTCCTTACGCCCCACCTCTGACCGAGGAACAATTCCAGACGCGTGTCTCACGGAATTCTTTCCTCCTCACCGCCCGCAGCACCGCCCCGGAAGTCAGCGTCTTCGGCCACCCGCGCATTTGCCTCTGGCCGCTGGATCAAACCGTTCCCGCCATTGCCGGCACCACCACGGGTGCCCTTGGTGGAAAATACACCGCCTTTGACAGTATCATCGGCCTCACCACCCAGCTGAGTCCCACCAATTCCTACTGCGTGCTGCGCGGGGATCCGAGCTCACGTCATGCGGAACTCCGCAGCACAGCGGGCGGCCAGAACTTCACCCTTTGGGAATACCTCAAACTGGCCACCAGCACGGCCGTCGGAAAATTCCCCGGCGTGCCCGGCAAGGCTACCTTCCTCAGCAAGTACAAAGCCAATGCGGGTAACACCATTTACAGCGACCGCGACAATATCATGCTCGGCATTATTGACTACATCCGCAATACCAACCTCGCCGATCCGCTCCTCGACCCCGGCCAGCGCTATGGCACCGCAGGAGGCGGAACGAATGTCTTCCCTGGTCAGATCACCGGCTTCTGTGGCTGCGCCGGCTCTGGCCCTCACCAGACCACCTGGTGCGCTGTTACCCAACCCGATCCCAAGGGCTCCGGCCGCACCTTCGCTCCGATCCGCATGCACTGGGTGGTGCAAAAAGTCATGGAAGTGAAAAACGGCGTGGCCGTCCCTGCCAATGCCGCAGGTGATTTCCAGGCCGCTGCCAAGGATAGTGCCGGTAAATTTGTCGAAGGGGCCAGTGTCTACGAGATGGGTATCGTGGTGGAGGGTTCCTGCCCTTCCCAGGGCTTTGCAGGCATCGTGCCCAATGCCTCGGTGTTCCTCGGAGGCGGTGACCCCGGCGGTGCCCAAACCTCCACTGCCCAGCAGTGTCCCTCGCTCTACCTCAATGACAATTCCGCTGATGCTGCCGGTAAGCTGCTCAGCGCCAACCGCAAGCTCACCGTGGAACGCGCTTCCTCCTCGGATTCCACGAAGCTCTGGCCGAAAAACGTTCCCAACTGGGGCGGCGTTCAGGGGATTCGCGCTTACTCGACTCCTGACCCAGCCGCCACCTCGAATTTGATCCGATTCAAGCCATTTGCCATCGCTGGTTCACCTCCCACGCTGGAGTTCAAACAGGATCCCGCCAAGCCCAATGAATTCACGGATTGGAATAAATACCTCTGGCGCATCATGGCCTTCGACGCCCGCGCCAACACGGATGTGAACAACCTCGTGCAGGCCTTTTACTTCCATTTTGGGAAACCCTACACGTCGATTAAATTCGCGTTGCCCGTCTCAACCTCCTCTAAAACGCTCGCCCAGCAGGTGGCCGCCATGTATAGCGGCGTCTTTAACCCCACCAACTTCGAGAATGCCTCCGTGCACTCCATGTTCATCCCCCACGGCGATTACCGCACGCTCAATTCCCGCCGGGTCATCGGTGCCGCCAATGGTTACGATGGTTACAGCCTTACCGACGGTGGTGGACCCAGCGGATTCAGTGGGAAATGGAATTCCTTCCTCCCCACCAAGCAATTTGGAAATGGGCAGTATGCTTACGATGCTTATGATCCCACTCAGGGGGCTTTCTCAGGAACCGCCGGCGGGGCCATGCCTCTGAAGCGCACCCACCCCTCCGCACCCATCACCGGAACGCAATATGAACTGCCCTCCAACGCGGTCTTTGACTTCCCACTCCCCTACGAAGACTGGTTCCCCCATCTGGATCCCCTCCAGCGGAAAGCCCGTGGTTCCATGGATCCCGCCATCACCGGCGACTTCGACAACGGAATCGGCGCCGGTCCGGATGGTTCCTATGCTGGCCGGGCGGATGAAGGCGACCTGCGCACCTTCTTCACCCAGTCGGGTGACGCTCAGAATACCGCACGGATTCCCTACTTCGGCACCATCGGCACGCCTGACCTCGGTGATCCTACGCCCAACATGAAGGCCGCCAGCACGACAGCCACAGGCATCAACGCCACAGCTTCCACCCCAAACCGGATTGTTAGAAGTCCCGTGGCGTTGGGCTCCATTTCCTCCGGTGCCCTCACCAACACCTACTGGCAGAGCCTGCTCTTCCGCCCTGATGCCTTCGGCGGCAACCCCGGTGCCACCAACTCGCCCAGCAACAACGAGTGGGACAACCGCCATTTTGGTGGCGCACTCAATACCGACAACCCAAGGGATCACCTGCTGCTTGATCTCTTCTGGATGCCCGTCGTGCAACCCTACGCGCTCAGCGACACCTTCTCCACCAAGGGCAAGATCAACATGAACTACAAGATCATGCCCTTCGAGTACATCCACCGCAGCACCGCCCTGCATGCCCTGCTCAAGGCTGAACGCATTCTCGCCATCCCCACTGGCGCCGCCAGTGTCTACAAGACCAAGGATGCCGCTTACGCCGGAACAGACAACGTCACCGGAACTCCCGAACCCAAATCCACCTGGCGCAAATTCATCGATGCCGAAGCCACCCTCTGGCAGTTTGATCGCAAATTCTCCGGATCCGGCGAGTTCGCCCCGGTCGGCGGTCAACCTCCCCGTGTTTTCCGCACCGCCTCGGAAATCTGTGAACTTTGGATGATCCCTGAAAGCATCAACCATACGGGCGCTCCCAGACTCAAAGCCGACGACAATCCCTTCCAGTTGATGCGGAATTTCTGGATGGGGATTAATAAGTCGAATGATGAAGCACGCACTTGGGGAGGCACCTCCCCCGACAGCAAGAAAACCGCCATCAAGGACATCCCCCTGGGACACCGCCTCACCGGCGACAACACCAAGGAATCCACCTACGCCAACCTCTACCCCCGCCTGACGACGCGTTCGAATGTGTTCAAGGTTCACTTCACGGTGCAAACCCTCCAGAAGGCCCGCAGCACTCCGGTGAACAAGTTTGATCCGGATCTGGACCTCGTGACCAGTGAATCCCGCGGTTCCGCGATCGTTGAACGCGCGCTGGACATGACCAACCCCAATCTGCAAAAGATCAACTACCTGAAGGATCCCTCCGTGTTCTCCGACATGAAGAAACGCCTGGATTACTTCTACAGCTACCGCATTACGGAAATCAAACAGTTTTCCCCATAGCGGCCCCGGTCGGAAGGCCCCCGCACCACGCAGCGGTGACTGTCCCTGACCGGCAGTCACCGCTTTGTTTTTTGGATGGAAATAATCCTCGGAAGCAAGCGCGGTGATGTGACGAAAAATTTGCAGTCAACGCCCCATTTTTCATCGACGGCAGGGCGATTTTTTGTCAGGTTCCTGACGACGAAAGAGAAAATTCCTGACCGCCGTCGCCAAGTGCGACTTTCCTTATAAACCCGAGGGATCGGAGGCTGCCAACAAAGTGGGCGTGGCCGCCGCTCCCAGGTTCCGCCGGATGTGTTGTCCGGTGGGGGGAAAGCCCGCTCTTGGCGACGGCGGTCTCACATTCGGAACAGCTCACCGCTCAGTCGCGAATGCTACGGCAAAGCCCTAGACGTTGAAGCGCCAGTCAACGACATCGCCGTCCTGCACGACGTATTCCTTGCCCTCGATGCGCAGCTTGCCCTGCTCGCGGGCTTTGGCAAAACTTCCGGCGGCGATGAGGTCCTTGTAGGCGACAATTTCACCGGCGATGAATCCACGCTCGAAATCACTGTGAATCACGCCGGCACAGGCCGGGCATTTCATCCCCTGCGTAAACGTCCACGCGCGTGTTTCCTTCTCACCCGTGGTAAGATAGGTCCGTAATCCCAGCAGCGCATAAACCGCGCGGATCAGATTGGAAACCCCGCTCTCCGTCGCCCCCAGACTGCTCAGATATTCTGCGGCATCCTCCGGCGGCAGGTCCGCCATCTCCTGCTCAATGGCCGCGCTGATGACGCAGGCGCTGGAGCCATGATGCTCCTCGGCGTACTTTCGCACGGCTTTGACATGCGGGTGGGAATCCGGATCCGCCAGTGCGGCCGCCAGTTCCTCCTCCGAGACGTTGCAGGCAAAGATCGTCGGCTTGGAACTGAGCAGGAAAAAGCCCTTCATGATCTTGCCCTCGGCCTCGCTGAGTTCCAGCGTAAGCGCCGGTTTGCCTTCGTTGAGGTGGGGGAGCAGTTTATCGCAGATTTCATTCTCGGCCTTGGCTTCCTTGTCGCCGCCCTTGGCCTTCTTCTCATTGCGCTCGCGGCGTTTTTCCACGCTGGTGATGTCCGCGAGGATGAGTTCGGTATTGATGACTTCGATGTCACGGATGGGGTCGATGTTGCCGCTGACATGGTGAATGTCCTCGTTTTCAAAACAACGCACCACCTGGACGATCGCATCGACCTCACGGATGTGGCTCAGAAATTGATTGCCCAGACCCTCGCCCTTGCTGGCACCCTTGACGAGTCCGGCAATGTCCACGAATTCAATGGCCGCGGGCACGAGCTTTTGAGATTTCGTGATTTTGGAAAGCTCCTCCAGACGCTCATCCGGAACCAGCACGACTCCCTGATTCGGATCGATCGTGCAGAACGGATAATTCGCCGCCTCCGCCTTGCGTGAGCGCGTCACGGCGTTAAAAAGCGTGGATTTACCCACATTCGGAAGACCAACGATACCTGCTTGTAACATAAGGCCGCGAGAATACGGGACCGACAGCCGGGGTCAAGGGGAAGAGTGGGGAGAAAAGTATCGGCGAAGGGCGTGGTTCGCGCCGCCTGTCCCATCAGGCGGCATCGCCACTCTTTGGGTCCGAGGCGGCCTGAAGTGAAATGGTGACCACCAGACCCCCTTCCGGTTGGTTGGCGGCGGTGACGCTTCCGCCACAGGCATCTACGCAGGCTTTGACAATGGCCAGGCCGAGTCCGACGCCGCCTGTTTCCCTGGTGCGCGAGGGATCGGATCGGAAAAAGGGATCGAACAGCTTTGGTAAATCCTCCTCCGGCACGCCCGGACCCTGATCAGCCACGGAGATTTCCACCATGTCTCCGCTGCATTGCGCACTGATTTCAATCGCCCCAAAACTTCCCGCATAGCGGACCGCATTTCGTAGCAGATTCCCCAGCGCCCGCCCCAGCAGGGAGGGCACAGCCACGACTTCCGTCAATTCCAACAAATCCACCCGCACATCAGCCCCGGGCGCCTCCCGGGCGATTGCCGACTGGACCACACTGCCAAGCGACACGACCTCCCGCAGCGAATTCACCCCGTCGAATCCGGCCTTGGCAAAGGAAAGTAGCTCACTGACCAGTTCGCTCATTTCCCGCACTTCCTCCCGCACATCCCCCAGCCGTGACTGAAGGTCATCGGGCACCTTTTGTTCCAGAATCCCCAGCGCCATTTCCATGCGTGCGAGCGGAGAGCACAACTCATGGGCGATGTCCCCAAGGAAACGCTTCTGACCGTGCACAAAACCGGAAAGTCG
Source organism: Akkermansia muciniphila (assembly GCA_943333275.1). Taxonomy (GTDB): domain Bacteria; phylum Verrucomicrobiota; class Verrucomicrobiia; order Verrucomicrobiales; family V1-33; genus JAGNEJ01. The sequence goes on from CALQSQ010000075.1 coordinate 26,514, forward strand.
TTCGCTCATCGCATTGATGGAGGCTCCCAGGTCCCCGAGTTCGTCGTGGCGCTGTTCGTTGACAAGGATGTTGAAATTTCCCCCGGCAATTTGTGCGGTGGCGTGTTTCATCTGCCCAAGAGTGTTGGTGAGATTGCGCACTAGTGGAAACCATAACAGCGACGAAACCAGCAGCGCGCCGAGTCCCGCGAAATACCACGGCTTCGGATTGAACAGCAGCGCTGATTCCCCCAGCGCTCCGATCCGCCCAACCAGCACCGGCCCGGGTCGTTCAGGTGGTCCCTGAGGTGGAATGGGTGGCAGGCGCAGCACGATCCAATAGGCACCACCCGCCTCCAAAGCTTCCACTCCCCGGATGGAGCCTGCGGCCTCCGCAGCGTTCGCCGGAGGATTGGGGCGCGGACCCGGCGGGGCCTCCAGCGGGTCCTCCTCATCAAATCGGGGTGGGCCCGGGCCGGGTCGGGGCCGTCGGTCATTTCGCGGCAGTATTTCGCGAATTTGTGCAGGCAGATCCAGCGTGGCACCCGCGAGCACGAGGTTCTCCCTGCCATACAGCGCCAGCGTCACCTGATGGTCCGCTCCCAGTTGCTGAAGGGTCGCGCCCCAGCTTTCGCGGGGCTTGTTCTGCATTTCCTTGCGAACGCTCTCCCCCAGTCGCATCACGCGCTCCCGGGCGGCACGGTCGAGAAGGAGATGGCGGTCCAGATCATAGGTGCTGCGCAGCAGCCAGAACAGGCCGCCCGCCACGACCAGAATGTTCAGGAAAAACAGCAGCAGCACCTTCGCATACATCGGGATGAACCATCGCCGCTTGCGGCTGGTCCGTGGTGTTGGGGAGGGATTCATGGACGATTCGCGGGGGGAAGGATCAGCATGTATCCGGCGGCGCGCAGGGTGCGGATGAATTTGGGATTCTTGGGATCATCCCCGAGTTTTTTCCGGAGCAGCGAAATATGCACATCCACGCTGCGGTCGAAAACCTCATACTCGCGATCGCGAATTTCCTCCAAAAGCTGTTCCCTGGATTTCACCCGCCCGCGCGCCTTGGCCAGACTGAGCAACAGATCGAACTCGACCGGCGTCAGCGTGAGTTCCTTGCCAGCGAGATGCGCCTCCCGCCTTTCCGGGGAAATTTCCAGATCACCTACTTTCAGCACCTTCAGCGCGGGCTGACCATCCGATGCCACGTCGCCCCGCCCCGCCCGCCGGGTCACCGCCCGCAGTCGGGCCAGAAGTTCGCGGGTCGAAAAGGTCTTTGGCAAATAATCATCCGCCCCAATTTCCAATCCCACAATCCGATCCGCCTCATCGCCCCGGGCCGTGAGCATCAGCACCGGCACATTGCTCTTGGTCCGAATCCGCTTCAGCACTTCAAATCCATCCATGCCCGGCAGCATCAAATCCAGAATCACCGCCTGCCAATTTCCCAGCAGTGCCATCGTCACGCCCTCCGGCCCGGTATGCACCGAAGTCACCGCGTAGCCCATCGGGTCCAGATAATCGGCAATCAGCCGGCAGAGTTTCCGGTCATCATCAATCACCAGCAACCGCGCCGGCGATTCGGAATCACCGGGGGGAGGTTGGGTGGATGGCGGGGACATGGAGGGAAAGGACATTGATGGTTTGGCAATGTTCCCTGCTGGTCAGCGGTTGGGAAGCAGTTTTACCAATGCTTAACAATTCTCCACAAATCCGGCAAAGGAAGGCGGGTGTCCCCTCTAAGGGCGGGTGACCTTGACGCGGAGGAAACGAAACTCCGCATTATCAATCGAGACGTTGTCTTGAACCTCCAGCAGCGTCGGGGTGTCCTCCAGGAGGGTGAGTCCATCGGTTGTCCACCCTGGGGAATCCGAGAGGTCCGCATTGACCTGCACAAGGAAAGTCACATCGGTGGCGGAGGGGTTTTTCTGCACCCGCAGTCTGAGATGGTTTGCTGAGATGTCGGCGACGGGAATTCCTTCGGTCGAAACCATCAGCGGATCGAGGCCGAAGGCGTATTCCAGAAGATTCACCGTGCCGTCGGAATCAGGATCGGCCTGGTCGCCCCGAATCTCCTCGTTGTTGGCGTTGCTGCCGAAATGTTCCAAGTGCCAGTTCGCAATCGGAGGCGCTCCGTCCGTCTGATAGGAATTTGCTTTTTCAGGGTGGCGTTGGATTGGGGATCGGAATCGGGGAGTGAGGGGGTCTGGTCCCCGGCGGGGCCCTGACCAAAACCGGATGGATGCGTCCCCGTCATCCCAACATCCTCGTCCCCGCCAAACCACTGGCCGTGCGGATGCGCAACCGGTTCCGCAACGCCCTGAAAGCCGCCGACTTCAAACTCTACCTGACACTTCCTCACAAAGCATGGACCAAACCCTGGAACGCCGATGCGCGGGAAGTCGGCAGCGGGGCCAAGGCCTTTGAGTATGTCGCGCGATATGTGCAAAAGACCGCCATGGACGCCTCGCGGATCACGGCGGTGGATGAGAAGAACGTCAGCTTCCGCTGGACCGACCGGGAAAGCCGCCAGGAGCGGATCACGACCCTGACCGGCGAGGAGTTCCTGCGCCGGTTTTTGCAACATGTCCTGCCGCGCGGGTTCACCCGGGTGCGGCACTACGGCTGGCTCAGTCCGGCGGCCCGGGAACGTTATGCCCGGGTGCGTCAGCTCCTGCGGGCGGGCGATGTGGTGCTGTCTCTCCCCGACAAGGCAGAAATCCTCTGTCCCTGCTGCGGTCACGTCATGATTTTTTTCCACGCCCTGCGCACCCGCGCCCGGCCCCCGCCGCCGCTGCCGCCGCCGCTGCCGCTGCCGCTGCCGCTGCCGCTGCCGCTGCCGCTGCCGCTGCCGCTGCCGCTGCCGCTGCCGCTGCCGCTGCCGCTGCCGCTGCCGCTGCC